>JABJJO010000165.1 GCA_018660825.1 Planctomycetaceae bacterium | reverse complement strand
TCACCCTTTGTAATCTTAATTAGTTGAAACAAGAAATGAGTGAACACGAACAACATCAAGACGATGGTCATCATGGTCATGTGGATTTGGTATACCAAGAAGCATTGCCGATCAATAATGGCAAAGTAATCCTCTGGCTGTTTCTATCAACGGAAATCATGTTTTTTGCAGCCCTGATCGGCACTTATATCGTGCTTCGTTTTGGTGCCCCCGCCGGCACTTGGCCACGACCGCATGATGTACACGTGGACGAACTACTGGGAACCATCAATACGTTCATCCTCATTTTCTCTAGCTTTACGGTCGTGCTTACCTTTGAGGCCGCCAAGAAGAATCTAGCTGCGAAGGCCAAGATATATTTGACAGTCACCTTCCTTTGTGGCTGTGCGTTCTTGGGAATCAAGATGTATGAGTATTCGAGCAAATTTGCCCATGGTATTCACCCACAACCTGGTGGTCGCAGTCTGTTGCACGAACAGTCTGATGTTTACTATCTCGCTCGACTCAAAGATCAAGTAGCGGAGTATTCCAAGGGAGCGGTATTGCCGTTGGCAGGATCGAAGGCCGAGGATTCAGCGACTACGCAAGCTGACAAGGTTCCTGACGATAAGAGCGTGAACATAGCAAGTGATTCGACTATGAAAGAGGAGACTCAAACGCTGCTCGAGGAGTTCTTACATGGTTCGCTGCAGTGGGCGGAATATGTCATTGGACGAGTGCCCAATACACAAAGTGCCGCTAACATTGCTGGGCTCAATCACCGTGATGTACTGCTTTCCGTTTCTCAAGATGTATACGCGTTGCCCCGATACGCGAGCTACATGCCGCATTTACGACAAATTGAAACGGCTTATATTTTGCGTCGAATTGATGAAATTAAGGTGGCACAGAGTCAGTTAGAACCAACCGCTGGTGAAACAGCGACTTCCTTAGATTTTGAAATGAAATTACTGGCAGCTCGACAAGCATATTGGATTCGCCAACACTCGGCAGAGGCTCACGACGAAGAGCATGCCCATCCCGGCGGAGGAATAAATCAAAAGTTGCATGAGGAACAGCACGCCGGTTTGATTCTCGCCATGCACATTCCCAGTGGTAATATGTGGTCGAGCACCTATTTTTTACTGACAGGATTTCACGCCCTGCACGTGATTGTCGGTTTAATTGCCTTTGGATTTCCGTTGGCTTGGACCCTTGATGAAAAACGCGCTAACTACATTGAGAACACCGGATTGTATTGGCACTTTGTCGACCTTGTTTGGATATTCCTATTCCCTTTGTTTTATCTTTTCTAAATATGGCATCGTAGTTGCGACAACGCACTTTTGTATTGAACGAATCATTATTAGACGCTAACGTTTGAAAGAGACAAAAAAATGTCCGATCACGAACAAAATTCTGAAAATCATGATGGCCATGAACAAGACCATGAACATGAACATGATCATGGTCGGATCTACATCCAGGTTTTTATTGGATTACTAATATGTACGGGGATTTCCGCAGGTATTGGCTGGATGATTTCCGAGGAAATGTTCGAAGGTAAAGAGCTACTTGGCTGGGGGATCATGTTGTCCGTTTCCTGCGTCAAAGCACTATTAGTCATTACGTTCTTTATGCACTTGAAGTGGGAAAAAGGAATGTGGAAATGGGTTCTTACGATTCCGGCTTCTATTATGAGTCTGTTTTTGATGGTGATGTTGGTGCCTGATGTTGGTCGACGAACTCACTACTACACGGATGAACGTTTGGATCGAGCGGCCTATGAAATTGTCGAACCGGCAGTCCCTGTAACAGGCTTGCAAGATTCCTCGCACGAAGATGAACATGCTGAATCGACAACGCACTAGCATTTAACATGACATTTTCGTCTTTCCCGTCTGCTTATTGAACCGATAACCCAGAGCGTGGCCACGATGCAATCTGCCGCGATAAAAATTGAGCACCTCTCCTTTCACTATGGTGAACGATGCGCGCTTGACGACGTATCGTGGGATGTAAATGACGGAGAGCTATTTGCCTTACTGGGCCCCAACGGTAGCGGCAAGACGACTCTGTTTCGGTTGTTGTCGACTCTGATTCCTGTGCAACATCAGCCGCCGTCAACAGGGAGTTCGATTCGAGTATTTGGCACGAGCGTTGAGTCTGATCTGAGTAGCGTGCGCCATCAAATGGGTGTGGTTTTTCAATCACCCTCGGTCGACGGGAAGTTAACCGTATTCGAAAACCTGCGATTGCAGGCCTCGCTGTACGGTTTGACTGGGAAAATTGCCGGTGACCGTATTGTTGAAGTGTCTGAACAGTTGGGCATCTCAGAACGCCAACACGACATTGTGGATAAGCTGTCTGGTGGATTACGGCGACGTTTGGAATTGGCCAAGAGTTTATTGCATCGCCCTCGATTGTTAATTATGGACGAACCGACAACCGGCTTGGATCCCGCTGCTCGGATTGATTTGTGGAACGTATTGCGACAATTGCAACAGGATAACGGCATGACGATTTTCATGACAACGCATCTCTTAGAGGAAGCGGAGCGGGCGGACCGAGTAGCGATTCTCAATGAAGGTCAATTGGTGGCATTGGATCAACCAGACGTCCTCCGGCAGCGACTCGGCGGAGATGTTGTTTCCATTAAATGTGCAGACCCCGAGTCGTTATCCAAGTTGTTAGCCACGGAGTTTAATGTGCAACCGCGTTTAGTGGATGGTCAACTGCGGTTAGAGCAAG
>JABJJO010000094.1 GCA_018660825.1 Planctomycetaceae bacterium | reverse complement strand
GTTCAAATAGTTGCAAGGCTCTGACTCGATCTCGATCAGTGCTATTAAGTACTTGCCCAGTAATTCTTTGTGGGGCACGCTGCCATTGGTTGTCAACTAAAACTCCGTGCTTAGGTACGGATTGGTATTGTTGGATCGCTTGGCTTAAAACCCGCCAATCTTTCGGATGCGCAGCGATGATTTTTTCAATGAGTTGATCGAAGTCTGTATATTTGCGTAGACGTTGCATGCATTGAAAAAGCATGCTCATGTCTTGGACCAGTTCTAATCCACCCGTATCGGATCGTATTGCCAGTTCAGAAAAACCGTCATACGCTTCTTTGATATTGTTTTCGGCGAATTGCTTGCGACTCTGACTACGCAAGTCGTTGTTGCTGATATCAGCAAAAATTCCCCAACAGACCGAGGAAACTAGTGTAAGTAGGACGAAAGCAGCGAATGTTCGGTGGCGTGGTATGTGTTTCATAGATCTAAACTACTAAGAAAAAATAGGGTTTAAAATGGTTTGATTTAAGGTCGTTACGAGAGACACAAGGATACATCTATTGTTATTGATGCTTACAACGTATGATTAGTTCCCATGAATTGTATAGAATATTGAAATAAAAGTTAGTGAGTACAGTTAACTATACGATACGTTTTAATAGTAGTTGTTTACAGACAGCGCGCAAATGACATCGTACCATTTTGTAGCTGCCATAAATAACATAAATATGCAGTGCCGTTCACCGAGCTGCTCTCAAGGATCTCCGTTATTGCAATGTCTGATTTGTTTAATCCATATATAGAGTTTTTAGACTTAGATACGGCGCCCAAGTGCCCTACCTACTATGAACTGTTGGGTATTAGCAACCGTGACGAGTGTACGCATGACCGAGTCGAGAATGGCCGAATTGCCGCGTTAGCCAAAATGCGAACATTCAAACCTGGGGCCAATGCGGGCGTATGGGCAGCAGTCCTTGATGAAGTATCATTGGCAAGCAAAACGCTACTCGATGCGAATTTAAAAGCCACTTATGACAACCAACTTACAACTGGCGAGGTCCCCTCCGCACTTTCCCTCGTTGCACGCTTAGGACCGATCGTACGCATTGACGCGGGTTTTAAAGCTTCTGTCAAATCGGCTAGTCCAGTTGATTCGATGGCGCCATCACATTTGCAGTCGGGTGCAGTAGCCAGTGTGCGAGTTGCGGCGGCACATCCGGTCGTTCCAACTGCAGTCGCTGTTCCGGTTGCAGCACCGATTGCCACGGTAGCACCCGAGGAAGTGGCGACTCAGATTGCACGAACAATTCCTCCTTTACCGGATGCGGTTGGACCATCCGAACAGCTGCAATCCGGCAACCAATTCAATGGCCTGAAAACCAAAAGAAAGCGGCGGCGCTCGTCGAGAAAGACGCGTTCACCTCTGCTGCTATATGCAACTATCGGTCTTTTTTTGATTGTTGGCGGTGGGGCTTTTGTTTTTATGAATCCCGGTAACCAACGTCGGGTCGTTTCTCAACAACCGAGTGATCCCCAATTGGCGAAAAAGCCATCTAAGCCTAATGATTTGCAGACAACATCGAATACCGATGCACCAACCATTGATCAGCCTAAAGTGCGACCGCCAGCGCCGCCAATAGAGAAACCACTTGATACTATTCCAACAATATTTCTTGAAGTCCCGGAAAAACCTAGCACGGATCCTCCCACTGAACCAATGCCCACCGAACCAATGCCCATCGAGCCAGCAGAACTTGAGAAATTATCGGTAGCACTAAAGTTGGGCCGTGAGGCGTTGAGTGAGCGCAATCTTGATATCGCTGCCGAGCAATTGGTCATCGCTGAGCCCTTAGCACGCAGTGGTGAACCGCAAAAAGCATTTATCCGCCTCAAAACGATGCACGAATTTTTGGTACAGTTTATGCGGTTGTCCAATGAGGCGATTGATAAATATGAGAGCGGAGATGAGATTAGAATTAGTGAGAGTAATGCCGTCGTGGTTGTCGAGACGTCACCACAGGATTTGAC
>JABJJO010000170.1 GCA_018660825.1 Planctomycetaceae bacterium | reverse complement strand
TTTTCGTTGGTAGCGGTCAAGCGAGGACAACAGACTTTTTCGCGTGTGAATTCTCCCAACATCAACATCGTCCGGAACATCAAATTCCCTGACGGAGAACTTGGGGGAGTTTGGATCCTGTGTAACCAAAAAGGGGTCAAAACTGCGACCGAGGACCCCTGCGTATCCGGGAGCCGTATAGGCCGGATGCTTCATATTGCCAAAATGGATAAACGGCGGGATGGGTGCTTGTTGTCGCTGTTGCTGGCTCAGGACGGCGCCGATGCCGGGGCCCTGCAGATCGCGGTCCACGGGTGTGCCGCACATCATATGCACATCACCTTCACCGTGTTTGGAAGTGTAGCTGTGCATCGACCGAATCATCGAGAACTTGTCGGTGTGTTGTGATAAGAGGGGGAGCTGATCGCTAAGTTGGATACCAGGGACGACGGTACTGGCCGGATCGTAGGGTCCACGTATTTCGCGTGGCGCCTGGGGCTTCAAGTCATACATGTCCAAATGACTTGCGCCACCTTGGAGAAACATAAAAATGACGTTGATGTTTCTTTTATTGGTGCTCAGCGCCGTTGACTCAGCAGCGAGCACGTCCGCAAGTGAAATACCCAGCGGCGACAATGCGCCCACTGATAGTCCGCCAGCTTGGAAAAACTGGCGGCGACTAAGTTTGGTATTTCCACAATCCAACGATCATCTCCTGTGTTTGTTCTAAATCACGTTACCCGCATTGTAACGAACCGCAACAATCGGAGCTAGCTTAAGTTGCAGAGCACGGACACCATAAAAACAGCTAAGGAGTCTCGGCAATGCAGTATAGATGCTTGTTTCCCCGCAGAAATAGTTGCTTGCCGGCAATCGAGGCAGACGAACTAAACGTGTCATTCAGCTTATTGAAGGCGACGACGTGCAGGCCTTTACCTGGTTTAAGAATCAACGTTAGCCCGTCGATACCCGTCACGTAAACATGCCCTTGGGCAACAACCGGCGAAGCATAGATTTTGGATATTCCCGGCAATCGTGTTCGTTCAAGCACTACTTTACCTGAGCTAGCATCGAGTGCCGTCCAAATCCCGCTATTGGACTGATTAAACAATAACGTCCCGTCCAACAATACGGGCGAAGGAACGTAGGGAGTGCCGCGATCATGAGTCCAGATAATTTTGTCGGAATCGGAAAGATCGCCGGTCTCGGTGATGGGCAACGACATCGCGGAATGCCCTTTATAACCGGTCATTACTAGGACACGATCATCCTCAACGATTGGACATGGAGTCGCATTTCCAGTGAGTCCGCTACACTTCCAGATCAGATCGCCATTTTCCAAATCGTAGCTACGGACGAAGTTCGACGCGCATGTGATCACCTGTACTTTACCGTTGTATTCGGCAATCGCCGGTGTGGCCCAAGTATTGCCCTCCTCACGTTCATTTTTCCATATCGTTTTTCCATTTTTAGTGTCGAGCACTTCGATCGACGATTGACGCTGCTGGTCTCGAACAATGATCACGCGATTTCCATGAACGACCGGTGAACAACCTTCGCCAAGAGCCGCTCCCATATAGGCTTTTCCAAGGTCCCGATTCCAAACAGGCGTACCATCCAATTCGTACACATACAGGCCAGCCGATCCAAACCAACAATAGACTTTACCGTCGGCTACGACCGGCGATGCGGACGCATAATTGTTATCACCATGATGCCCCTCGTGAGGGACTCGCTGCACGGCTGTTCGCCGCCATTGTTCGTCACCCGTTTCTCGGTCTAAACAAATCACTACCCATTGATATTGGGTGTTGGGGTGTTTGATGCCGAAGACTCGCATCGGTTGATCTTCTGGTTTGGGCAGATTGGGATCGACGATTCGAGTATCAATTGCCGTCAAAATGAACACCCGATTTTCCCAAACGATTGGAGTTGAACTTCCATTGCCGTCGAGGGCAACCTTCCACTGGATATTCTCTGTTTCGCTCCACTTAACAGGCGGAGTGGCCGTGGATGACACGCCTGTATTATTAGGTCCTCGCCATTGATGCCAATTGTCCTGAATCGACTGGGCGGAAAGGGAAGCTGCATGAAACAACAAAGAAAACGCAAGAATATACTTGAAGACGTTCATAGGACTACTCAACAACTTTTTATTGTGATGACAAAACCACGCAATTATCATTAGAGCATGGGCCGCCCGTTTTATCCAGACTTACGTTCAAGCCGGACTGGATGACGGGTAATCCTCGCCCACTAGGAAAAAACAAATACCAATTGTTTTGTAATTTCAATACTTTTTACTCTAAACTGTATTTCACCAACTACTTGAATTTTGATCGGAGAGAAACATGCGTTTAGCCGCTATTGCCGCCAGTCTGCTTGTGCTTGCCGCGCTGGCGACGTCGCTAGTAACCGCAGAAACCGAAAATGCATCGCGCAAATCTCCCGCAGTGAAGACTGTAGATTCTCCCGTCGCACCAACCCCGATCAGCCATTCCTCCTATATGAGTCCGCATGCGTCTCCGCTTGCCATTAACAACGGTCATGTATTCGTCGTCAACACACCCGACGACACGGTGGATATTATCCAGATCAAAAGTCGTAAAATCGTCGGCCGCGTCAAGGTCGGAATTGACCCAGTTGGTATCGCAGCACGACCCGACGGCAAAGAGGTCTGGGTAACGAACCACGTGTCCGACTCGGTGAGCATTATTGACACTGAACAGAAAAGCAAATCCTACCTACAGGTGATCGCGACAGTACAGCGGTTCCATCCGACAAACAAATCAACTCGATTCGACGAACCGGTTGGCATAGCGTTTGCCAGTAACGACAAAGCCTATGTTGCTCTTTCTTCTGAAAATACAATCGCGGTTATCAATGTGGCCCAGCGGAAGGTTACGAAGTTGTTGCCGATCACGGCTCAGGATCCCCGGGCAATTACTGTTCAGGGGGATCGACTGTATGTCATTCCATTTGAATCCAATAATAAATCCCAGCTTTCTGGTGGCACGGGAGAGCTGGATAAAGAATATGAGACGTTTGACGCTTGGCAACACTCGATTGCCGTAAATAACGTTTTGTCGCTCGGTCACGTGACCGATATCATCAAACACCCAGAAGTACCGGATCGCGATTTATACGTTTTCGATACGAATACAGATGAGCTCGTCGAAGTTGTTGATACGCTGGGAACGCTGCTTTACGGACTCACGGTTGATTCCAACGGAAAAGTATTTATCGCACAAGCCGACGCTCGCAATGACGCGAACGGAAATGCCGGCACGAAAAAACACGGGCTAAAAGAACTGGAAAATCGCGCATTTCTTAACCAGATAACCAGCGTGACATTCAAAGACGGTAAACCAGAAAAACCGCATTTTTTTCAACTGGAACCACTGCCGCCAAACCATCCTGAACGAGAGTTGGCGTTGGCAACTCCGTTTGCGATCCAAATCAGCGATGACGATACAACGCTCGTTGCATCGGCTGCTAGCTCCGATACAATTTTTACGCTTGATGCCGCGACGGGTGAAATACTTGGCCGCGTGCAAGTCGATGCCGTACCACGCGGAATCGCTCTGCAATCCGATTCAAGCGGCAAAGCGTCTCAGGCTTGGGTTCTTAACGCAGTCGCTAATACTGTGTCACTGCTTGATGTATCCAACCCTGCAAAACTCAAGGTAATCGAGACGATCGCATTACAGGATTCAACGGATTCAGAAGTCAAGCGTGGACGCATTGCGTTTAACACGGCAGCGGCTTCCACAACCGGAACTTACTCTTGCGCCAGTTGTCACCCTGACGGTCATACCGATCAATTGTTGTGGGTTCTCAATACACCTATTGTCACCGGTGGTAACCAGATCATGCCCCGCAGCACCATGCCGATTCGTGGCCTGCGTGATACCGAACCCTACCACTGGGATGGAATACCAGGCGACCCGTACGGTGGAAACAACAGCGCCAACATACGCAAACATGTTGAACCCAACAGTGACGTCAAAGACCCGGTCACCAGCGCCCGCCATCTGATTGACGGTGGTTTGGCCACCACCATGATGACCGTCGGTGACAAGAAAGTAAATGACAAGGGGCAATCTGGCGAGTTGACCGACGCCGAGCGTGATGCCATGGCTAAGTTCATACTGAGCGTCACTTACCCTCCGGCTCAACGGCGGTCCTTCACCAATGAGGTCTCGGCCATAGCCCGAGAGGGATTTGAACTATTTCACGTCCATGGTGACCTGCAGCCTAAACAGAATGTCTGTGGGGATTGTCACCGCATGCCATTTTTGGTGAGCACCAATACACCGGGCACTGGAATGGAGGCTCCCACATGGCGAGGAGCATATGACCGTTGGTTGATTTTACCTCAGGGTCGTCTCAATATTATTGATTTTGATTTCTATCGAAATGTCGCTGAAAAGGGTGCACCGGAACGAAGCGTTTGGCAGTTTTCTTGGGCAGGGCGAAAACGTTTTGATCCCGTCTGGGATATGGTGCTTGAGGGAAGCACTGGATTTAGCGGCGCGTTTGCTCGCCAAGTCACGCTCAATAAGACATCCGTAGAAGAATCGCTGTCGCTTCAATTACTGGATTCCCTAGAACAGTCCGCTCGTGAAGGTGGGATCGTACTTGAGGCTGAAGGAGTATGGTTGCAGAGCAAAAAAGGGCAGGCCGTAAATCTTCAATTTGACGGCGACAGGTACGTGGAAACAAGCGGGAGTCGGAATGCATATTCACGCGACGAGCTTATCAGTTTGGTCGCTAACGGAGAGTTTATCGGTACGTTCACCGGTCAGATGGGTTCCCCTGTGGATTTGAAGCATCCGCAACCAGCTTTATGGACACTCGGCTCGTTACAACGACAGAGTGGCCGCCAGCGATTCCCAGTTCTGCACGAAGAAAAGAAGGTCATGGGAATGAGTGGACGCCACTTTGGTGAGGACGCGCATCTGATCGTTGACGGTCGTCGGGTGGACGGCAAGATCGAAATCCAACAGGAAAGGAACCTAGTTTTGATTTCCTTTGAAGAAATGCCTAGTAAGGGGATGAGATTGCTACAGGTCCAAAATCCAAACGGTCTATTCAGCAACGATTTCATCTTCTACGTCAAGGAAACGCCTGAAAAATCCGAGTAATGACACGGTCCCTGTTCGGCAACTTTTGCGTGAACAAGTTGATGCGAAACTCCAAAAGATAAGAGAGCATGAAAATCTTCAGCCATCGCCTATTTGCCATTTTGACTTTGGCAATCACATCCATACTGACCTCTTTGCCGTGTCTGGCTCAAGGAGACGAACCGGGGGCATTACAAGCCGGTGCTGCAGCCATTGATGTCAGCCCCCAGCATTTCCCCGTCAATATGCTGGGCCAGTTTTATGAAAACTTCGCCGAAACCGCTCATGACCCGCTGTATGCCCGCGCAATCGTTCTAAAGAACGACCAGTCCTGCATCGCAATGGTCGTCGTCGATAATCTCGGTGTAGATCCGGCCGTAATTGAAGCTGCCAAACAACTTGCCGCCAAGCAAACGAATATTCCAACGCATCGAATAATGGTATCTTCGACCCACACACACACCGCGCCGCCGACCGCTATCACTACCGCAGGAACAACGGCCGCTAAATATCGAGAATTGATGATCAATGGCATTGCAGAGTCGATCGTCCAAGCTCACCAAAATTTACGGGCGGTCGAATTCGGATTTAATGCTAAACCTCTAGCCGATGAAGTTTTCAATCGCCGCTGGCATCTGAAACCAGGGAAAATGCCGCTTAACCCTTTCGGGGAACTGGATCAGGTAAAGATGAATCCCGGTAACAACACCAGCACGCTGGATCGACCGGCAGGGCCCACCGATCCAGATATTACCATCATTTCATTACGCGATGCGAAACACAAACCGTACTCCCTTTTCGCAAACTATTCACTCCATTACGTTGGTGCCGTTCCGCGAGGCGGGGTTTCTGCAGACTACTTTGGTGAATTTGCCCGCCTCATGCCTATCCGCTTGCGGGCCTCTGCCGACTTTGTGGCAATGATGTCCAATGGCACATCCGGGGACATCAACAATATTCCCTTTGGTTCAACTCGTCCACCACGTGAACGCTTTGAACAGATACAAATCGTCGCGCAGAAATCTTCCGATGTCGCATGGCACGCCTATCAAGAAATTCCAGAACACAAAACTCACGTGGCCCTAAACATGCTGCAGCGAGAAATCACCTTGCGCTATCGAAAACCAACCGCAGAACAGCTGGAACGGGCCAAATCGATTTTAAAAATCACGGACCAGACGGAAGTCGACCGTCTTCCCCGACTGGCCGTACCCTATGCCAATCGGACGGTAATCGCCGCTGCGAGACCCGAGACGGTTAATGTCAAAATACAGGTCATCCGTATCGGAGATTTGGGGATCTGCTGTATCCCCTTCGAAACATTCGTAGAAATCGGGCTCGAGCTGAAACAACGCAGCCCTTTGCCACAGACCATGGTCATCAGTATTGCCAACGGTCGGTATGGATACTTGCCAACACCCGCACAACATCGACTAGGGGGCTATGAAACATGGCTGGGAACGAACATTGTCCAAAAAAACGCATCTGTACTTTTAACGACGAATTTGCTTGAAATGCTTGAGGCGGTAGCGAATTAGCTCGATTCGCAATTAAACGTCTGACTGGGAATTTACGCTTTAGATAGGTGCTTCAGTTACTCCTAATATCAGCTTTGCTAGGCTTATATAGCGATAAATCCGTAAAAGTCAGTAGACTCGGGGTATACTAAGGGTAGTTCTTTACGTACGTATGAAATAAACGTCACTTGGGTGGAGATATCATGAGTTGGTTGGGTCGCATCACGGGCATAGTCGTCTTGTTAGCTGGTTTGTCTGTGGGATACATATACTTTTTTGGCTCCAATGCAGAATCGTCTGTATCCGCAATAGATGACGCATTGACCTATTCCGTAACACGACTGGACTTCGAGGCATTCGTAACAGAAACAGGTGATGTCGCTAGTGCAAGCAACCGGGAAGTCCGGTGTGAAGTAGAGGCTCGTGGTGCCCCTGGTACGACTATCATCAAAATTGTCGAAGAGGGAACGACGGTTCAAGCTGGTGATTTCATTGTCATGTTTGATTCATCGGCGTTAGAAAACGATGAAACCGCACAACGAATTGTCGTAGCCAACAACCGCGCAAACCTTATTCAAGCAGAATCTCAACTTGCCAATGCGGAACGCACCCTCGTGGAATTTGAAAAGGGATTGTTTCAGCAGGAAGTTACTTTGATCGAGAGCGAAGTCTTTGTTGCGCAGGAAAGCGTCGAAAGATCACTTGCAAAATTGCTCCATAGCCAGCGTTTAGCAGCCAAAGGATTTACCTCCATTGAGCAGTTACGGGGAGACCAATTCCAACATGAAAAGGCTAAACGTGATCTAACTGCCGCCAGCCTAAAACTAAATGTATATAAAGAATTTACAAAAGACCGACTAAACGGTGAATACAAAGCTTCCATCAAACAGAAAACCGCACAATTGGACGCCGCTCAAAGCACCTTGGATCTGAGCACCAGTCGGCTTGCCGATATCCAAGAGCAGATTATTAAATGTAAGGTGCTTGCGCCCAGTGAAGGGCAGGTCGTTTACGCCAATGACGAGCGTCGAGGCGTCGTCATCGAGGAAGGCGCAATTATTCGGGACAACCAAGTCGTCGTGCGTCTACCGGACATCAAAAACATGGAGGTCGCCGTGCGAATCAATGAATCCCACGTGAACCGGATTGAAACGGGACAAATTGCAAAGATTGAACTCGACGCAGATCCTGATAATCCGCTCGACGGGGAAGTGCGTCAAGTAGCCGCTTATCCCTTCCCTTTACGATGGCACGGTGCGCCCCTTGAATATGACACTAAGGTAACGGTCATCAATCCACCAAGTTCATTACGACCGGGACTGCGTGCGAAGGTCAAAATCTACTTCGAGTCTCAATTAGGTGTATTGCAGGTTCCGCTAGCGTCCGTCATGGAACACGATGAATCGCACTATTGCCTAGTGCGTACGGATACGGGTTGGGATACTCGACGTGTGACTATCGGCACGAACAATAATACTCATGTCGTAATTGAAAACGGAGTTTCAGAAGGTGATGTCGTCACTTTAACCCCCTTCCGCTTTATACAACGCTCAGAACTTGGCGAGCAGAGTGATCGGCAAAAGCCTGTGCAAACATCTGCTGCGACGAAGAAAGTTAAGACCGTTTCCAATGCAGCGATCCCAGAGAATACTCCCGGATCATGATCATACCCAAACTGCACACGTTACGTGTAGGACTCAGCAGCATCGTTCTCCACCCGCTGCGTTCCATTTTGACAATCCTAGGTATTTTTGTCGGTGTTGCTAGTGTTATTTGGTTGCTCGCGATCAGTGAAGGAATCAGTCGCGAAGTGCAACGCCAAATCGAGGAATTAGGCGCCCGTAACATTATTTTACGCAGTCGGATGCCAGCCGAAGAATATGTCGGCGACTCAGAAACGTTTTTTGTTAAATACGGTATACGTCGTTCGGATGTGGCGGCACTTCTAGAAATTCCTACCGTAGAAAATCATCTATTAATTCGCGAGACAAAACGCGAAGCTCATTTTGGTGGGCAGACGGTCGCTGCCCACATTGTTGCGTGCACACCCGAATACGCTCAAGCGATGAAACTGACGATCAGCAAAGGGAATTTCATTTCTGACTTGCACGTATCTGAGAAAGCAAATGTTTGTGTGCTTGCTCAGGAAATCTCAGATGTCTTTTTTCCCGTATCTGAACCACTCGGTAAAACAATACGCATACGTGAAATCCCTTATGTCGTAATCGGAATTATGGAACCACGTCAGGCAATGGCAGGAATAGGGAGTTCACTTGCCGCACAGGACTTCGTCAGCAATGTCTATATTCCTTTGGAAACATTTTGGCAACGTATCGGGGATACCGTCATGTTCCAAAGTGCAGGCCAACGTTCCGGTGAAGAAGTCCAATTAAGCCAAATTACGTTTCAGGTGGCATCGGTAGATGAAGTTGTGAGTACAGCGGAAGCAGTTGAACGCACAATGAACAAATTACACCGTCAAAACGACTTCTCGGTCGTCGTGCCATTAGAGCTTTTAGAGCAAGCGCGAACCACGCGAATGATGTTTATGGCATTTATGGGAATCATCGCGGCGATGACTCTTATCGTTGGTGGAATAGGGATCATGAACATCATGCTAGCGACAGTAACCGAACGCACTCGAGAAATTGGCATCCGACGTGCGTTAGGCGCTCGACAATCAGATATCATCCGTCAATTTCTTACGGAGACGATTGTTTTGTCGGTCGCGGGTGGTTTTACTGGTGTGATCGGAGGTCTGTGCTGTCCGGCGCTCGTTGGGTATATACAGGACCTGCTTCACGAAACCCTGCCAGATATCATGGCCACGCTGCCTACGTCGGTCAAAAATGTGGCGCCTGTTATTGTGCCTTGGTCGTTGCCCTTGGGAGCAGGCATCTCCATTTTAATTGGGGTCGTGTTCGGAATTTATCCCGCCATGCGGGCCGCTCAAATGGACCCGATCGAAGCCCTCCGCCACGAATAACTGGCGCTGTCGCCTGACACGTGTTGCGTGGAATCGGAACGCTTCATTATGTCGCGCTGGCAACTTGTCGATGAGTCGTCTCCCGGTCTAATTCCTAAAGAACAATGACTGTTTAAGACGTTACTGTGTTAACGGGAAGCGTTAGTTTCTAGCTAGTCGTTTCTACAGTTTCGCAATCAGATTCTCGGCCGTCAACGAGCATTGTTATTTAGCTTAGTGTTACTTCAGAGACCAATACATTTTCGTTTTGAGGTATAATTTAACCACAACCTAGTCCTTGTCGTACAATGGCCGACGGGAAACAATCATGTTCGGCTTATAAGAGTTCAGGGGATTGTTCTTTTATGATTTAATCTACCTGTGAGAGGCAACGAAATTGAAGACGCATATGTCACCTTTGTTGCACACACGCCGCCGGTCCTATACGGATTGGCTATTGGTGACATGCTTAGCACTGTCGGGTGTTGGGTTGACAGTCTCGTGGGCTTGGGGATACCAGCAAGAATCAAGAGCACATAGTCCGCCTTCTGTTAGTACATCTCAGACCCAGCACACTGTAGTACCCAAGGGGGAGAATCATCTGGGGCCCGCTTGTGTTGTCGACCGATTTTTTGTGGATGAAGTCTGGAGTAAACTAGGTGAACGCGTTTGCCTAAAATGTCATCAAGACGGGGGTGATGCCTCAGCGAGTGATTTCATATTGCGCGACCCGTCACGCGATCGAACCAAAAGAGCTGAGGTCTTGCGTCAAAATCATATAGCTTTTCAGCGGATGGCTGCCGCTAAGCACAAAGGTCAATCCAGATTACTATTAAAGGCCACTGGTCACCTTGAACACGAAGGCGGAGAAATATTCAAGCCGGGCTCGACGGGGTATCAGATATTGAAAGACTTCGCTCGCCGTACAAATCACCCCCAGCAAAAAGACCAAGAACGAGACGCACAGATCGCAGCCAATATTCCGGCATTTTTCGATTCAATAGAAATGATGCCGCCTAGGCGTTTGCTCCGGCGGGTAACATTATCATTGGCGGGTCGATTACCAACGGACACAGAACTTGCATTGGTCCATCGCGAGGGGCTCACCGCAATCCGCCGAATTCTCGACGACGTGATGCAAGAAGATGCATTTTACGAACGTTTGCAGGAAGCTTTCAACGACATACTACTTACGCGAGGATACGACGGTTCTGGTGAATTGGCGCTTTCTTACGAACACTTCACGAATCGATTGTGGTATCAGGAGCGCGATCCACGCAAAGGTTTAAGCCCAGAAGAGGCAAAGAAGCTTCCCTATTCGCACCCGAAAATGATCACTTATACTAAGCTCATAGGAGATTATCGCGAGGGCATGCGTCGCGAGCCTCTTGAATTGGTCGAGCATATCGTGCGGAATGACCTTCCATTTACTCAGATCGTAACGGCTGACTACACAATGGTCTCGCCCTATACCGCCAGAGGCTACGGGATCTACGAGCGTTTGAAGGACAAGTTTGCGGATCCTGACGACCCCTTTGAATTCATCACAACGAAAATAGATTCGCTAAAATTGCGTAATGGAAAGCCCGCTCAGGAGTCTCCTACGGGTTTCTATCCACACGCGGGACTGTTGAGTTCCTTCCAGTACTTAAAGCGATATCCGACGACCGAAACGAACCGCAATCGATTACGAATCAGAATGTACTTTGAACATTTTTTAGGCATTGATTTATTGTCTTTGGCTCCGCGAGTGAATGATGCGGCGGCGATAACGGCCGAGTATGAGATTCCCACTATGCAGGCCTCCGACTGTGTCGTTTGCCACAAAGTGATGGACCCAATTGCCGGACTTTACCAAGAGTTTTACGTCGTCGATGGTAAAGGCATATATGGTCCTCGAAAAGAGGGCTGGTACGAGGACATGTTTTCTCCGGGATTCAACGGCGAATCGTTGCCTCAAACCGAGCAATGGAGATCTTTACAGTGGTTAGGCGAACGTACCGCTCGCGACCCCCGCTTCCCCGTCGCTATGGTAAAACATGTTTGGTACATTCTCATGGGCCGCAAGCCTATGTTGGCCCCAGAGGACATCGATGACCCTCTTTTTACTGCCCGTCGTCGGGCATATCGAGCGCAGCAAGGTGAAATAGAGCGAGTAGCTGATGAGTTCATTCACAGCGATTTTAATTTAAAGGTGGTATTTCAAGAACTCATTCAGTCGAAATTCTATCGTGCCGACGGACTAGCCGCCACTGTCAGAGATCCAAAACGGCTAGCCGAGATTGATGATATTGGTCTGGTGCGATTGCTGACTCCCGAGCAACTTGAACGAAAGCTGACGGCTATTTTTGGTAGAAAGTGGGGTCGTCTGACCGATCCGGAGAGCAAATTCAAGATACTCTATGGCGGCATCGACTCGAAGGAGGTTACCCAACGACTGCCGGACCCCAGCGGTGCCATGGGGGCCATTCAACGAATCTTGGCTAATGATATCGCCTGTAAAAACGTCGCGGCGGACTTTGCGTTGCGCCCTAGCGAACGCCGACTTTTTCCTAAAATTGAAATTGATATCATTCCGGGGGTTAATCCTGCTGCGGATGAGCAGATACGAAGAGCGATCATGCATTTACACGAACTAATACTAGGTCGTTTCGATTCGGTTAATAACTCCGAAGTAACGCGGACGTTCGATTTATTTTCCGGCATCATTTCCGACTCGAAATCAAGGGCCGGCATTTCTAAAGTGGAAAGTTATAGCTGTCAAACGTTGGCTGAAAAGACTCCCCGTGACGCTGACCCCGATTATTCAATTCGGGCGTGGCGCGGTGTCGTAACCTACTTGCTGCGGCAACACGAGTTTTTGTACGAGTAGTGGACCAAGGACCAGAACAAAACGGACCACTAGGTCAGTTCGATACAGAAATCACCAAGTCCGGAAACTGGTTAAAATACATGGTATAATTCGTATCATCAGGTCTGCTGGAACGACGCAGCGATGGAAAGTTGGGTATGTTGGGAGAACAGGAATTGATATGCAACGTCGCGATATATTGAAGCTATGCGGAGCTGCTGGATTAAGCCTGTCCACTCCAATCGGCAGGTCACTCTTGGGAAACGACGACCTGCCACAAGGGGAACTCCCATTCTACGGTGGCCCCTACTATGTTGTTTTCAATGCTTCCGGTGGTTGGGACACCACATACTTGATGGACCCAAAAGGCACGACTGAGTCAAACCGTCTTTATGAGCAAGGAGAAATTCTTAGCGAAGGCAATCATCGTCTAGCCCCCAATGCGAGTCACATTGATTCAGGCATGAGTAACGAGGACTTTTTTAAAAACTATGGCGACAGCCTGTTGGTGCTCAATGGGCTAGACTATTCGGTCAACAACCATTCTCCCTGTTCAAGGTACATGGCAACAGGCAAATTGGACAGTCTGTCTTATCCTACTTTTGCCGCGTTGGTAGCTGCCTGTAATGGCGGCGAAGTCCCCTTGGCTTTCCTCACATTCGGTAACTACTCGTCCACCGGTAATCTTGTAGCGCTGGCGCGTGTGCCATATCTGAATTCACTCAATCGCCTTGCCAATGCCGACGGTGTTCAGGGAAGCGCCCGAAATCCCTATCACGATGATTTTGTCAGTGAACGAATAGAAAGGGCGCTGCAATCACAAATGCAGTCGCGTCTGCTAAAGCGGCGTCTCCCTCGCGTGGAACGATCTCAAAATATGCTTTACGCAGCACAACTCAATTCGAAAGCTCTTCAACGGGTGACTCCTTTTGTGCCGAAGTCATCACCCAAGGAAAGACTGTCACGGCAAGCCGATATTGCACTCGCTTCGTTTAAAGCCGGTGTCTGTGTCTCCGCAAATCTCACGATTGGCCAATTTGATAGCCACTCCAATAACGATCGTGATCAAATGAAGTTAATCCCAGAACTGCTCGCTGGTGTGGACTATCTTTTGAAGAAATCTGAAGAACTACAAATTCGAGATAAATTGGTCGTCATCATTCAAAGTGAAATGGGCCGTACGCCAACCTACAATGATAACCAAGGTAAAGATCATTGGTCGATTGGTTCTGCAATGTTCATTGGTGCCGGTATCAAAGGTAACCGCGTTGTGGGAGCTACTGACGAAAAACAGTTTGTTGTTGCAGTTGATCCACAAACGCTATCAATTGATGAACACAACGGCACGCAAATACGGCCCGAACATGTCCATGAATCCTTACGTGAATTTGCCGGGATAAGTCAACACGCCTATTCGAAGAGCTTTCCTTTGAAGGTGCCGACCGAACAGAAACTGCAAGGGTTGTTCAGTAACGATCGTTAATGCCAAGGTGTGCTGGGCGATATACATATCGATTAATTTAACCCGCGGGCAAAACTGTTTTTCATGCCCCTCGTAATTGGTACTGCATTCTCAACACTAGTAAGGTAACATTATCGTACAGTGGTATTTTGCTAACACAATACGGATATAGACAATGCAACGTCGTGATCTACTAAAAGCAGGCCTCTACGGTTTTGGGGGGTTGAGCTTCTCGGGTTTACTGCGAGCACGCGCTCAGGCTAAAGACATCGCGTCCGTGGCGGGTTCCGCGTTCGATAAATCGCTTAACGCTACAGGCGAGCCAACCGCTATTATCTTAGTATGGTTACGAGGCGGTTGCAGCCATCTGGATACATGGGACCCCAAACCCGACGCTCCGAGCGAATTCCGCAGTCCGTTCAATCCAATCAACACCAATGTCCCTGGCATAGTTTTGACAGAATTGCTACCGACTCTGTCTAAGTGTGCCGACAAGTATTCACTATTAAGATCAGTTGCCCATACCGGCGGCGGTCATCCTGCCGGATCTCTGCAGGTATTGGCTGGCGATCCAGCCGCTGCGGACAAAACCTTGCCAGTACTACCAGACTGGATGTCGGTCGCCAACTATCTACGGTATAACCCCAAACGAAAAATCCCCAACTACATCACCGTCAATCCTGTTGATCGATACGACAGCTTTACGATTGCTGGCTCAACTTATCTAGGGCCTTCTTATGAACCGTTCAAAGTGACGGGGGATCCGAGCCGACCTGATTTTAGTGTTCCCAACATAGGATTACCTGATCCCTCGCGAGCGGCCCGCTTCAAGAGTCGCATCAATTTAAAAAGAGGGCTAGACCGTTTACTGACCGAAATTGATCAGACTGGTGCGATGGAAGCATTTGACGATTTTGACCGACAGGCATTATCGTTGCTAACCAGTAAAGATGCGGCGCTCGCTTTCGATTTGAGTCAAGAAAATCAAAGCACTCGCGAACGTTACGGAATGAATCAATGGGGTCAGCAATGTTTGATGGCTCGCAGACTAGTCGAGGCCGGGGTGGAAATTGTCACCACAGAATTTGATGGGCCTTTGTGCGGGCGGGTCGCGAATTGGGACGACCATGCCGTGAATCACCATGTGTTTGATGCCATCAAGTTTCGTGCGCCCGTGTTTGACCAAGCGATTTCCGCACTGATCGAAGACGTTTATTCACGGGGTTTGGACAAACGGGTGTTGGTCGTTGTTACCGGAGAGTTTGGTCGGACGCCACGAATTACTCACGTCGCCAGTAGTGGCGGCGGCGTCGCCAGTGGGAGTAAAGGAACCGTGCAACCTGGACGCGATCATTGGCCTCGAGCTAATACGATGCTGTTTGCCGGCGGAGGGATTGAGACTGGACAAATCATCGGAAAGACAGATGCACGTGGCGAGGACCCAGTTGAACGCCGAGTAAGTCCGAGTGATTTTTTGGCAACACTGTACAGCCATCTGGGCATCAATGCTCACGAAGTCGCGATACCTGATTTTTCCGGTCGTCCCGTTCCAATTCTCACGTCCGGCAGAGCGATCACAGAGTTGTCACCTAAAGTTTGAGGCGAAAGTTAGTACAGTAAACTAACTAGTACACGACCCATGCTGGATCCCATCAGTCTGGAATTTACGGCGAGCTATAACAGTTCTCGTACCGGCTTTCCCGAACCCACAATAGACTGCGGACGGCCCGTCTTGTCCTCAAAGTGAGTGCCCAACGGGATGCCTAATTGGTGATAAATAGTCGCGATAATATCCAGCGGAGTCGTAGGTCGTTCTTTCACGCCTCCACCCCATTTTTCACTTGCCCCCACCACACGTCCCCCCTGAATGCCACCGCCAGCTAGCATCACAGTGAAACACTTGCTCCAGTGATCCCGCCCCGCGTGTCCATTCATCAACGGTGTTCTTCCAAATTCGCCAGCACAGTAAATCACGACATCGTCCAGCATCCCTTGATTACTGAGATCCTCGACCAACGCAGCTATCGCTTTATCGAGCGGCGGAAGATGCTCTTCCAATCCAGGTTCTATATCGTTGTGGTGATCCCAATATCCAGTGTTAATCGTGACGATTCGAGTGCCAGCTTGAATCAAGCGTCGGGCGAGTAATGCACTCTGACCGTATTGATGCCGACCATACCGGTCACGCAATTTATCGTCCTCACCAGTAAGATCAAATGCCCGTCGCACGTGATCGCCCGTTACCATCTCCAATGCCTGACTTTTGAAAGTATCAAGACCCTGCATCACGTCGTTTTGATCAACATCTTTGCGTAGTCGATCAAATGACCTTAACAACTGTTTGCGTGCATCCACATTTTCGAGCGTCAATCCATCAGGTAAGGCTAGGTTAGGAACTTTAAATGTTTCCGCATTCGGGTCCCCACCAACCTCAAACGGGTTAAATCGTTTTCCTAAGTAAACTGATCCTTGGTAGCCAAAGGCCTCAGATTTAGGGACCGTGACATACGCGGGCATCAAAGGTACACGCGGACCGAGTGCTCGCGCGACGACGCTGCCAAACGACGGCATTTGTGCAGCATTCCGCGCTAAGGTAGGCCCAAAATATCCCGTCTGCATCCAATGTGCCGAGGGTGCATGAATACCGTTTCTATGCCAAACACTACGAACTTGACTCAAATGATGCATGATACGAGCTTGTTCCGGAAACCGCTCTGAAACGGTAATACCGGGAACGGAAGTCCCAATGGGTAAATACATTCCCCGATACTCACTGGGCGCGTCCGGTTTCATGTCATAGGTATCTTGTTGGCTCATACCGCCATGAGTCCAAAAAACGATAAGTGATTTACCCGAAGCTCCATTTCCATTTGCTTCATCCGCCTGGAGCATCGACGGTAAACAGAGACCAAGCGCACCGCCTCCCACTTCCAAACCGGTCGCGATGAAATCGCGACGCGATAAACGACGACTCTTACCGGACAATTTTTTTGTGATTTTCAACATCGATGAAACACCCCTAAGCCATGACTATCCATTATTGCACGAACATAAATTCATTACTCGCCAACAATGCCCAAATTAAGTTACGGTATCTTTCGATTTTATCTGATTCATCCGCTGCGTCTGATCCAGATACATGCGCAACTGCCACCTCTAATTCCGCGGCAGTCCCCGCCCGACCGTAAAGAGTCAAAAATATTAATTCGCAATTCTCTTGTGGTGAGCGATTGTTGACGGCAAGTCGATGTGTAAATCCAGTTTGCGAACTCAATTTAGATTGGATTTGATTCGAATTAACCAACTCCAAGCCTTGAGCGAGCGTGGGTGTATCGATGCGTTCACATTCACAGGCTTTGAATCGAGCCGGCCGGCCGAACACATCCAGAAATGCAATGGCGACATTCTCATCCGGAAGTTCAATCGCTCGCGTGCCCAGTGGGAATTCCCCTGGCCCTCCGGGGAAAGCGGTCGGTACTTCCAGCGTCAGAGACACCGCGTCCAGCAGTACTTCGGCTGACATCCGCCGCGGGTAGAAACGCGAAAATGTCTGTTGGTCTTTCTGGTTACTCGGATTGATTTGTGTACCGAGGTTATAAGCGTAAGAACCGCAAATTAATCGTATCAATTGTTTAAGGTCATATTTATTTTTGACAAACGAGTCTGACAAAGCCTGTAACAACTCGGGATTACTCGGTGGGTTCGTATCCCGTCGATCATCCACAGGGTGTATAATCCCGCGACCTAAGAAGTGAGCCCACAATCGGTTTACTAGAGTGTCCGCAAAATACTCGTTGTCCGATCCTGTCATCCAACCAGCTAACGCGACGCGGGGGTCAGCGAATGCATCCAGTTCAAAGGGAGGGTCACCTAGTGGTTTGGGGGGCAACACCTGTTGTGTTTTGGGGTGTCGGATCTCGCCATGGTCGAGCAGGTAAATCGTTTCGCCAGTGGGTACTTCGGCGTCTGCAAAACCACCCTTACGTCCGACGCGGGCAAAGTTAGCCGCTAAGCCAAAATAATCGGCTTGGCTCCATTTCGCGGTAGGATGGTGGTGGCACTGCGCGCATTGAATTCGGACCCCTAAGAACGCTTGCGCGACCGACTCCACATAGTTAGGCATCGTCCGTACGCTGCGATACCACACCGTCGGTGGATTGATCTCTTGGGAACCAGTAGCCGTTAATATCTCCGACACAAACTGATCATAGGGCTTGTTGTCTAACAGCGAGTCGCGGATCCAGTTGTAGAAAAGTGTGGTACCCGTTCGCTGTTTTGAAGTGGAGTAACCGCGGCCTCGGTTTTGTAGAATATCGGCCCACTTGATAGCGAAATGACTGGCGTATTCAGGTTGTTCTAGTAGACGGTCGACCAGCCGCTCACGTTTGTTTACATCGGAATCACTGACAAACGCCAAAACCTCACTAGCGGTGGGTAACGTTCCGCAAATATCGATGCTCGCGCGGCGAATAAAGGTTGGATCATCGCACACTTTGGCCGGTTCGATCTGCAACCGCTGCCATTGATTCACTAAGGCTTCGTTGACACCGTTGTTTGAATTACCAGTTTTCAGTGAACTCAAAATCCCTTGTAATTCACGCAGTTGTTCTGCACTTTGTTTGTAGGGTACAAGTAATTGCATACTACCAGTTTGCTCGCCGTATTTGATTGTCACGGAACCGAGCCCGCCTTCACTCACCACCCGCAATAAACCGTCCGTGGTCACCTGAGCAAGTCCATCAACACTCATGGAGAAAAGTGCCATGGAAGTCACATCACGCGAGCTGCCATCCGAATAGAATGCACGTACCGATATTTTTTGTTGAGCGTCAGGTGCTAACACAACTTGTCGAGGTGACCATTGGATCCGTTCGAGCACCGCGTCTTGATCACTCGGCCTAGCCAACCCTTGTTCAATCCACAGCTTCAGCGTTTGATAGGATTCAGAGGTCTCGCTCATACGCCGACCGCCTCCATGTGCCGTAGCGCCAGTTGCCTTTCTCAACAAGAGACTCTTTTCCGCCGCTGCTGGGAATACGCGCCGCCCCTTGGCTTGCAACACAATTGATCGATAACTGTCCAGCGGATCGCCACCAAACAGCGACAAACGAAATCCGTTTTGACCATTCGCCTTACCGTGACAACCCCCAGAATCACAAGAAGATTTGCTGAGAATCGGCATAATGTCATTGGTAAAACTAACCCGCGGTTCAGCTATCAAAGAATTGCATAAACAAACGTTTATGCTCAACACTAATGCCGTCGCTAATAAGAATGACATTCTGATATTCAGCAGTAGATTACACATGGCATAATTACTCCACAATCTCTAACGTTAGAAAAACACTGCTGCGATGAACCTCGATATCCTCTACCGTGCCGATACCCTCCAAGCGTAGTCCGGATTGTTGTCCGAGCGGCGCGTCCTCGTTCGCAATAATTTGTATTACGCCAGAATCGGTTTGACCCACAAAGGTAACTCCACGTCCGCGGATTCCAAGAACTCCGCCGGGTGCAACCAGTTCTGTATGTATCTTACCTATAAAACCGTCTTGTCTGCGAGCTGAATATTTTAATTGAATCACCTCTCCCCGAGCAATAGTAACGGGAGCTTCCAAATCTACCGCGACAACATAGGGGGGCAAGTAGACCTCAAACGACACTGTATTGGTAACAAGCTCCACTGCAACTGCTTTTTCAACGGCGTTCTTTGCATTCGTGACAGGATTCATTTTAGTGCGGACCCTAGCGGCAATCGAATATCTCCCTGCAGAAAGATTGGGAGGGATGTAAAAGCTAATCGTCCCCGTGTTACTTGAGGGTATGCGTTGCAAACGATTTTGTATCTCAAGCGGAAGCCCGACGCCACTTATCAGTAATTCCTCTGCCACCTGACCTGCCTGACGGTCGACTGTCACGTCGACGTCAATGATACTGCCGCCTTGATATCGCTGGCGGTCAATTGTGGCCGCAGCAACCACGGGAGTTGTGTCGGCAACGGCAAACGTCAACTGCGAATCGAATCGTCCAACACCAACCGGAGTACCGCTACGAGACATCGTCCCGGCGAGTACTGATTGTGTCACGGTTTGGTTCCCCATTTGGTAACTGGCTTTCAACTCAAGCTTCCCAAGAAAAGGCTCGGTATTTTGGTCGACATTTAATACCAGTACGGCCTGCTGCACTGTCGGTCCAATCCACACAGGGTCGCAATGTACACCCGGTGGTAACCCGACTGCCGACACTTGCACCGAAGTGTTTAAACCATTTGTGGGAAACGCCAAAAGATCGAGTCTTGCGTTACCTCCGCGGCGAACAGTTAACGCGGAGGGCTTATCGGCGCTCGCATGAATCGCCACCACCTTTAGTGCTGGGGATTCCCGCTTAACAACCAAGCGGTAAATCCGTTGTGCCGACACCATCGAACCACTTGCACTATCACGAACGACGACATGAAACACGCCATCCCGCGGCGCAACAAATCGACCTGCGGAATCAAGATGTGCAGTGGGGAAACGGTTACGCCCAATATTTTGCCTAACATCTTCATATGTAGCCAAACAAGTTTTCCCAACCTCGTCATAAACATAAACCGTCAAATCAACAGGACTGCCGATCCTTTGTCCAAACGATTCGATATACACCACCTCGCCCTTCCGGAGCGAAAGAGCATACCAATCGAGGTCCGAGGCAGTGGGCAAATGGCCCGTAATATCTATCGGGATTTGCATTTTTACTGCTCCGCTAACATCGTTGTTACGTTGCTCTGTTTGCGAGTCTTGTGGTTCCATTGCCACGGGAATGTCTGTTAGCGCAACTTCAACTGGAGCTAGCGCATCTGGAAACAATAGCTGGCCCATTGCAACGCCCACGGTTTTTGAATCGCTAACACTGGACATTCCATGGTGATTAGCAGGAACTTGCAAGTCTAACGTTTCCAGCGATCGTGACTGCAACGACACCCCCTGTGCTGTATCACCTAAATTATAGCCGTAGGCAACTAGAGGCTTCTGCTGTGTGATGTTAACGGCCGCGGGTAAAGTATAAATAACCCTTGGGCGATCATGAATTTCCAAGCGATAAAAAGACTGCACGCCGCCTCGAAAAATAAGATCGGCTATTCGCACAACGTATTTTCCTGTGTGAGGTAATGCCACCACGACAAATGCATCAGTGCCGAAATAACCTCTATTCACTGCAAGTCGCTTGCCGGATTCGTCAAACAATTCCAACACGCATCGCAAATTGGAATCGAGACGACTGGCCCAACATTCCAACACCAACACTTGGCCGGCCTGTGCTTCAAATTGGTAAAGATCAACGTCACCCTTGGCACCAATCGCACCCTGCAGCGCCACGGGAAACTGCACGTCAACGACTACTGCTTCCGCTTCAAGTCGGTCAACCTCATTGACGATGGGAAGATCATTGATCAACAATAGTCGTGAGGAACTCAAACCTGCTGACCCTAATACTTGCACCGTATAGCGACCCGCGAGGACATCCTTCGCAATACTGGCCTCAAATTGACCTTCCGCATTAGTTTGAAAAGTTATCCCTGGATGGGGCGAATACAATGTGTCTACATCGTTTAAGCCAACACCTCCGAATTCGATCTCGAAAGTTGTACCCGGAGCCGCGCCAATGGGGGAAATCCACTGCAATTGAGAATCGGGAAAATCTGCGACGAGGTTGCGGGCAGCTAAGCACAGCAACAGCAGAAAAACATATTGGGGCCTTTTAATAACCATTTTGATATTATAATAAAACGGTGGCAGAGATGCGGGTTTGAATCAGGTAAAACAACGTCCAAATTCGCTTTAAAACGGTGTGACTTTCCGTTTCGGCGCAACGGGTAAATTATTAATCATCATCGATCTTGCACGTTTACCACTGAATATGTGAAACGCCTTTCGGCAAATCAAAGCACATAATTAGCCCTTTGGAATCCACGTGCCAAGTGCCGCTACGCAATAGACGACGCTCGGTCACGCCTTGCAACGCGACAGTCTGGTTTTCGACCACGAGCCTTAGGGCCTTGCTAGCGGCCGTTGCACCATCCACTCGCACTGTAAAGTTTGCAGTACCAAACGGTGCATTAAATGATATTTTTCGATCTGTAAGCGCGATGTGAGTTAGTTCCTTAGCCGTCCAATAGCGACCTATTTCACTGAGTTTCATCCAAATAGTTTGGTCGCTAAACCGACTATTGAGGGTCTCGACGACGCGTTTAAACGCTGTAAATCCCTTTTTGGTTCCCTGAGTGTACATCCCCGGCCAATGGCATAGCATCACGGCGGGTTCTCCTCGCTTAATCAATTCCACCATCCGTCCACTCGTGCCAGCTTCGTTTGCATATCTATCGGGTTCACTTCGTCGGTCGCCGTCCCAGCCGCCGAACCAGTCGCCAGTACAAGCCGGCACATTCACCGTAACCTTGGGGTCGGAACTGTCGACGTTTCGTACATGCTCCAATCTCGGCTGAGCACTTTCATCACCATTTACGACATATTTGAAATAGTGTGGAAGCTCGCTGCCATATACATCTCGGACGGCCTCGTGTACCGCAAGTGATAGTTCATTTTTGACTAAATTACCAAAACCGCCTGGTGTCGTAACACCTTCGCAGGGTAATCCGCAGTTTTTAAGAATCCGCAGTGCGTAGGCCAAGTAGGCTGCCAATTCATCAACACTCTTTTTGGTACGGGGATATGAATTCTCCATAGTGGCAGGATTGATTTGTTGTATGGGACGACCCGTTTTGATATCAATCACCCTCGTATGGGTGATCATTTCGGGGTGAATATCCCAATTTGGTACCATCAAATCACGGACAAGTTTCAAACTCGCCTGTAACTGTTTCTGAGACCAACCTGGCAATTCTCTGTCCAGCCAACCTACGCACGCCGGAAAAGGAACAATACTGTATTTCCCTTTAACTCCTTGTTGAGCGCACCATTGGCCAAATTCACGAACAAACGAATCTGGGATTTCTCGTGGCCATGTTTGCCACGGTTTTTTATATTCGTTGCGTTCAGGCCACGCGGTTGCAAATTGCGGCATGCAATAGTGCCCCATATTAACGAGGCAAGTTGAATCATCGACTACAAAGGATAGAGGAACGCGTAGTTGCGGATTGAGTATCGTGACGGCCTTACGTTTCGCATTTTCCACAGCAGCAATAGCGGGCCAAGCTGGCAGAGCAGAAAACGCCGTTGATCCGGTCGCGAGAAACTTTCGACGTGAAAACACCTGATCAGTCATAGCGGTCACCTTAAAAGCCAAAACAAATACTGCCTTTAAGTTAATTAATAGTTCTTGATTAAGCAATTCATCTCTCATGTAACGGCGAATATTCTCCGACTTACTAATTAGATGTCATAAGCGGCAACTGTTTTGCTTGACGCCAAAGCATCGCGTTCATTAAACTAAAAACTAGTCGCTCTGCGAAATATGATTTTTACCCGCTCCAATATGGCCTCCAATGGCGCCACCAAAAAACGACAATCTAGAACAGGCTGAGGCGCATCAAGCCGCGCGATTGCCTATTTCCAGACGCACGCTGCTCGTTGCTGGTGGCCTGTCGTTTTGCGGGTCGTCACTACCTGAACTTGTACAGGCTAAGGCTGACGGTCCGGCCAAGTCTACGATCCTCATTTGGCTCAGCGG
Source organism: Planctomycetaceae bacterium (assembly GCA_018660825.1). GTDB lineage: Bacteria > Planctomycetota > Planctomycetia > Pirellulales > Pirellulaceae > UBA721. Next base: position 3,737 of record JABJJO010000170.1, on the reverse strand, counting down.
CGGAGCCTCTCACATTGACACTTGGGACATGAAGCCCAACGCGCCCTCGTCGATCCGCGGACCGTTTAATTCGATTCCAACGACCGCCAAAGAGTACCAGTTGTGCGAGCATTTGCCAAAACTCGCCAACCAGGCCCACCATCTATCTGTGATCAGATCCTTAGGTCATTACCGACGCGGCACCGGAGATCACCATGCCGGGTACTACTACAATTTGACTGGGCAACGCCCAGACCCCAGCTTTCCGCAACTTCTAAACGCGCGAAAACCACGGCCTTCAGACTGGCCTGCGATCGGCACTGTCGTTGGCTACAAGTCTCCGCGGCACCCTTATCTCCCGCAAAGCATTACGCTGCCCATGAAACCCGGTGCCCCACAATACACTCGGCCCGGCCAGTTTGCCGCTCGCTTAGGAGTAGAGCACGATCCCTTATATGTCATGGCTGACGTAGATGACCCGATGAATTTTGCGGCTCCTGCTATTGAACTTAAAGCCGATATCCCTGTCGACCGACTCCTCACTCGGCGGCAACTGCTCGACGATTTTAATAGAAATGACAAAGACCTTTCTCAATTTGCCAAAACCAGCAACTTACAGACATTCCAAGACAAAGCTTTTTCGCTCCTAGGCTCTACTGAGGCTCGAGACGCATTCGAATTGTCGAATGAAAACGAAAAAACAATTGAAACCTATGGAAAAACTCACAATGGGATGAGCATGCTCATGGCTCGGCGACTTGTTGAAGTTGGAGTACCGTTTGTCAGCGTTTTTTGGCAAGGAAACAAGAAACTCGCTGAACAAAACAAATGCAAAAGCGGCGGCGGATGGGACACCCACGGAAATAACTTTGGTTGTCTCAAAGATGTTCTACTCCCCGAATTGGACCAGTGTTTTTCCGCTCTCTTAGCAGATTTACACGACCGCGGACTTCTCGATCAGACACTTGTACTCGTCAATAGCGAAATGGGACGAAAACCAACTATAGGTGACCCTCGTAGCGGTGGTAAAACCGGGCAGGGACGCGACCACTGGACTCATGCCATGTCCGTGCTGATGGCCGGCGGGGGAATTCAAGGGGGTCAAGCGTACGGGACATCTGACCGCCACGGTGCGTATCCAGCGGATTTACCCGTAGCGCCAGAAGACATTGCCAAGACAGTCTATCATGCGATGGGAATCGATGATCTAACTGCCGTGGACAAGGGTGGCCGCCCCTATAATCTGATGGCTGAAGGGCACTCCATTAAATCCTTGTTTTGATTTTAGATTGCGGAAATTCACGTTTCCTTTCACACGTTGCACATTACATTTTGTTATACTTAGTTTTTACTTTTGTACACCTAGATAAGGCCAGTCTCATGCAACGCGCATCCATCTTCGCAATTTTATTTCTCTCGGGCATCGCTACTATTTTCGCCGCCAATGTATCAAAAGCTACTGCAAAGGGCAAGCAAACCTACGACACTGAAAGCTTCATGCACGCAGTCAAAGATGACGGCTTGCATACCAAGGTCATCAAGGGTGAAGCGACACGTAAAGAACAAAAACTGTTCTCGGCTTTCGTCAACGCCATGCCTAATAACAAGCCACCCAAAGGGTCTGCAGAAAGTTGGGCCGCCTTAACAAATGCGCTGCTACAGGCGACCGCCAATCATCGCAAGGGCGTTGCCGGTAGCGGCGAAGCTTTGGCCGCCGCCATGACCTGCAAAGCTTGTCACGAAAATCATAAGGTATATCCACCGAAGGAATAGGGCGTTGCGTATTTGGCCCGCCGCCATCCATCCTTTGATGAACGCTGTGACGTTAAAATTCCTCGACTACGTCCCACAAAAAGTAGCCGGTACAATTTCATCGTCCGTCGGTGCGTCTTCATAGACAGCGTTTTTGGGCTGTTCGTCAAAGGGGTGCTGCAGGACGTCAAGCAATCTGTGAAATAGTTCAAAGTCGCCACTGTACCCGGCCTCGATCACCTCTTCAATTCTATGATTACGTGGAATAAAAATCGGATTGCTGCGGTGCATTAGTGCAACTGCGGCACCGCCGTCCACTTCGGCCACCCGCGCTCGCCACACTTTCAACCAAGCAGCGATCCCTTTCGTGCAATCAAACAACGCCAGTACTTTGTCATCCCTGTTACTCTCAAGCACCAGGGATAGCTGCCGAAAGACTAGCGTAAAATCCGCCTTACCATCCTCCATCAACGTTAATAATTCACGCACCAATTTCCAATCTACATCGTCCGCATTCGCTAAGTCGTCTGCATCAACTCCCAACCCAATTTTTGCCTTGAACCGCTGCTGTAACTCACGCTCGTATATCTCCACAAATCGATCTAACGCTTCTTCCGCGATAGCGACGCCCTGGTCGGAATCCGACGCAAGCAACGGTACTAATGTCTCCGCAAATCGCGACAAATTCCAATGTGCCATGGGCCCCTGATTTCCAAATCCATATCGTCCCTGATGGTCAATCGAACTAAACGTCTTGTTCGATTCATAGGTATCCATAAATGCACAGGGGCCATAATCAATCGTCTCGCCAGACACCGCAGTATTGTCGGTATTCATCACGCCGTGAATAAACCCAAGTTGCATCCACTGCGCAACCAATGCTGCTTGTCGTTCAATTACGATATCCAGCAGGGCGCGATATGGCGTTTCTGATTCTTTGGCTTCCGGATAATGTCGGTCAATCACATAATCTGCGAGCACTTTCAAGTTTTCAACGTCCCCCCGAGCAGCAAGCCACTGAAAAGTCCCCACTCTCACAAACGACTGAGCCACTCGAGTCAAAATTCCGCCTGCAATCATTCCGTCTCGCATCACGCTTTCGCCCGTGGACACTGCGGCAAGCGCCCGCGTCGTGGGCACATCGAGCACGGCCATCGCCTCAGAAACTAGGTACTCCCGCAGCACAGGCCCTAGCGCCGAACGACCATCGCCTCGTCGGGAGAACCGAGTAGGCCCAGAACCCTTCAGTTGAATATCATAACGAACACCATCGGTTCCGATTACCTCGCCCAATTGTACGGCACGTCCGTCGCCTAACTGTGGCGAAAACCCTCCAAATTGATGTCCCGCATATCCCATTGCTAAAGGAACCGACCCAATACAGATTTCATTCCCTGCGAGCACACTGAGACCGGCAGGAGATTGCAAGACCTCCGCGTCCGCTCCCAATAATTCTGCTAACCCTCGATTCACGCGTATCATACTGGGTTGGGCCACTGGCGTAGGTGCTACAAGCGAATAGAACTCACCCGGCAAACGAGCATAACTGTTATCAAATTGAAATGGCATGGGAAGGTAATTCGTGATCGGATATTAGCCGCGCCGTCGGCGTGATGCGACTCATTAGAATCTATTCTCGTCGACTTGTGTTGACTCTTCGTTGCAAAACGGGCAAACCTCCACTAGTGTCCCAACTAAGTTATACTGTTGTTGTTCGAGACAGATTTTCACGTTGATAAAGATACTAGAGAGGGACGGTAACCATGTCACCCATCATTCGCACAACATGCATCACTTTGCTGACAACATTTTTTTGCTGCAATTGCGCGCAAGCGGAATTCATCAAAAAAACCTTGATGGTGGCGATGCGCGACGGAATCGAATTATCAACCGATGTGTACCGCGACTCTTCTTCAAACAAACAACCGGTCATATTAATTCGCACACCCTACAACAAGGCTGGTCTCGAGAACATAGCGCCACAGTTTGCCAAAGCTGGTTACGTC
>JABJJO010000159.1 GCA_018660825.1 Planctomycetaceae bacterium | reverse complement strand
TTCGATGCAGTTTTACGTCAAATTGATGAAATTACCCAATGCCCTTTCATCTCAACAAAAAGAGATGCTCGCCACGGTCGTCTCGGGCGCCAACGATTGCTATTACTGAACACTAGCGCATTCGCACGACTTCGGTCTGGAGTCAAACGACCACAAGTCCGCTGCTGCACTGGCGCACGATTACCGTAATGCCCAACTAGGCCCCGCGGATCAAGCCCTTTGTGCATACGCCGTCAAACTCACCCTGACTCCGCACACCATGACCGCTAGCGATGTTGCTCAACTACACACCGCTGGATTCAGCGATGAACAAATCACAATTGCTGCCCAAGTTATCGCCTATTTCAATTACATTAATCGTATAGCCGATGGCTTAGGAGTCGATCTTGAAGATTCCATGAGCGCTGCGATCGGGCAATGGCGCTCTGACAAGGCTGATTTTCGTAACAGCTAGCGCCGATGCAACACAAACACGGCGTCACCAAGCCGATCATCTAAGGGTTGGGGTTCGCTGATGTCGTACCAATAATCGTAGACTTCAATTAACTCAAACTCACTGACTAGGCTAAACAATTCTTGAATCTGTGTTGCTGAATATAACCGCATTGGATATTCAGAGCTGAACTCTCGCGGACCACGTTCCTGCGATGCTACGTCTTCAACGGTCATGTCAAATCGCAATTTTTCCAGCCTGTTTTCTCGAGATGCTTCGACGACGGTTAACCGCATCGTCACTTTTGCGGAGTCATCCTTCGCCTCCCACGACTCCTCATCTTCCAAGTCAGCGTCAGGTGGCAATAGATGCATGCCAATAATGTAGAGTCCGCCTGATCGAATACTCTCCGCCATGACTCTCAAATGTGCTAAAGCAGCTTGCTCGTTAAGCAAGTGCCGAAATGTACTGACTGTGTTGATTGCAATATCAACTAGCGGCACTGCCACAAAAGACTGCATGTCAGCCACAATCGCGTTCGCTTGCAAACCCTCGTTTTCCAAGCGTTGTCGCAAATAATCGATCGCGGTTTCGCTAAGATCATATCCGGTCACATCGTAACCGCGTGCCGCCAGCGCCACAACTAACCGACCACCACCGCATCCAGCCTCCAGAACACGGTTGACGTCGCCAGTAATATACTTCTGTGCGCACTGTATAAGAAACTCACATTCCTGCGCCGTTTCATCCGCAAACGCTAGGTCCCAATACTGGGGATAGTCGTAACAATTCATTTGGCTCATGCTCGCGCCGCTAAAGATTAACCCACTGACAACATCATTACTGCTCTATAGCTCGTTCTTGGATTTCTCGGTAGATACGCAGGGCCTCTTTAAATTCATTCAACGCTGCGGTGTCAAGAACCTCACGATTTCGTGCGATTTGTTTTTCCATTTGACCAATGAAGAAGTCAACTTCCCACTTAAACGGTCGGATCCGTTCGTCACCAATTTGCACGTGCCACGGCGCGGTATGGGCAAATCGCACCCGACCGCTATCACTAATTTGAAAGGTGCGCACCGCTACAAAACTAGAACGCGTTAGCTCATGCTGATATTCAAACGAGCCTTCCCACGCCCCTGACTCCAACTGTTTCCACGATACCTCAAGCAGTTGCACAAATCCCGTTCCAACCAATTCAACACGATCCACCTTCTCGTGATAAACTACCTTACCCTTAACGACGACTTCCGCTTTTTCACCGACTGGACTGCGAATTGTTTCTCCAGGATACGTTCCGTTGATACGTGCCAGCAGGATCGGCCCAGTCGTCACAAAACTTCGTCCCTGCTTCAATCCGCGGAGCCACGCATCCGCATTAAAGCCTTTCGATAGATGCACATAAACGCGACCAAAACCTAGTGGCACTGGATGTACGCCCGACGCGGTTCCAGCGGTCGGCGTCAGTTTGAAACCACAATTCAGTAGCGAATAGTAATTCTGCAACCCCGATTGAATCCATCCAAGTTCTGTCAAACCATCAGGCTGCTGTTGAATCCCCCATTGTCTTGGAAACACGGACCCGGGCGATTTGAAACCAAAATTTGTACGCCATATACTATTATTGGCTAGCTCAAAAAGGTCAATTTTCGCTATCGGCACCAGCATCATCGACCAAGGCCAGTTATGCTTATCCAAATCCAATAACGCGCCCTCCGCATGTGCTTTTCTTGCGATCTCAGCAACCGGCGGCATTGTTTCAGAAAACACGGTCTTATGATTGAGCAAAAAGACTGCCCCCAGCACATGCCGATTTTCGCCAATACCAAATATTTCGTATTCTGTATTGCGGGGAAACATAACATGAGTGTCGTCGATCCGGATCATCGCCTTGCCTGCGTCTTGGCGATCACCAAATGGTGAAGGGCCTTGGCCGCGCAGTGGCGACGGATGTAGGTCCGGAGATTTTGAACTGTTTATCGTCCAATACGTGACTGGAAACGTCACATTAAGATCTTCGGCCAACTGCACATTGGGCAACTCGGATATCCGTCGATGAACGTGCGTTTCACCACTAAACCAGTGCAGCGATTCCAAATCCACGAAACGTTTAATCCGAAACAATCGCGATATATCATCATTTCCCAACTGCAAATCAAAAGTTGCCGGAATATACTCTTTTCCACGGATAATTGTGATGCGATAATTTCCAGGCGGGAGAGACACTTGAAATGAATCCGCCGATACAGTCGTGTGCCGTTCAACGCTCTGTGCCATTTTGACCCATTGCTCCTTGTAAGCAATCGCGCTCGCGGTGGGTGTGGACGGTCGTACAAAATACCATTTAGGAGAATTTTCTTCCGCGGAAATGTGTTCCACGTAAACTCGACCCGCGAGCGTCTTACCGGTATCCGCATCAACGATGCGCGCTACCAATTCCCCGCCGTCCGCGGGTTGAACTGCAATAAGAGCGACCATCGCGACTAGCACAATACCCACTAAGAATGGCGACTTTGCCACGGATCGATTCCATTTCCTCATGATACTCACTCGTGGTCCTCAATTAACTCCAAAGTGAAGTCTAGCACTCGGTCTTCACCGCTGACCAAATCCTGCGGACGAATGGACACTTTATGATTTGGCACGATTCCTCTGCCTGCATCCTTTGGCATTTTTGTCAGATTATTGTATTTGAGGATTGGCACAGCCAACTCAACTCCCGTATTGGGAAGTTCATAATAGAGCGTCGTGCCTGCCGTGAAGACACCTTCCACACCACCCGTTTCTTCACCGATGAATACGGCCCTGTCATGCTCTTTAAGTCGAGTGCAAATTGCCGATGCAGCTGAGTGCGTGCGACCGCCCGTTAGAACATAGACTTTACCCTCGAAGCGATGTTCCGATGGTACGCCGTGGACAATCCATTCGTCCTGCAACTTCCATGTTTGACCATCCTCAGCAACCATTTCTCGTTGCAAGCGGCGATCAAAATACTTAATGGCGCTGCGAGATTGATAGTTGCGACTGAGAAGTTCACGGAAAGCAATACTGTTACGGTTCGTTTGCCCGCTCGACATTTCTTGAAAGGGTTTGTTTGCTAAAAACGAATATAAGAACATTTCACTACGAGTATACCCGCCATCGTTTTGCCGCAGGTCCAATATCAAGTTGGTAATTGCGTCCGTTTGATGCATCATCGCAAAGGCCTTCATGATCAATTTGCGATAGGCTCGAAATGACGATGAACCTTGACCGTTATCAAATGTATCAATTGCCATAAGTACGGTATCCTCACGAGGTCGAGACATGCGATACGCTTCGTTTTCTCGTCGCCCCAATGCCACCGATTCCATCAATTGTTCTAGGTGATTGGACGACACGCCGCTTACCTTGATCGTATCGTTTTCCCCTGTTAGCGTCCGATATTGGACTTCAAATTCCTGTGCCTCTCCAAACGCCGTTGCATAGGAAATGGAAAACATTTCCCCTAAGAATTGATACCTAAATGTATTAACGTACCCATCGCCGGTAACCAACGGCATTAAAACTCGTACTACCTCGTCGATCGGGATACTATTAATTGACAACACTTCTGCACCGCACGGAATTTTGACTTGATGATGGTTCACATATGCCTTTTGAGCAATAAACGTCAGGGGTACGGGAAACATTTTTGTGGCGTATTGCAATTTCATTTGGCAGGCAATTGGAACGCTGGCGTAGGTATGCCCGCAACGCACGAGATCTGTAATCCGCGCACATCTCAAAAAAAACTCGCGGAGTTTGATCGTATCGCCTGTCTCAACGCGAGATTGTTCAACCAACGTAGCAAATTGTTTTTGGGTTGCATAAATATCAAGTCCTGGATGCATTTCCACCATGATTTTTTGCAACATTTCGAGGTCAGCATTTGCTGCTTCCGCAGACACGTTGCGCTGCAACAAATCAATTTGACTGCGTTCGCTTGTGGGTGGTTTTGCGGCGGGAACCTGCTCAACAAAAACACCACAACAAAACACAACAACCGCGAAGGAAACAACTGAGAGAAACCTCTTGCGCCTCATTACTTTTCACCTTCTCAATAATAACTAACAGTACCTTGCTTTTGCTTACTCTTGTTATTTACTGGATAAATCCACACAAATAATCTCTTTGTCATTTCGCACAAACAAACATCGATTGGCATACGCCGGCGCTGCCCATACGACCTTACGACCAAATGCTTCTCCGGTTGGTTCGAGCAGCGACACGCGCCCTTTTTCTTGGTATCCATCAGGCGTTAAATCTGCCAAGACCAACTCGCCCGATTCGTTGAACAAAAAATACTGATCCGCTTGGCGAGTCAAGAAGGCCGTTCCGTGGTTTTGTGGTCGCGTACCGGTGGTTGGTTTAAATGAATCCCATAACCGTTTGCCAGTTTCCAACTCTACCGCTCGCAGTTCGCCCTTGCGACATCCAACACCATAAATAATGCCGTTGTCGATAATAGGTGTGCTGTTGCTACAATAGACTCCCGTGGTTGAAGTACCTCGCCAAACTTCCGTCACGGCAGGTTTGTCTCGATCTAATTTCAAGCAAACCCCCACGTTTCCAATGCCACTCGCGAACAGAAAATCGCCGTAATGACGAGGCGACACTACCGACATACCGTATGCTGGTTGTAAATCAACTTGCCAATACAGGTCACCCGTTTTGGGATGCATGCCGTGGATAGCAGTTGGGGTCCAAACAACAAGTTGCTGCACGCCGCCAGCAGTAATCAAGGTCGGCTGACAATATCCAGTTTCTTCGCTGTCCAAAGCACCCCATATCTGCTTTCCACTATTCTTATCAAATGCGACGATTGTCGTGCCTTCGCCGCCGACCATCAAATACAACAGGTCGCCGATAATTAGCGGATGAGAACAGAAACCCCAAATAGGTGTTTTGATACCGTATTCCTTTTTCAGTTCTTTTTGCCAAAAGACCTTTCCTGACTGAACGTCTAAGCAAACAAGGTTACCCTCAGTCCCCAGCGAATAAACTCGCCCAGCACTCACAGCCGGTGTGGCTCGCGGGCCTGAAGGATAGGAAACGTAATACGAACACGGATATTTGTGTGTCCACAGTTTTTTTCCCGTCCTGCTATCCAAACAATGCAATCGCTCAATACCAGTGATCTTGGTTCTGAGACTGGGGCCATTGGTAGCATCGCCGGTGAGACGTTGATAATCGGTCACAAAGACTTTACCGTTTGCCACTGCTGGACCTGAATACCCACCCGCAATTGGTTCGCGCCATTTCACTGGCAAACCTGCAGCCGTAATTTCGCTGACAATCCCTGTTTCGTGCCAAACGCCATCACGACTAGAACCTAACCACTGCGGCCAATCATCGGCCAGCAGAGTCGAACAGCACAGCAGAAATGACAACACAAATGGCAGTATAATTTTATTCATTGATTTTCGCTCAAGCAGAATTAACTAGGCAAGAATCCAACTGAGATTAAATTCTATTCACTTAAGGCGTGAATTGTGTTGTGAATAGTCCCTTGGAAAGGGAGTCCCGTCAAACCTTGCAGTTGATATTTTATTTCCATGCACCACGTGGGCTTGATCGCGGGCATTTCAATCAGCACCGAATGTCCATCATTTGAAAGGCTCACGGAGGAAATTTTAAGCGGTTGCTCGTCATAATGTTTTGAACCGTAATTCGCCGTTCGCTTCAATGCCCATTGTTTAACTTGATAGTTGGCAACATCCTTTGCAGTGGTCGGTTCTACTGGATCCGTGAAAGTTAATTTCATCCCACGGGTGGTTGCCTCGACCTTGATTGGTAAGTGAACTTTTTGCCCCGTATAACGCAAACGATAAAACCCACCTGATTGAGTTTGACTACCGGCCCAAGCAAACATTCCACAAGCGTACAATTGTTCGTTGTCCGGGTGAAAACGACCTCGCATGACTCCTGTTGGGAATTGTGCTATCGGTAATTCGCACATTCCCCCTTGTACTTGGCCATCTATCGTTTCATGCGGCACGACATACACTTTCCCATATCCATAGGACAGGTTTAGCAACTGTCCGTTAAGTGGCCCCCATTTTTCAGAATCCACCCACAGTAATTCTCCTGGTGAGCGATCAAAGGCGTTAGTAATCCAAACCAACGGCTGCTCCATCGCCGCATCCGCGCTATCGGTGACATCGTGATAGCCAAACATATTCCCGTAAAACCCACCTTCGCGCACCCAGTTAATACGATTCTTTGGGTTCCAATGACCTTCCTGATCTGTCACTATAAATGATCCATCGTCGTTAAGGCAAACGCCGTTGGCGGCGCGAAATCCTTTGGCAATGATATCCGTCTTTTGCCCATCGGGGCTAACTCGCAGTAGCGTCCCGTGATGCGGCACGATCGCTTTAAGCGCATGCCTCGCAGATTTTGCATAATAGAAATTCCCTGATTTGTCGCGTTGCAAACCCATCGCAAACTCATGAAAATGTTCGGTCACTTGATGGTCATTATTGAAGCATTCATACCAATCTGTTTCACCGTCGCCGTTGAGGTCATGCAAAACACAAATCTGATCACGGCAGCCAACATAGATCTTATCGTCAACAATCTTAACTCCTAGCGGTTGAAACAACCCCGTGGCGATGCGTTGCCAAACCAATTTCTGCCCTCGCGGATCAGCCACTCCTTCAACCACCCACACGTCGCCGTCCCACGTACTGACTGCCATCCGATTGGAATCAGCAAAAAAATCAAACCCTGTCATGCGTATTTGAGCGTACCACGGATTATCTACAGGATGCTGTAAGACGTCAGTCTGAAAGGCGCCCTGCTGCGACCCAATCTTCGCTTGTGTAGTGATCTTTTGAGGCCAGCGAGCGGTGCTGCCGCCAAGTAACGTTGACAAATCAGGACCGCGCGTAGGTGTATAGTTGATTAACTGCTCGGTAAATTGTCCTTTAGCAAGACGCCGTACCCACACTGTAAACTGTGTCGCTTTACCAACAGGAATGGTCAAACGTAATTGACCATTTTCGCCTCGTTGCCACTTCCAACCATTGATGTCCGATTCAACCCCGGCCACTAATCGTCCAAACCGAATCGACTCAGCATCACTAACAACTCGTAGTTGTTCGCTACTCTCAACAACTTCCACGGTCGCAACCGCAAATTCGAGTGGATGAGTCCGCTGTCCAATATTCATTGTGCGTTTAAAAACCACACCATCCGCCGTTTCATCTCTCGACGCGGTTTCCAGTATCGGCACGTCGCCTACCGTATAGCTAATAATCGTTTGGTCATCGTGGTGATAAAGCCCTCGGTATTGCGCCCATTCCCGCGGCAACGGACCATAATGTCGCCCGTCACGACCAACGATGCGGGGGTCCTCCCATGAACCATCCTCAGGATTTGCCCAACCTGGACCGTTTTTGTTTTCGAACACCACTTCACCGACTGGTCGTGGATGGGCGCCATGCTTGCCGTTAAAATTGATCCCGTTGAAATCAATAAACCCCTTACCCTGCCACCCGGCGGATAGCCGCATGGTATCATGATCAAACACCATAAACGCATCGCCGTTGGTGATACCTCCTTGCCCCGCATCTAACCGCTGGGCGATCCCTTTATAGGTGAAGTTCGAGGCATCGTTTCCGATTTCATAAGTCGCCGTTAACTGATGACCGTAATTCATCTGTTGCCACGCGTTAATATTGGATGGCTTAGGCCCGCGAGTATCTCCTGTGGGAAGTGAAGTTAGATATTTAGCGGTAACCGGTGAGTATTGACTCTCATTGCCACTGCGAAAAAAAGTCTCCCGCAAGTAATGAATTACATCATATTTTTGCTGAGGGACCATCCACGACTGCGGTGCCATTAAACCAAATCCACGCGTCAGTGTCTGATACATGGCAAACGGATCCGCCCCATTTTTCATCGCATCTTTGCTGAAACGACGTGAAGTTGGCAATGAACCAACTCGCTGCTGGTCACCGTGACAATTGACACATAGTCTATTATAAATTGCTGCTCCTCGACTAAAGCTAGCTTTGTCTAACGAACCGATCATACCGGCATGATCGATCTTGGACTCATACTCGGGTAACTTTCGCGCAGCTACTAGTGATGGCGGCGGCTTTAAACGCAAGGCAGCTAGCGGACCGTCATCGCGAATCACGAATAAATATTTCATCAAATCGTAAAACTGTTGTTTACTTGCAAACTGATTAACCTGCCCTTGAGGCATGATCGATGCTTTAACTGCATGCAACTCGTCAATATCTTCAAGCGGAAACGTCAGCGCGGCTCCAGGTCGACTAACATCTTTAAGCACGATTTCAGTCTTGGACTTCGACTCCACAATCCCCGTCGCTTGCGTCCCATCATTGAACAACACCACGACGGTGTCGTATCCAGAACGAATGGATTTCGATGGTTCCAACAACGCGTCGATTAACATTTCATCGGAAGGCTTCTTGTCATAACGGGTCAATGTTGGACCTAACGAACGTTTGCCTTGGGCCTCATCATGACACTTCGAACAAGACAGGAACGATTGGTAAAACAGAATCGCACCCCGCTGCGGATCTCCAGTTGCGTTGATGCGTTTCACCAAATCAGATGGCAACATCTGCTGCAGTTGTTGCTCGATCGTCTGAGCAGTTACGGTTGTAACAGTACTACTTAATGCGCATATTAAAATAGATATCAATAGTTTAAGTCGCACCGGGTGCCCCTTTTGCTGCTAATTTTTCCATCCCACAGGCTGAGTCCAAGCTTGTTCTGCTTGGTTGGGAAGCGTCGGGTCCGAGTGAGCTTTAGATGATGTCACGACCGCACGCACATACAATTCATCGCCGGTGAATTCATATGTCGCATCAACTCCCTCGGACTCGCCAAGCACTTTACCAATGTCCTTCGAATAGATATGGGTCGTGCGACGCGGTTTGCCATTTTTATCTAGCCGCGGCTTCGCGGAGAGATCAACCGATTTCAACGTACCAATAAACAGTGTTTTATAGGTGACTCCTGATTGTGGTTTGATTCCAACTGTTAGGGTTTTCTTTTTCGCGTCATATTGAACGTCGCGCAATGTGACACCACTTGAGGAATAAAAATCGCCTTCTTGAATCTTCGTAGTCACCGCATCGGCATCTAAATCGTCACAGCGGACCATGACCCACGACCTGCCCGGTCGACTAGAGCCTCGACCATGATAATGATGAGAATCATCGGTACCAACGCCGAACAACGGTGCGGCGCCAAGTTGTACCAAGCGAATTGTGTTGGCAATATCCCAGATTTCTTCCATGCTGGCATGTTCATCATCCCCGCCAACATTCACACCTGGATGACCATTGTAAATCTCGACGTAACGTTCCATTACGACGGAAGCGATATCCTCAGCAGTAACTGCATATCCAAAATTAGGATGATTTAAGTGCAACACGATCGGCTTACCCGTTCGTTTTGCCTGTTCTGCAACTGCCCGCAGATTATTTGTCATTGCTTCACGCACAGTCGCTCCCCCGACGGGAGGAATTAACTCTTGGATATTGGTGGCATTCATGTGAACTGGACCGCCTTGAGAACGGTCCGATATCTCTTCGGATTGAATCATCAAAAATTTGTCCGTTGTTTCCACTTTGCTGCGGAACTCTTCAAGCGTCTTCAACCGAACGGAATAGTCAGCGGTCCCTGGTTTTCCTCGAGTCGTAACCCAATCTTTGCCGAACGCAGCTATGTATTTGGCTACCACGTCCTCACCACCGCGTTTTGCTAACGTCGCGTAAGGCATCCACTTGTCGCCCTTACTGAGGATATTGTGATCTGACAATGCTAGAAATTGATAACCCCGATCTACGTACCACTGAGCTATCATTTCTGGAAATTGGTTGCCGTCACTCCAAAATGAATGCGTGTGAATATTGCCCTTAAGCCAACGAGGGTCTTCTGCTCGTAAGGCCGACGTGCATACAAACGCAATGGCAACAATGAGACCAATCTTTTTCAACAACATGATTTCCCTTTGTTATATTTTAACCTTGGCAGACAATTCGATTTTAGTTTCGCAAGGTCGTCATCTTAGCATATTTTTGACGGCAAGATAGTTACAGACAGAATGTCGAACTAAGATCGTCTCACTATTTAATCAAAGACAACACAGCTTGCCCCTGCACACAATTATGGAACACCATCTGCAGATTTTTCTGTACATCATTGGTTTGCGTGTAGTAAATAGACTCCGTACTGGAAACGAGCCCGATCACTTCACCCAAACTATTAAACACTGGTGAACCGCTAGAACCCTTGGCATAATCAGCTGTAATGAACATCCGATTACTGGCACCTGCCTTCATACGTAATGTTGCGTTTCGAGAAACCGTACCTTTGGTGAGCGAATAAAACCGTCCCACCGGATGGCTAATCACAATCGCGTCCTCACCAGGCCAACTGCGCTGAGCCACTTTCGCTGGTTGCAATTGTACACCTCGCGGCAGCGCTAATTGCAAAATAACGACGTCGTCTGTCTCGCTTGCTGCTAATAACTCTTTAACCGGATAGACATCTCCGGTGGACGTGGTTGCCACCATTGCCCGCTCATCATCGCGTGGTCCTTCCACCACATGATAGTTCGTAACAATGGCGCCATCAGCTGTGAGCACGAAGGCCCCAGCACTACGATCATGCCAACGTTCGCAACGACCGCACTTGTATATCTTAGAAAGAATCAACACCGACGGTGTTACCTGCTGGTAGATTTCGCGACTGGTCAACTCCGTCGTCTTTAGCCGCGGTAATCGCAATTCGGTTTGCTTGCGATTGAGTTGCTCACTAATCTTCTTGATCTGAACGATCTTATCGTCCATCAACAGTGCGTCAGATTTACTAGAGATCATATTCTTAATCGCGCGGTCATCTACTGGATCCGTCAACCCAAAGCCGCTTGTCGAATCCTCCGTCTCCGGACCTGCGGCCAACGAAAACGAACTTATACAAATCGCAAAGGTTAGTATTATCAATCCAAGCAACTTGTTGGCTATCCGCGTAGAGTATTTCTTTGATTGCATCATTTGCGATTTTCCCAGTAAAACGATAGTCGATTTCACATGGCTCTTTATATCACATGATCAACGAGTTCTGCACTAATGAAGATCAACAGTAGTCAAATAATATTTAATCCCACTACATGATTTTATCGGAATCGGTGACGGATAAACCTCAATTCCCCACCATTAGAGGGATGAGCAAACATAAAACGGTTATTATTTTGCAGAAATAAACACTTGTAGCCCATTATTCGCTCACACAAACTCGACGTGGGAATTGTTGTGTGTCATAATAACTTTGTCAGCTGTGTTGCGGGTAACTGCAATAGAACTGATCCAAACTTATACGAACAAACCTCATTGGTTTGCCGTTAATGTTGGACTGACACTCCGAGACAACTCGGAAAGACGTCTTACATACACATGTGTAGTTTGAGGTCGCACCTCAACATTTTTCAAAGGAGTTTCTTTATGAAACGTTTTCTCGCTATGTTTTGTGCTGTGTTAATCACAGCCGTTGCCGTCAACGTAAATGCCGGCCCGAAGCTTGACGGAGTCAAGTGTCCACTCAGCGGTAAAAAAGTCCTTGCGGACAAAACCGCTGATTACAAAGGTGGAAAAGTATTTTTCTGCTGTGGCAATTGCCCTACTGCATTCGCCAAGAGCACATCGAAGTTTGCTGCTAAAGCAAACCACCAATTAGTCCAAACTAACCAGTTCAAGCAAGCAAAGTGCCCATTAGCTGGTAAAGCAATCAACCCTGACAAAGTCAGCGATGTTGCTGGCGTCAAAGTTGGCGTATGCTGTGGTGGATGCCAAGCCAAACTTGCTGCGAGCGAAGACAAAGTAACATTTATCTTCAACGACGCAAATTTCGCAAAAGGTTTTGTAAAAGTCAAAGCTAAGAAGAAAAGCTGATTTTAGGATTAGCTTTGAATGGGTAACGTTTTTTGCGTTGTCTGTTCAATAAAACAGAAAGGGAAGTATTCTTCGGGATACTTCCCTTTTTCTATGTCTCTGAGCAAAACGTGGCGCACACAAATCAAGGCAAGCATTCGAAGGTTCGCCGTTCTATATCGATAACAAATCTATCGAAGGCCCAAGTAACCCAGACCCCACAAAAATCCTGCTCAGCGTGATGATAGACCGTTTCCTCCCTTGTAATGTAACAAGCTATACCCCATCGATGAAAACAATGATGAGATTGCTTCTATCTCAAATGAAAACCTCAAAATCCTTTTCATTCTCCACGCAAACATCATTGAGCATATAACTCCGTTACTGGTACACTGCAGGCAAGCTCGTAGCATTCACAAGTTCAATCCGCACAACAATTGATAGCAGCGATTAAATGAAAATTCTAGTTGGTTGGGAACCCTCGCCGGAAATTGAAACCATAGAATTGATGCTCAATGTTGGTTCACACGAAGTCGTGATCTGTCGTCATGCAG
>JABJJO010000178.1 GCA_018660825.1 Planctomycetaceae bacterium | reverse complement strand
TACAACATCAGTGATTTTCCACTTAGAAACAGCCCTTAGTTCGAGTCCCTCATCGCCCACTTGAGGCATTCCTACTGATGGACCATGACGGTCTATGACGTGGAATGCCTCTTTTTGTAGGGTCTGTGTTTTTGCTGACGGAGCATGAGGGGCTATGAGTGACGGATCTGCCACTACCTGCGCCACTACTTGTCCATCCGGTTTCATCCCGCAACCAGCCTTCAAGTGATCGTCGGTGATCTGAAGGTAATGTTTCTCAGCAACCGTCTCGGAGTTGCCCATCCACGCGCACACGACGTGTTGGGGATAATGGTTGGTGAGTTGGATTAGTTCCGTAGTCCGCCGCCACACGCACCAACCCCTGCTCATGTGTTCGTAGTTTGGTGACCCCACCACCGGGCCGCCGGGCAAGGAAAATGGGAGGTAGTTGAAACAAACCTCTCGATGAGTCATAACAAGGGCATCAACCTCTGGTCACGTTTGGAAAATAACAGGACTACGCTGATTTGTCGTCGCTCACCACTTATTGGAGTAAACCATGTCCCAAACAAACCGGTTGCTGTGCCTTTTCCTCGGCCTACTGCTATTTCCAACAGGAGTCTACGGACAGGACAAATCAGGCTTTACCCAACTGTTTAACGGCAAAGATCTTATCGGTTGGGAAGGAAACAGCGAATACTGGTCGGTGCGTGACGGTGTTATTGTCGCGGAGTCGACAAAGAATATTGCGCAAAACGGGTTGTTGTGGTCCTCCTTGGAAGTAAAGGATTTCTACCTAGCTCTCGATGTCAGACTAACACCACACGACCGACATGGTGGGATACAGTTTCGTTCAAAACCAGACAAAGGTCTGAGCCGAGCGACCGGGTATCAGGCAGACATGGGACAGGTTGCCGAACACGGTAACCTGTGGGGCCGGTTATATGACGAGGGTGGACGCGGAAAACTCGATTGGAACACGCACGGTGCCAACGTGGTCAAGCCGGGCGAATGGAATCGCTATGAAATACTTGCAGTCGGACATCGGATATGGAGCGCAGTCAACGGCACTCTCTGCACGGCTATAGAGGATCCATCCGGACAATTGTCAGGACGAATCGGTCTAACCATCGCTCAAGGGCCGGCGAAGAGCGTGCAGTACCGGATTCTCGATTTCTCGCATGATCCTGCTGTAAAGCTAGCGGGACTCGACGAAAAACAACTCATCACAAAGTTGAGGAAGCCGGGAACAAACGAGTTGGTCATGGTAAACGATATCGATAAGGCGCGAAACGCGGCGGCCGCATTTCACGTACCGGAAGGGCTCTCTGTTGGCGTATTTGCCGCCAAGCCGCAACTGGTAAATCCGATCGCCATCTGCCTCGATGAGCAGGGGCGCGTCTACGTCGCCGAAGAACATCGGTTCCTAGCAGGCACCCCGGAAAATCGTACTCACAACTTCATGTTGGAGGACGACTTGCAAATCACAACTCTTGCAGACCGACTGGCGATGCAGAAGAAATGGGCTGGTAAGTTTGACAAAGGTAGCGACTGGTTTACTCAGAAATCCGATATCGTGCGGCTATTGGAAGATAAAGATGGCGACGGTCAGGCGGATGAGTCCCGAGTGTTTGCTGATGGCTTTGATGGCCCTCTCGATGGACTGGGGTCTGGCCTGATCGCTCGCGATGGCAAAGTCTGGTACACCTGTATTCCCAATCTGTGGCTGCTGGAAGACAAAGACGGCGACGGCAAGGCCGACCACAAAGAATCACTTTTGACCGGCTTTGGAGTTAACGCCGGCTTCTATGGTCATGATTTACATGGGCTGGCATGGGGAGTCGATGGCAAGTTGTACTTCTCCGTAGGCGACCGTGGTGCCCATGTCGTGACGAAGGAAGGCACTACGATTTCCAATCCTCGAAGAGGCGCGGTCTATCGCTGCAATCCAGATGGGACAGAACTGGAACGAATTCACCAAGGGCTCCGAAACCCACAGGAGTTGGCGTTCGATCAGTATGGCAACCTGTTTGCCGACGACAACAATTGCGACAAAGGCGATCACTCACGACTGGTTTATGTCGTTCCCGGCGGAGACAGTGGCTGGAACATGGCCTACCAGACAATCTCCGAGCCTTATCTAACCGGCCCGTGGCATGCCGAAGGGATGTGGCATCTTGAGCACGATCTACAACCGGCGTTCATCGTTCCGCCGGTGGGAAAAATTGGTTCGGGGCCCTCGGGCTTTGTGTTTTCGTCGGGTACAAGCTTACCGTCTCGGTACCGCAATCACTTTTTCTATTGCAACTACAGCAGCGGTGTCGAATCGTTCGCAGTTAAGACTCAAGGCGCAGGATTCACGATTGAAGATCATCATGATTTCTGTAAACCGATTAAGGCCAGTGACGTCGATTTTGGCTACGATGGCAAAATGTATATTGCCGAATATCCAACAAGCCCTTTTAACAGGAGTAATTCTGGGGGGCGCATCTATACGATTTTCGACCAGACTCGTCTCAGCGATCCAGTAATTCTTGAAACTCGCACGCTGTTTCAAGAAGGGTTCGGTCATCGTACACCTGAAGAACTGGCATCGTTACTTCATCACCATGATATGCGAGTTCGACTGCGTGCGCAATTTACGCTGGCCAAGCGAGGAAACGAATCAATAGAGAATTTCACTGAAATAGCCATCGGCGATGACAATCAGTTTGCGCGACTTCATGCGATCTGGGGCCTGGGACAGATCGGACGAACTGATCCTCAAGCCCTTGTACCCGTCCTCGCTTTGCTAAAAGACGAGGACAGCGAAATCCGCGCTCAATCGGCGCGTGTGTTAGGCGACGCTCATTACGATCCTGCCGCTAGCGCAATTGTAGAACTGTTGGTGGATGTTAATTCTCGTGTTCGCTTCTTAGCGGCTTTGGCGTTGGGGTCATTACAATACAGGGGTGCTTGCGATTCAATCATCTCGATGCTACGCGAGAATGATGGAGAAGATCGCTATCTCACGCATGCAGGAGTCGTGGCACTCGAGCTAATCGGGGACCGTGAATTCGTACAGAAGTGGGCCAATGACAAGTCGGCCGCAGTCCGAATGGCGATTTTGCTCGTGCAGCGTCGCTGGTCCGATCCTCGTATCGTTCAATTTCTGGACGATGCGCAGTTGGCGATAGTCGCCGAGGCAGCGCGAGCGATCAACGATCTGCCGCTAGTGATGGGTCGAGAGAAACTAGCGAATCTGGCAACACGGTTTAAGAATGCGTCTGGCACTAACGTGGTGCCTCTTATGCGGCGGATTATTAACGCGAACCTTCAGTTGGGCAGTCGCACCCATGTCGAAGCGGTGGTCGGTATCGCGACCAGCGTCAAACAGCCTATGGTCATTCGCACTGAGGCTGTCTCCGCTCTGTCCGTCTGGCAGGGGCCGACAAAACGAGACCGCGTTACTGGTTTCTGGCAACCGATAGCCGCTCGTGATCGGTCCACGGTTCAAGATGTTGTTGAAAACTCAGCGTCGAAACTTCTTGCAACGACATCGGCGAAACTTTTGGTAGATGTGACCAAACTGCTGACGAAACTCGAGGTGAAAACAGATGATCACGTGTTCGCTGCATGGGTCAGCGACTCCAGCCGTTCCACCGATGTTCGAATTGCCGCACTACGTCTGCTAGACACGCGGAAGTATGGTAAGTTTTCGGAGATCATTGATACGTTGCTAGTTACAGATCAAGCAGATCTACGCGCCGAGGCACGCGACCTTTTGGCAAGTCGGGACGAAGTCCGCGCTGCCCTGATCTTTTCAAATCTACTGGACGACCCAAACAGCGAAATTTCAGAAAAGCAACGAGCGATAACTGCCCTTGCACGTTTAACATCGCCCCCCGCTGGTCAAACGCTTGACGATTGGGCAAACCGTCTTCGTCAAGGCAAAGCACCAGCCTCGCTACAACTCGACTTGATCGAATCATTCACCGCATCGCCCAACGCATCCCGTGAGGCAGCGATGCGCCAATTCAATTTATCGTTCGATGAGTCTGACCCTCTTGCGGCTTACCGAATTGCACTGACCGGGGGGAATGCAAAGAATGGCCGCGATATTTTTGTCGGCCATGTCGCCGCGCAATGCATTCGCTGCCACAAAGTCGATAATGCCGGCGGGTCAGCAGGCCCCGATCTATCGAACCTTGCAAGCCCAGAACGGAATCTCGATCGGCGGTATTTGCTCGAATCTATTGTTTCTCCCAATGCGAAGATCGCCAAAGGATTCGGCACGGTCATAATCGCTCTCGATAGTGGCAAGATCATCGCCGGCACAATCAAAGAAGAAGACGCGCTGACGCTGACGATTATCACTCCAGAGAACAAGATGATTCGGATTGATCGTGAAAACATTGAGGCACAGTCCACGACGACATCTACAATGCCTGAGATGACAAAGACTCTCACGCTCCGAGAAATCCGTGACCTGGTCGAATATCTCTCCATTCTGGGAGAAAACAATTCAATCGATAAATGCTGGTAAACCAAAAAGTGAAGCAATTGAATAGATTTCAATCCGTTATTGTGAAATGGAAAAATTAGATGATAACACGAACACGATCTCCTATCGGAGTCTTGGCACTGAGCGCGGCAGTTCTACTTTCAAACAGTATTATCTGTACTCAGGCAAGCTCCGAAGCACGCAAGCCTAACGTCGTGGTTGTTTTTGTTGACGATCTGGGTTGGAAGGATCTGAGCTGTTACGGGTCGAGCTTTCATGAAACCCCAAACATTGATCAACTGGCTGGACAGGGAGCAGTGTTTAGTAGAGCCTACAGTTCATGTAATGTTTGCTCGCCGACACGAGCATCGTTGATGACGGGCAAGTACCCGCAACGTATTGGCTTCACCAGTTGGCTCAATCCGGATAAACCAAGTGGCGCAAACAGTGCCGAGACATACCTTCCACTCAGTGAGACCACGATTGGCGAAGCCTTCCAGCAATCCGGCTACAGAACGGGGTATATTGGCAAATGGCACGTCGGCTCTGAAGATATTGGGATGCCCAAACAACACGGATTCGATTGGCAGATGGCGACGGCGAAGCATGGCCTACCCGGATCTTATTTCCATCCTTATCAAAAGAAAAACCTGCCTTCTGCAAACGTGCCTGACTTGGAAGACGGTAAACCAGGCGACTACCTGACAGATGCCTTGACGGATAAGGGTATCGGGTTCATTAAAGACACTGTGATCAAGGGCAAGCAGCCGTTTTTTCTTATTTTAGGTCACTATGCGGTTCACACGCCGATTCAGGCCCCGAAAACTCTGGTCGAGAAATACGAAACCAAGAAGAAACAATTGTATGGCACCACTCCGCTGAAGATGATACCGGAACGATTCAATCGCAAGGTTCCTGCACGACAGCAGAATCCGACCTACGCCGCCATGCTAAAGAACCTTGACACGAATGTTGGCAAGGTGGTCGATGCATTGGACGAACTCGGAGTAACAAACAACACGATCATCGTTTTTACCTCTGACAACGGTGGTTCGTGTATGCCGGGTTCACCGAATTCAAGACCAACGAGTAATTTTCCACTTCGGGCCAGCAAAGGCTGGAACTACGAGGGGGGGATACGCATCCCTACATTCATCACCTGGCCCGGTACGATACCCGCATTGCGCACGGCCGAACCAGTTATTACAATGGATATTTATCCCACGCTTCTGGAACTGACTGGATGCGACCAATTGCCGAAACAGACAGTCGACGGGCTTTCGCTTGTTCCCCTGATTCACAGCAAAAAGAAAACTCTGAACCGGTCCTTCCTCGCTTGGTGGTATCCGCACTCGAACGGACATGGAACACAACCCTGTCAGGCGATCTTGAAAGACGGCTGGAAGCTTGTTCACTACATTGACCAAAATGAAACGGAACTATACCGTTTGGAAGACGATGAAGGAGAGAGAAACAATCTCGCAAAAGAACAACCCAAACGTACCGCTGAACTACTTAAAACACTCAATCAATGGGTAAAAGAGACACGGCGAAACTGAAAAATTCGCCGCGGACGTGGTGGATTTCAAAAAAAAATAGATTCAAGGCAGAGTAACCGATCCACGTCGCGCTACCATCGATATTGAAGCTGGACGAAACCACTGGGCCGCCGGGCAAGGAACATCGGAGGGGGAGAAGCACTGAGCCCTGTTGGATCTTTGGGCTAAGGAAATTAGCCAGCTTCCGTCGTGCTCTCATCCACCGCCTGTGTGTTTTACAGTAGGCCAATCCTGTGATGAGTACGATGTGCCCAAGGTGCAACCTCAGAATCGTTCGCCCAACTCCATTTCCTAATGACGCGGGCCAAATATCGCTTCAAGCAGGGGAAGTATGGCTAAATGAATCTCTTCTAATAACGCAAAAACTAGTGAATATGTTAAATAAGGAGCAAAAACGCAGAGCAAAATAACAATTAGAAATACAAAACCATGTATTATTCTTAGACACCTTATCCCTACCGAACGCCAATCATCTTTTTTTCGTTCTTCAGGTCCTACAACGCCATCTTCATCACAAGATAGGGATGCTTCGTGCGGCGTTTCCGCTTTCCAAAGTCGCCTGCCGAGCAAAAAACACATGATCCACATGGCGGGCAACATTCCGAGACCCAATATACCAATGCCTATAGAAAATGTTGAATAAGGAGCAAAATGCAGAGCGAAATAACAACAAGAAATGCTAAACCAGCTACTATTTTTAGGCACCTTATCCCTACCGAACGCCGATCTTCTTTTTTTCGTTCTTCAGATTCTACGACGCCGTCTTCATCGCACGCTGGGGATTCTTCGTGCGGCGTTTTCGTTTTCCAAAATCGCTTGCCGAGCAAACCAAATATGATACACGTGGCGGGCAACGTTAATCCGCCGAGACTCAACCCCCAAAATATTGTGAGAATTGTCCCACCAATAATGTAGGGAACGAGGGCACGACCATCCAGTTCCGTTATCCGCTGTAAGCAAACGCGTATGGGGTTTTCCCACTTGTCAGTCGGCACTGTACAACCCTTTCAAAATAACATCGTAGATCTGCCAATAAGATAACCCAATGTTCCTGAAGCAAACAACAGCTCACACCTTCCGCATGGGTCCATTCCAGAATACCCACCCCCTGCTCATGTGTTCGTAGTTCCGTGACCCCACCACCGGGCCGCCGGGTAAGGAAATCAACTGTGTTCCTTGCCCCACTTCCTCCATTTGCGATAACGGAGAAAAGTGGAGCCGCACGTTACTACCCAAGCGAACAAGATGCCCGGTGATAAAAATAACGTAAGACTAAGGGTGTTCACACAAAACGTTGTAATCGCATTCCAAGTGGAAGCAGATTCTTTCTCGGGAAAACAAGTTACCATTAATGCGGCGAAAGTGGTGACACACAGTACGATGATCGTGGTCCCCCAAATAATTCTTTTATATTGTTTGGCTGGTATACCGCCCACTGCATCGCAGGATACACAGCATTCTATATACGTTGTTCCAGACCCTCCCTGAGAGTCAACAATGTGGGTCTCCCGCTCCACCGAGTCTGTATGCCCACAACACTTTGGACACCAAAACGCATTCGGGTTGGGTTCTTGCCCTGGTACGTCCATATCCTTGTTTTCCATCAATACCATTTCTTTCACTTGGTGATCCAAACGTGACCTAGTCAAAGGCCACCTTCAACCAGCTTACCAAATCACAACACGAAGTTCTCGGTTAGATCCCCCACCACCGAGTCGCCGGGCGAAATTCGCGTGGCCAAATATGTTGAAGAACCTGTGGAAAACACATCAGACGGAACTGACCCACCATTTTCCACAGCACGTCGTCTGCGGGTGGATGAATAACTCTGAAAGCATGGCTCGCAAGCACTACCTGTAGATCACCGACGATCACTTGAAGGCTGGTTGCGGGATGAAACCGGATGGACAAGTAGTGGCGCAGGTAGTGGCAGATTCGTCACTCATAGCTCCTCATGGTCCATCATCAAAAACACAAACCCTACAAAACAAGGCATTCCCCGTCATAGACCGTCATGGTCCACACATAAAGCTTCCGACGGAAGACGAGATTGAAGTAGGCCCAAATTTTACACGAGAATTTCCTTGATCACTTTTCCATGCACATCGGTCAAGCGAAAGTCGCGGCCTTGATACGGGAACGTCAACCTAGTGTGGTCGATACCAAGGCGATCCAATATCGTGGCGTTGAGATCGTGCACGTGGACCGGTTGTTCAACGATGTTGTAGCTGAACTCGTCGGTGCTGCCGTGAACGACTCCAGGTTGTATCCCGCCACCCGCGAGCCACATGCTGAAGCAACGCCCGTGGTGATCGCGACCGTAGTTGTCTTTCACGCCGCCTTGACCATAAACGGTCCGACCGAACTCACCGCCCCAGACGATGAGAGTATCGTCAAGCAAACCGCGCCGTTTTAGGTCAGTAATCAACGCCGCCTGCGGCTGATCGACGTCGCGGCATTGTAACGGAATGGCCGTCGGAATTGCTCCGTGGCTGTCCCAACCGCGATGGTAAAGTTGGATGAAACGCACGCCGCGTTCGACAAGCCGGCGTGCCAATAGACAGTTCGCTGCGAACGTACCCGGCTTTCTTGCATCTGGTCCGTAGAGGTCAACCGTCTCCTCCGTTTCCTGTGAAAAATCAGTAATCTCAGGTACGGACATCTGCATTCGATACGCCAACTCGAACTGCGCGATGCGGGTATTAATTTCAGGATCGCCTGATTTTTCGAAATGCGATTGATTGAGTTGCGCCACTCGATCGAGCATTTTTCGCCGTAAGTCACGGTCGATACCTGATGGGTTGGAAAGATATAATACGGCGTCGCCCTCACTGCGCAGCTTTACACCCTGGTGATCGGTTGGGAGAAAACCACTGCCCCAAAGGCGTTCAAGTAGACCCTGACTGGTTTTTTTACCGCTTCCGTGTGAAATCATGACGACGAAGGCAGGCAAGTCGCGGTTACCGCTGCCTAGTCCGTATGAGAGCCACGCACCAAGCGAAGGCCTTCCCGGTTGTTGCGCCCCAGTTTGCATGAAGGTAATTGCCGGATCGTGATTGATCGCTTCGGTGTGCATCGAGCGAATCAGACAGATGTCGTCGACAACTTTGGCCGTGTGCGGTAGCAATTCGCTCAACTCCATACCACACTGACCATGTTGGAAAAACTTAAACTTTGAGCCGATCAGTGGAAAACTTTTTTGACCGGAAGTCATCCCAGTGACCCGCTGACCCATGCGAACGGAGTCTGGTAGTTCGCTGCCGTGTTTTTCCTTTACAAGCGGTTTATTGTCGAACAATTCAAGCTGTGATGGGCCGCCCGATTGAAACAGATAAATCACTCGTTTAGCTTTAGGTAAGAAAGGCGGGAGAATGCCCGTAGCTATCGGACTAGCATTCTCACCGGCCAGTCCCGCTGGCCCTATCAAAGATTCTAAGGCCGCCGCGCCGACGCCCGTCGCCGTACGGGCGAAGAAATGTCTTCGCGTAAGATGTTGGCCAAGCTCAGCGAGGGGGTCCATAAATTTCCATTCCCTAACAAATGATTATTCTTTGCTGATTGTTTCATCGAGACAAAGCAGTACACTAGTGACGGTCGTCCAAGCCGCCAATTCAACGGGGTCAAGTTTAGCGTTGCGTGCGCTGTCGCCAATGGTGATTAATGCACTCGCTTTCTCTGTTTCAGCGCGAAATCGAGTGCGAGCATCTTCTAACAACGATAACATAGCACGTTGTTCCGCCGGTCGACTGCGCCGCGCTAAAACCAAGCGGTACGCATGATTAACCTTGGACTCGCCCGACTCGCCACCTTCTAACATCACTCTCTCGGCCAACATCCGGGCGGCTTCGACATAAGTTGGATCGTTCATCAGCACCAAAGCTTGCAGCGGCGTATTCGTTCGCGAACGACGGATCTGACAGGTTTCTCGATCTGGGGCATCAAACGTAGACAGAGATGGCGGAGGGCAGGTCCGCTTCCAAAACGTGTACATACTCCGGCGATACAGGTCCTCTCCCCGATCTTGTTTGTAAGTTACACTTTGCGAAACTGAGACATCTCGCCAGAGACCAGCAGGCTGATACGGCCTGACGCTCGGGCCACCGAGTCGTTGTCCAAGCAACCCGCTTACAAAGAGCGCGTTGTCACGAATGGCTTCGGCTGGCAAACGAAATCGAGGCCCGCGGGCGAGTAGTTGGTTCTTCGGATCGCGGTGGAGTAAAGCAGTCGTCACATGGGACGACTGACGATACGTGGCGGACATCACGATGCGTTTCTGCATCGCCTTAACGTTCCAGTCGCTAGCGACAAACTCGATTGCCAACCAATCGAGCAACTCGGGATGCGTCGGCCAAGTCCCTTGCGATCCGAAATCTTCGACGGTTTCCACAATGCCCGTCCCAAAATACAACTGCCACCAACGATTAACTGCCACGCGAGCTGTTAGCGGATTGTTTGGTTCGATCAACCATTGCGCCAATCCCAAACGATTCGTCGGTACGTCATCAGGTAGCGGTGGCAGACTGTGCGGCACATTAGGCGAAACCGTTTCGCCTGGCTGATCGTACTCGCCTCGTTTAAGCACGGTCGCTTGGCGTGGCGTCGCCATTTCAGACATAACCATCGTCGGCGGTGCCGTGGTCATTTCCACTTCGACTCGTCGCTGATTGAGATCGCCAAGTTCGCCTAAGAGTTTTCGATAGGGCAGGTCAATGTAGTGAAGGTAATGAGTTCGAAGTTTTGCCTGTTGCACTGGCGTTCGCTGCCCACGCTCGATGGCGATAATTTCCGCCACACCGACCGGAATTTGGGCGTTGAACAGTTGTTGAACGTGATCGATATCCAGACACTTCGAATAGAATTGCACTTCGTCGATCATGCCCTCAAATGGAACGGAATTTGACCGTCGCCCCAGATGCACCGGCTTCTGCGTCGCAATCGTGCCCCGTAATTTGTCCGCAATAACATCCATCCCCATCGCCTGTCCGTCAACATAAATCAACACGCCGGCGGCGAGTGAAGACCCGTCGTAGCTGACCAACACATGATGCCAGGCATTGAGCAAAAGCGGCTTCTTGGTGATCTTCTTGATAGAATTGTTCGGCCAGTGATGTATCAAATGAATCGCCGGGCGTCCCTGCTCGATGATCAAGTCGAAGCCGCGGTGGGCTGCCGCATCGTCCATCTTTGACACGACGGTGATCGGCGAATTAGAAGTGGGATAAATCCAGGCACTGATCGAAAAGGGTTCGTCTGAATCAAGTTCGACTAACTGACCAAAATCGACGTAGGTCTTTCCGTTAAAGTCAAGCGAGGTGTTGAGCTTGCCCTCTGCCCACTTCACGCCGCCAATGATCTTGCCAACGCGATGTACGTCGACGGAGTCGTGTGTCAATTCGCCCTGGCCTTCGTCCAGCGCGATATGTGCAAGGAGCCCCTCTGGAAATTCATTGGATTGCTCAAGGGAAACCATTTCCTTCACCCACTCAATCAACGGTTTGTCGGTTTCGGCGTTACGGGCTTCAAGTCGCCGCTTGAGCGCCACGACTTGTTGGTCGATCCGTTGTAGTTGGGGATTTAACAGCGGTGAAGGTATTCTCAACGCCGGCGCGGCCGCGAGAACCTTGCCGCCGTAGGCCAACGTGGACTCGGGGACATTGTTGAAAAACGCGAACAAACTGTAATAGTCCCGCTGCGTGATCGGATCGAACTTGTGATCGTGACAGCGGGCGCACTGCATGGATAGTCCCATAAAAACCGTCGCGGTAGTATGGACGCGATCGGCGACGTACTCGACGCGGTACTCCTCGGGGATAATGCCACCCTCCGAAGTAATGACATGATTGCGACAGAAGGCGGTGGCTAACCGCTGCTGAGGGGTTGCACCTTCAAGCAGATCGCCCGCGAGTTGTTCGACGATGAACTGATCGTAAGGCATGTTAGTGTTAAAGGCGTTAATCACCCAATCACGCCAGGGCCATTGCGTGTTTTCGCCGTCGTTGTTGTAGCCGTGCGTGTCGGCGTAACGGGCCAAGTCAAGCCAGTTCAATGTCATCCGCTCGGCATAGGCTGGCGACGATAATAGTCGATCGACGACCCGTTGGTAGGCTTGCTCGCTTTCATCGATGAGAAACGCATCGAGCTCGGCGAGGGTCGGCGGCAGACCCGTCAAATCGAGCGACACGCGGCGAATAAGCGTGGCGCGATCAGCCTCAGGAGACATCGCTAGTCCCTCTTGTTTCAGGCGCGCTGCGATGAAAGCGTCAATCGGATCGCGAATGACGACTTTTGCATCTACGATCACAGGGACTTCCGGCGACTGCGGCGCAATAAACGACCAATGTTCATCGTATTCTGCTCCCTCGGCAATCCAGCGAGCGAGTATTGCCTTCTCAGCAGCGGAGAGCATCTTGTGCGACTCCTCAGGCGGCATCCGCTCGTCGGCGTCGGTGGAATTGATCCGGCGCACCAATTCGCTTTTCGCCGGTTTCCCGAGGATGATAACACCATCCGACCGGACGGCGCTTTCGCGCAAGTCTAGCCGCAAATCTGCTTCCACATACGCAGCATCAGGGCCGTGGCAAGAAAAGCAGTTGTCGGAAAGAATCGGACGAACATCGCGCCTAAAATCGATTTTTCCAGCGGACGATTTTTCCACAGCTTGTAATGGGAGGGCGGTCCAATTAAACAGCGTCGTGACCAACAATATAGCCATCGCAGGCAAACTCGTGCGCCTGACGCTAACCATATACCTCCGACCACCGATCCGCATTTGATCAACCTTCACTAGAGACAGCTATTCTATTAACCGTTCATCTTAAACCGAAATATCGTATTTGATTGAGCCTTAATTCGCTCCAATCGCACGATGGCTTTAAATGTAACACCCCCCTCTCCTCTGTGTCTAGGGTGCGCTGAATTTTCTCCTACTTAGTTGCATGTCAAACGGTTAACGTCACTCGACCAGCCGCAGTGAAATCGGCAGTATCTAAATCCGCGGTAAGATTTGGCAATCATCCATTAAGTAGGGCTTAAGACGTTCGAGCCTGTGTACAACTGATCAACTAGAAATTTATTCATGCCCAGCGTCGCGGAGGATCTTGGCGGCGGAGGCGGTCGGCAGCCTTGGTAAACATTCGAACGCTTGTTCCGTGGAGGTAACACGTGAATCGCCTATATACTATCCCGTGGAAAACCATAATTCAAACACAAACCATAGAGGACCTGGCCACGAGCGTCACCGACCCCCTGTTGCTCCTCGCTTGAAATGCCTAACGCTGGATCTACTATTTCGTTTTGTTTCCATTTAGACTGGCGAGCCATGTGATGAGATCGCGGAGTTCTGCGCGAGTTAGTGAGTTGGTGAAACCGGCAGGCATGGCCGTGCCTTTGTTGACTCGGTCTTCGATGGATTTAGCGGAAATCTCACGGACTTTGCCGGTAGCGAGATCACGCAGGCGGACTGAATCGACATCTTCCGAGGTCAGGTAGCCGGAAAATGCTCGGCCGTCGTCCGTGAGGATACTCGTCATCTCGTAACCTTCTTTGACTTGACGCTTTGGCCAAATCACCGATTCGATAATCAACTCCAATGGTAGGCCCGCAGCGACTGCCGTGAGGTCGGGTCCCTTAGGGAAGGCATCGATAGTGTTTGCCGTAACGTTTTTAACCCGATGGCAGGCGGTACAGTTCGCGAGTGATGATAGAAAAAGTTGTTTGCCTGCCGCTGCGTTGCCGGATTGCCGGATTTCGCTGGCCAGAGATTGAACGAGCGAGATGTCATAGGGGATGTTCTGGCCTAATTTGATTCCCATGCGAGTTTTAAGAGCGTTGATCAACGTTGGATCATCGTAACCGGCCGCACTGAGCCAGCGGCTGATAAGTTTAGCGTCGTCGGAAGAAATGTCTGTTTGCTGTAGTTTGCTCGCTATAGCCTGTGCAGATCCGCTACGGTTCATCAGGACGCTGAGCACTGGGCTGAACGAATCGGTGTCGTCGAGTTCAATGAGTAGTTTCAATCCGCCTAACGCTGCTGCATCGATGTCCTGTATGGCAACAGATTCCAGGGCGGCGAGGTAAACGGGTGCCGGCTGTGCAGATGTGATCAACGGCTGGAATGTCTTCACCGTCGCATCAGGGGCGAGTTCCGCAAGAGATCGGATAGCAGCAGCTCGAACTTCGTTGTTTTCCGTACTGGCCACCAATGGTTTCAACAGTGGAACAAGTTGCGACTGTTTCCACAGGCCGGCAAGACGCGCTGCTGATGCACGAATGTCTGTGTTGTCGCTCGTGAGTAGAGTGGCTAATTCCATATGGACCAATCCTGCCGGAACCAGGCGTCGACCCGATGTGATGTTGGGAAGTGACAGGAGCAGTTCTGAATCCTTTTGAGCGTGATTGAAGACTGTTGTCAGATCGTTGGCGTTGCCGACACGCGCAAGCAACTGCAGAAGCTGACGCCGCCCGTCAGCGGAGATTTCTTCGGATTGGATGAGAGCACGAACCTGACCGGTAACATCTTGGCCGCCATACGTTCGCAGGACGTAGATCAGGCCGGAGGGATCGTCGAAATTGAGTTTCCCTTGATTTAGCGCGGGGCCCCACAGGGGAGCCAAGGCGTGAACGGTCTGGGAGAGAGCAAAGTTGGTGAATCGGTCGAGACGTCCGCTGGCGGCTTTTGCTGCAATGACGATAGAGTTTGCTGTGTGGATATCACTACAGGCAACAATGGCCTCCAGTCGAACGCGGGCGTTTTCATCGGTTACACTGCGGTCGAGTAATTCAAGCGGAGACTCGAGTCGGTCATGCCAACGACCGGCGACTCGCGTGGCGTATGCTCGGGCGTGATAGTCGTTGGCGACGAGTAAGCGTTCCAACAACGATCGCTTCACGACCTCGTGCGATTCAAAGACACCGATTGCTTCGTACAGATGATGCTCGAGGTTCGGATCGGTTTGATCGAGGTTGTCGACCCACGCCGTGAGGACGGGGATGACTTTGTCCTTTGCCAGATCCGCGAGCCGCCGTTTGGCTTGATAGCGGACGTATCGCCAGTCGGATTTGAGTTGTTCGCACAATTCTGCGACGGTCATTTTCGACAGATCGGGAGCTTTCGCGAGCGGACGGTCTTTAGCGGTTATTCGCCAGATACGGCCGTGGGTTTTATCACGATCGGGGTGCCGAAACGACGCCTGGTAGTGGCCAATAATCGGATTAAACCAGTCGGCGATGTAGATCGCTCCGTCAGGGCCGATGCGGATATCAACCGGACGAAAGGCGTTGTGTGACGATGTCACTAGATTTGGCATATTCTTGAGACGATGGCCCGCGCCGTCGGTTTCCCATTGAAAACGATTGACGTCGCGAGCGAAGTAGCCCGCGACCAACATTTCACCTTGAATGTCGTCGGGAAGATGCGGTGACTCGGCGAACCCGATAATCATGGATTTAATCTGAGTCCCTCCGATGCGCGTCTCACCGCCCCAATAGCTGTTGAGTCGTTCGACACTGACCATGTTTGGCAGTAGCTCGGAGATTCCAGTACCGTTGCTTTTAACAAACGGTTGACCCCAGTTGCCGAAGGCGATGCCCCACGGATTACCGCCATCACTAGTACGGCGGAATCCATGAAGTTGAAGCCGTTTGGAGCGTAGTCGCCAAGAGCCATGTTCGTCCAATCGACTAATTCCCCAGGGCGTTTCAACACGTGAGAAGGCGTGCAGCCCCTGACAAAAAAGAAGTTCACCGCCGGGGCTCCACGTGAACGAATTGATATTCTGATGGGTATCGCCCGTACCGAACCCAGTTAAAAGTACCCGACGCGTGTCGGCCTTGTCGTCGCCGTTGGTATCTTTCAGATGGAGTAAGTCGTTGCCTTGCCCGATGTATGCTCCGCCGTGACCCAACGCAAATCCGGTTGGCATGTTCAAGTCGTCGGCGAAGACCGTCGTCTTGTCGGCACGACCATCCGCGTTGGTATCGGTGAGAATCAGAAGTTTGTCCTGGGGTTTATCGGACGGCTTGGGTTGCGGGTAGGCCGCAGTCACCAGTACCCACAATCTGCCGGCCGGATCCCAAGACATGCAGACGGGGTTGGCCACACCGTCAGTTTCATCAGCGAACAAGTTTGCTTCGTAGCCGGCGGCCAGAGTGAACGATTTCAATTCGGCGGCGACCGAGTTGTCCGCCTCTGGTTTGGAAACCGAAAGTGAATTTTGTCCGATTGCTACGGAATGT
>JABJJO010000118.1 GCA_018660825.1 Planctomycetaceae bacterium | reverse complement strand
TGCCAAAAGCTGGGATGTTTCTGACGACGCGACTATGTACACTTTTCACTTGCGCAAAGGTATGAAATGGTCGGATGGCGAGGATTTCACGGCGGATGATATCGTTTTCTGGTGGGAAAACGTCGAGACAAATACAGACATACAATCCAAGCCTCGTGGGTTCTTCAAAGTCGATGGTGAAGCTGCAACAGTGGCCAAGGTCGATGACTACACTGTAACATTCTCCTGGTCCAAGCCCCACGGATTGTTCCTTGAAAATATGGCCTCACCCTATGGTGTGCGTGTCGTGCAATTTGCGGAACACTACCACAGCCAATACATCAAAGGTCTGAACCCTGATGGGGTGGCCGAGTTGATGGCCAATGATAGCTCGACGGACTACACTCAATGGTGGACCGCCAACGTTGGTAGCTACGGCAAGCAATCTGAATACAACAATCCCGACCGGCCCTTTGTCCAACCTTGGATCCCGCGCGAATCATTTTTGGGCAAAGAACGATTCACTTTTGAGCGTAACCCCTATTACTTCAAAGTCGATGCTGAATGTAATCAGCTACCATATATTGACCATCGCGAGTGGGTTCTGGCCGCTGATACTGAAATCCAGTTGGCCAAGTCGCTGACCGGCGAAGTTGATATCAGCCGGGTAAACATATCAACACCAGCAAACCGCAGCGTGTTCTTTGACAACATGGAACAGGGCGATTTTCGGCTGGTCAACGCAGACTCTGCTGACATGAACGTGGCAAACTTCCAGTTCCCCGAAAACCATCCTGATGAGTTCCGGGCGTCTGTTTACCAGAACAAAGATTTCCGGGTGGGGCTTTCGCTGGCAATTGACCGCGAGGAACTGATCGACGTCATCTTCCTAGGTCAGGGTGTTCCTTATCAGGTCGCGCCAAGCCCACGTTCGCCATTTTATCACGAACAGCTTGCCAGGCAGTACACGGAATTTGACCCTGACACTGCATCTGCACACTTGGACAAGGCTCTGCCCGAGAAAGATGCCGACGGCTTTCGTTTGCGGCCCAATGGTGATCGGTTCACTGTCGTGATCGCGGTCAACAAGGATTTCAAGTCCGACTGGGTCGACATGATGGAGCTGATAAAGGGCTATTGGGAAACGGTCGGTGTTGAAACCGTTATCGAGGTTCTCTCGGACGCGACATCCACAGGTCGACGCGGTGCTGCGGACAATGACATTGGTTTGTGGTTGTCTGAAAACGGTGCCGGTCGTCTGCCTTTGGTACTAACCGACGAGATGCTCGGAGCCGAGTTTGACCTCGATTGGTGGAAATACCACCAGACCGACGGGGCAGAAGGTACCCAACCTCCGGCGAAAGTTCAGCGGATGCTTGAATTGCAGGACCAGATCCCGACAGTGGTCGGTGCTCAACAAGACGCAGCCTTCGGTGAGTATCTGGACCTTCTGGCCGAGAACTTCCCGCGCATCGGTATCGCGACGCCTGAAGGCAACTACCGTGCGGTCAGCAACCGGCTGCGCAATGTCCCTGAGCCGTTGATGGAAGGTTGGATGTATCCCGGTATCTCACCGGCGAATTTCTCGACCTTCTTCATCGAAGCGGACAAACAATAGTAAACTGAAATTGAAGGAAGGGGCGATCGGTTCCTTCCTTCTACCTTTCAATAAGGCGAACACTCGGCATATGGCACGTTTCTTACTCCGCCGACTATCGCTGATGATGCTGACCGTCTTTGCCATTACGGTGATTTCTTTTTTTATCATCGTGCTGCCGCCGGGAGATTTTGTCGATCGTCTAGTTCTGGAAGCGAACCAATACGGGGAGGTTTTCGAACAGCATGAAATCGACGATTTGCGCCGCATCT
Organism: Planctomycetaceae bacterium; assembly: GCA_018660825.1. Classification (GTDB taxonomy): domain Bacteria; phylum Planctomycetota; class Planctomycetia; order Pirellulales; family Pirellulaceae; genus UBA721. The sequence goes on along the minus strand of JABJJO010000118.1, from coordinate 981 downwards.
ACGGCCTGGATCGCAGCGCGGTCGAGCAATACATCATCTGGATGAGAAATATCCTGCTTCGCGGCGATTTCGGCTATTCGTTTGGTTGGGACGTGCCGGTATCGGAGTTGATCGGGCAACGGTTGGGGATGACGACGCTGTTGTCGATCGTGACGCTTTTGTTCATCTGGATCGTTGCAATTCCGATCGGTATCTACTCAGCGGTGCGAAAGTACTCGCTAGGTGATTACGTTGCCACTTTTGTTGGCTTCATCGGGCTGGCTATACCCAATTTCCTGTTGGCACTGGTACTGCTTTATGTTTCCTTCCGCTATCTGGGGCAAAGTGTCGGGGGGCTGTTCTCACCGGAATACGTCAACGCACCTTGGTCGGTGGATCGGATGCTGGATTTGCTGTCACATCTCTGGATTCCGACCATCGTTCTGGGCACCGCAGGAACCGCGGAAGTCATCCGCAAGATCCGCGCCAATCTGCTTGACGAATTGCACCAACCCTATGTGTTGACGGCACGCGCCAAAGGGGTGCCGTCAACGCGCTTGCTGCTTAAGTACCCAGTGCGCCATTCGCTCAACCCCTTCGTCTCGGATCTGAATGACCTTTTTGTCAAAATCATCTCGGGCGAAACAATCGTGGCCGTGGTGCTTGGCCTTCAAACAACTGGCCCGCTCTTGTTGCAGGCGCTCAAGGAAGAGGACCTCTACCTCGCGTCCTCGCTGATCATGTTCCTTAGTTTCCTGGCGGTTTTGGGTACCCTGTTTTCAGATCTGTGTCTGATGGCGCTTGATCCACGCATACGCCGTCAGGCCCGAGAAGGAGAATTGATGTGACGTGCCCATCTGCATTATCTCGTCTGAATGGCGCTCGCACCGGGAGGCGCCAATGACTACTTATGCGGCAAATGCCAGCTATGGAGAGCTGATCTGGCGGCGTTTCAAGCGTCACAAACTGGGTGTCTTGGGAGCGATCGTGACCGCAGCAATC
>JABJJO010000218.1 GCA_018660825.1 Planctomycetaceae bacterium | reverse complement strand
TCACACATGGCAACCGATGGAGGAGTCAACGAGAGCGCACAATCCATAACCGCCGAAGTTCGCATAGGCGACTTTATTGATTCACATGATATGACAATTTATCACCAACTCGCCGGTGGCGTCACGATGGCCAATATTTTACATGGCTCCGCCAACCCAATTGGCGGGCAAAATCAAGTGATCAAGTTACGGTGGGGTTTACTTGGCGAACAGATGAAATTTGCCGCAGCCCCCTCAGGCATTAAATTTGCCTTGGGAGAAAACGTCAAGCAAAGTAACTGGGGAGATGACTATACGACCCGCTATCCTCAGACTCGTATGGGCGTTGAACAAATCATGCGAGATGCATTTGTGCGCGCAGGGCAATATAAAAAAGATCACCTACAGTGGAACAAGACACAGCAGGGGTTGCCGCCACGAGTTGACTTAGAACTCGAAGCGCTACAAGAAATACTCGATGGGGATCGCTGGATTCATTGTCACAGTTATAGACAAGACGAAATACTTACGCTCATGCGTACTCTAGAGCATTTCAACATTCAAATCGGTACCTTTCAACACATTTTAGAGGGATACAAAGTGGCTGAAGAAATGGCACAGCACGGTGCTATGGGATCATCCTTCGCCGACTGGTGGGCTTACAAGCTAGAAGTCTACGACGCAATTCCCTATAACGGAGCCATCATGCACAACGCTGGTGTCGTGGTTTCATTTAATTCAGATGATAAAGAACTCGGTCGCCACCTCAACCATGAGGCAGCAAAAGCTGTAAAATACGGCGGCGTTGCACCAGAGGAAGCCCTCAAATTTGTCACTCTAAATCCCGCCAAACAATTACGTATCTCACAATATGTGGGGTCACTGGAAGCGGGCAAGCAAGCAGACTTTGTAATCTGGAGCGGTCCACCGCTATCGGTATTTAGTCGTTGTGAACAAACATGGATAGATGGCATGAAGTATTTTGATCGTGCCGATGATATTGCCCATCGACCTACGGTGCTCGATCGTCGATCCACGCTAATCCAAAAAATACTTGCCTCCGGTGAAACAATGCTGGGCCTCAACGAAACCAACAAAAGTGATATCGATTTATGGCCTCGCGAAGATTTGTTCTGTGCCGGTCATAGCCATGCAGATGGACGGTGCAACCATGGTGCTCAAATCCAACAAGGCCGTTTGCAACAGTTGATGCAAATGATCAACGAAGAGCAACGTCAGCAAGAAGAAAAAGATGACTGATCTCACCTAAAACAAAAACCAACGACACACTCCACACAAACACATTTTCAAACCACAACTGGACTGAACATAATGCTTATTCGAATACTCTCGAGCATAGCTCTTGTCGCAACCACCGCGAGTCTGCTCGCATCACCTGAAGTACCGGGGGCCAAACAAACTCACCCCATCGCTTTAGTTGGTGGTACGATCCATACCGTCAGCGGTAAAACTCTGACCAAGGCCACCTTACTGTTCGACAACGGCAAGATAACGGCTGTCGGTACGGGATTTGACCTACCGCAGAATTGCCAAGTCATCGCCATCAAGGGAAAACATGTTTTTCCCGGCATGCTAGATGCATACACCAATATGGGATTGGTCGAAATCAATGCGGTGCGCGCTTCTAGGGATGAAAATGAAACGGGTACTTTTAACCCTAATGTTCGAGCGGAAGTTGCAGTAAATCCAGACAGCGAGATCATTCCAACAACTCGCAGCAACGGTGTATTATTATGCCTTGCCGCTCCTTCAGGAGGCACAGTATCCGGTCGCTCCGCCGTACTACAACTTGACGGCTGGACCTACGAAGATTTAACCATTCGCTCTGCTGCCGGCTTGCACATTAACTGGCCATTAATGGCAGTAGTTAGCGATTGGTGGGTGACCAGTTCAGCCAAAGAACAAATTGCCACTCGAGAAAAATTACTGGCAAAGCTAGAAGAACAATTTGCAACCGCTCGACGGTACAACATGGCTCGACGGGATAATCCTGACACTTTGGTCGACATGAAGTGGGAATCGATGCGGGCTGTACTCGCCGGCGACGTGCCCATCATCGTGAACGCCAATAACGCCAATCAAATTCAATCCGCAGTCGCGTTTGCCGTTCGCCAAAAGGTGAAGCTCATTATTAATGGTGGATATGACGCTATTTACTGTGCGGAACTCTTAAAAAAACACAATGTGCCTGTAATCCTCGGTGGCGTATATCGTACGCCCAGGCGGAGTGATGATTTCTATGACTTACCTTATGAAATTCCGGCGATGCTAAGTCGCCGTGGTATCCAATTCTGCATTTCTTCCGATGGTCGTTTTGGGGCGTCCATGTCGCGTAACCTGCCTTATCATGCTGGCACAGCGGCGGCGTATGGTTTAGATCCAAACGAAGCGCTCAAAGCTGTAACACTTTATCCAGCTCAGATTCTGGGCGTCGCTGACCGCGTCGGGTCACTCGATATTGGAAAAGATGCTACGCTTGTAATCGCCAATGGAAATATCCTTGAGATTGCTACACAAGTAGAACAAGCTTACATTCAAGGGCGGCGTGTCGATATGTCCGACCGCCATAAACGACTGTGGAATAAATACCAACAACGCTACGAAAAGTAGTACACGTTTGTGGATTTGACTTTAGTGATTCTACACTGCAGCGGCTGCAAACGCACCAAACCACGAGCTCGCTATAGCTCTTTTAGGGACGTAATGATTTCTTGAATCATTTCGCGACCGTCTCCAAATAACATCGAGGCATTGTCTTGAGCAAACAAGGGATTGGGGATACCAGCATAGCCGGGGCCCAAACTACGTTTAATGATGACCACTTGTTGAGCTTTATCAACATCTAAGATTGGCATACCAGAAATCACTGTCCCCTCTTTCCGAGCTTCTGGATTTACAACATCGTTTGCTCCCAGCACAATGGCTAAATCAACCGTTTCGAATGTTGGGTTGATCTCTTCGAGTTCTTTAAGTTGTTCGTAATCTACGTCAGCTTCGGCCAGTAGTACATTCATGTGCCCTGGCATCCGGCCGGCCACTGGATGGATCGCATATTCAACGGTCACCCCTCGCGCCTCAAGTATATCCGCCATATCACTTACGGCGTTCTGAGCCTGTGCTACGGCCATTCCATATCCCGGCACAACCACCACTCGCTCGGCCATATCAGCCATCATCGCGACATCATCAGCCGTTGTACGTTTAACTGTTGCATAGACTTCGTCTGCATCGACATCTACACCTACTTTGCCACCGCCAAATAATACACTCAACAGACTTCGATTCATCGCCACACACATCAAGCTCGTTAAAATAATACCCGAGGCTCCGACCAACGATCCAGCGATAATCAAGATATTACTACCGACCACAAATCCTGTTGCCGATGCCGCGATACCCGAATACGAGTTCAACAATGCAATCACGACTGGCATGTCCGCACCACCAATAGGGGCGGTCAGTGTGTAGCCCAAGACAAATCCAAAACCGCAGATAGCGATATACAACAGAACCGCTTGGTCAGAAGAAGCGTTCAACAATGAATAGCTTGCCCAGCCACACCCACACACTAATGCTAGGTTAAGAATATGGCGCAAGAATGTTGGTAGTGGAAAACCCTTCTTGAAGAAATTTAGTTCCTGAAGCTTGCCGGCGGCTACTGCACTCCCAATAAATGTAATCGATCCAATAAAACCCGACAGTGCTGTTGCTATTTTTTCATCCACAAATAAATCTGTGGCAACAACCAAAGCGGCACCAGCAACCAACACGGAAGCTAAACCGCCAATCCCATTAAAGACCGCAACCAACTGTGGCATTTCCGTCATCTTGACGCGCGTCGCCAAAATTGCACCAAAAAATATACCGATCATACAACATAGGCCAATCACAAATAATGTGAATGGCTGCAGGGACACTAACGCTTCATTGGCCTTCATTATGTCATTGACCTTCATTATGTCATTGGCCTTCATTATGGAAATAACGATAGCGATCGTCATTCCTAGGACGCCAAACATGTTCCCACGCCGCGCTGTCCGTGGGTGCCCCATTAACTTGACCCCGAGAATAAATAGGATCGCCGCTAATAGATAAAATATGTCGTATATTACTTTCGAATCCACTGTGATTCAGCCTTAAAAAAATCCGTTTCGTCGTCTGTTATTTTCACGTAACCTGTAACCCTTAAGTCGAAGGCGCTTTTTTGCGTTTCGTAAACATGCTCAACATGCGATGCGTCACCCCAAAACCGCCTACTACATTTATCATGGCCAGTGCGATTGCAATTCCCACGAGAACGACAGCAAGCTTATTGTCAGCGCTCGCACAATCAGCCGATACAAGAATCCCGCCCACAATAGTAATCCCACTAATGGCATTGGAACCTGACATCAACGGAGTATGTAATTTCTGGGGAACTTTAGTGATAACTTCCACTCCCACGAAAATCGAAATGACAAAAATCGTCAGACCGGCCATCAGCATGGCGGATTTATGATCAGCAGCAGAGTCGCCGCTAACCGCAACAACCGCGGGGGTATCGCTACTTTGTTCCACGATCACGTTTTCCGAAGCCGAGGATGGCTCATCTTGTGCTAACAGTAAACCTGTAAACAGAAACAGACATGCTCCGAGCATAATGATTAATTTGGATCGTTTTTCGAAGTTCATTACGTTTGTTTTTCTTTTATTCACTTTGTAAATCTCGATAAAAATCGTGTTCTTGTCCGTCGTCGTTAGCTATTGATTTTCTTCATCGTCTAGTTCCAAGTCCGCATCTAAATCATCGTCGACGTCCTCACTGTAGTTATCAGTATCCATTGCGTCTTCGGAATCGATGTCCGCTGCGGCATCGTCGTCTAACTCCAAGTCCGCATCTAATTCATCGTCGACGTCCTCACTGTAGTTATCAGTATCCATT
>JABJJO010000125.1 GCA_018660825.1 Planctomycetaceae bacterium | reverse complement strand
GTAGGCAACAGGTCGACCGCGCCCGATGGCGTGCTTTCAATCCGGCCGCCGCGAACGCCATCGGGCCAGAAGAAAATGCCGGGCGAACGCAAACCGCCTTGGAAATTTGACCCCTTGTTGCCGGTTAATCCGCCATTGCGATCAGTCCGGTAGCTCCCGTGGTCGGAGGAATAGATGATCAACGTGTTGTCCAGTTTGCCTGTTTCCTTGAGCTTTGCAACGAGGCGACCAATGGCGCGATCTGTATTGTCGACCGTGGCGGAATAGAGCGCCCCCTCATCCTTGAGGTCGCCATAGATCGAGGTGATCTCGTCGGGTGCCGCGAGGGTGGCATGAGGCTCATTGAACCAGATATTCATAAAGAACGGCTGATCAGGATTTGCCTTGGTTTCCAACCAGTTGATTGCATCACTGACGACGATCTGGCAGGAATAGCCTTTCACCGGTCCGACTCGCTTGCCGTTGCGCATAAAGTTCGTGGGATTCCTGTGACTGGGATTTGCGCCATTGGACAAGCCAAACCAGTAGTCAAAACCGTGATCCTGGAGTGAAGGTTTTTTCCGTTTGCCGGAGGTCATGCCGATGTGCCACTTGCCGAAGTGGGCTGTTCCGTATCCGGCTTGCTGCAGCACTTCCGCGATCGTCACTTCACGCTCGAGCAAGTGCATGTCGTGCATGTGATCCTGTAGGACACCGTAAATGCCGGTGCGGAGATTCTGCCTCCCGGTAAGGAGGGTCGCCCGCGACGGCGAACAGACTGCCGCCCCAGCATGAAAGTCGGTGAACCGGACTCCCTTCGCCGCCAGTCCATCGAGCACCGGCGTCTTCACTGGTCCGCCATAACAGCCGAGATCCTTTGAGCCGAGATCATCGGCCAGCAGCACGATGACGTTGGGCTGTTTGCTTTTTCCTGCCTCTCCTGCGACGTGGGTGAGAATCCTGACGAAAGAGGCTCCCGGGTTGGGCATGTCGGAACCGAGGCGGCGCTTTTCTTTCCATAGTTGGCCGACCCGGGCACGCTGTTCGGGTTTGAGACCGGTCATGACCTTGTCGACGTAGGCCTGGTGGCGGCTTCCCTGGTAGCCCTTGGGCAGGGGATTCTTGTCGATGCGGGCAAGGAGCTTCGCGATATCGGTGTCGGGTGCTCCGGTGGCAGGCCGTTGCGGTCCGTTTCCTCGGGGCTTCTTCGCGGCGACCTGTTCTTCCGGGGTGACATATTCCGGTCCATCGGCCATGACACTTTTGTGGATGAGGTTGGCCTGCTTTTTCATTCGGGCGACGAGTTCGGGACGCTCTTTCGCAATGTCGTTTTGCTGGCCGAGATCCTTCGAGAGGTCGTAGAGTTGAACCCGATCGACGCCTCCCTTCTTCATCAGGGGGATCAAGGCTTCATTAAAATAGAACATGGCCCGGAATTCATCGCGCAGTCGGTTGGCTTCGCGATTGGCGAATCTGCCGTTGAACATGCGTGAGCGCAGATCCAATCCGCCCAGCTCTTTCTCAAGATCGTCCCTCAGGGCCAATTTTGTCTGCTGCAGCAAGCGGTTCGCCTTCGCATTGTCAAACGGGAGTCGGGCTGTGCTCGGTGCCAAAAGGGTATGGTCCCCCATTCTCATCGCCATGGTGGAGCCGTTCATCCAGAAAAGGGGTTGATGACGTTCAAAACTGCCGGTGCGGGTGAGCAAAGGCGTGAGGTCAGAGCCGTCCAGGAAGACGTCATTGGGTTTGTCGATGCCGAGAAGCCCGCAGATGGTCGGAAGCAGGTCCACGGCTCCGGCAGGTTCTTTCTCAACGCGGCCGCCGGGGATTTTTCCTTTCCAGTAGAAGATGCCCGGCACGCGGTGGCCTCCTTCATGATGTGATCCCTTTTTGCCACGCAGTTCTCCGCTGCGCTCCTGGCGGTAGCTGCCGTTGTCAGAGGAGTAGTGAATGATGGTGTTGTCGAGCTCGTCGAGTTTTTCGAGCTTGGCGACGAGTCGCCCAATCGCTCGGTCCGTGTTGTCGATGGTGCCGTTGTAGATGGCGGCTTGATTGTTGAGTGCGCCATACCGAGAGACGATCTCGTCGGGGGCCGCAATGACGGCGTGGGGCTCGTTGAACCAGAGGTTGATGAAGAAGGGAGCGTCGGCGTCGCGTTTCTCGTCGAGCCAGGCAATGGCTTCGTCAACGACGAGCTGGCAGGAGTAGCCTTTCATGGGCCCGACGGGTTTGCCGTTGCGCAGAAAGTTGGTGGGGTCTTTGTGACTGGGATGAGCCCCATTGACCAGGCCGAACCAGTAGTCGAAGCCATGTTCGGCAGGCGTGGGGTTGTCGCGATTGTTTACCGGCATACCGAGATGCCATTTGCCAAAGTGAGCGGTGCCGTAGCCTTCGTCTTTCAGGACTTCGGCGAGCGTCGTTTCGCTCTTTAAGAGATGCATTCGGTGACGCTGTTCACTGAGGACGGAATAGACTCCGGCGCGGATGTGGTTGCGGCCGGTGAGGAAGGTGGCGCGCGAGGGGGAGCAGACCGGAGCGCCGGAATGGAAGTCGGTGAAACGCACGCCACCGGCGGCCAATTTGTCGAGGACAGGGGTCTTGACGGGACCGCCGTAGCAGCCGATGTCGCGGTAGCCGAGATCGTCGACGAGAAGGGTGACGACGTTGGGCTGTTTGTCTTTGGCAAAACCGGGGCAAACCAGAAACAGGAGAAATGTAAATGTGAGGATGGGTTTCATGTTATTCCTTTTTGGGCGCACCAAAGTGCGGTGCGTTTTTCTTAGGAAGCCATTTTTTCAATTTTGCCTTGGTCGGGGCGTGGGTCGGGTCATTGGCGAGGTTCTTCCGCTGAAGTGGATCGGCTTGGACGTCGTAAAGTTCCTCACCCCCGTCACTGTAGTGTATGTAATGAAAACGCTCGGAGCGTATCGCATGATTGATTCCCAACCAGTGGGGTGAATGAGTGATCAGTGCCGAATAAGGCCATTCGGCCTGGGGATTGCGAATCAGGGGGCCGATACTGCGACCTTCGATCATGGGATTGGCAGGCAGACCACAGAGTTCAATCAGCGTGGGGTAGAGATCGAGCAAGCTGACGGGGCGTTTACAGGGAGTGGGTCTGGTGAGACCGCTAAGTTTTTCGGGAACGTGAATGATCAGCGGAGTGCGGGTTGTCTGTTCCCAGAGCGCCGACTTCGCAATTTTCTTTTCGCCGACGTCGTAGCCGTGATCGCCCCAAAGGACGATGATCGTGTTGTCGCGATAACGCGACTTTCGTAATGCATCGAGAACATGCCCCACGCAGGCATCAGCGAAAGAGTCCGCGGCAAGGCAACCCTGGACGGCTTCCTTCCATTTGCCGCTCTCACGGATGTGCTTAATGTGACGTTCGCCCATCCGTTTGCCAATGGCGGGTATATCGTCGAAATCATTTGCCTTGTAGGGCGGAAGTTCGATATCTTCGAGTGGATGCATATCGAAGAATTTCCTCGGGGCATACCAAGGAAGATGGGGCAGGTAGATGCCACAGCCGAGGAAGAAAGGTTTATCGTGATCACGTTGTAAGAACTGGGCAGCACCTTCCGCGGTCTTCCAATCCGGATTGGCTTCGATGGGATGATCGGTCGGTCCCCAGTCGATGAGGCGGGCGAGAATGGGATTGGATTCGAACTTGGGGCGTAGTCCGTGCTGGTAGCGCTCGTACTGGGGAGGCGGTACGGCGCCGGTGCGTGTGGAATAGACATGATCCCACGCGTCTGCATCGGAGAATTTGCCATGCGCCTTGTGATAAAGTTTGCCGCCGCCCCAGGCGAGGTAACCATGTTGGCGGAAATATTGCGGGAGGGTCACCCAATCCTCATACTGCGGCATGTCGCGAAACCAGTTCAGGTTGCCGTAAATACCGGTCGTCGATGGACGAAGCCCCATCATAACCGCCGTCCGCGAAGGGCTACACAGCGGTGCGGCGCAATAAGCCTGCTCGAAGAGGACTCCTTGGCGAGCCAGTTTGTCGATGTTTGGTGTCTTCGCCTGGGGATGTCCTCCAAGACAACCGACCCAGTCATTTAGATCGTCGACAGCAATGAACAGGACGTTCGGCCTGTCGATCGAGTCGGCGGCGTGAGTTTGTTCGAAAGCAAGTAGCGAAACGAAGAGCAATGCGATCGCCAGTTTGGCTGCGAATCGATTGATCTTCGTTGCGATATCTATCGGAAAAAGTTTCATTTTGCTTCTGGGGCATTTTGTGTGGACGAAGTTGCTCACTTTGGTGCGCCTTCGAAGTGTGGATAACGGTAGTCGGCTTTGTCGTCCGTCGAGACCTTATGCGTCGAACCATCTTCAAGTTTGTAGAGATAGAGCTTGCCGCCCGCGTGATAAACGATCGAGGATTCGTCTTTCGACCACCGTGGGTACGCAAACCAGATCGGTTTTCCATCCTCGTTCGCGAACGGTTTTGCATTGGTGATCTTGCGGCTCTTGGCATCGAAATCCGCGACGTAAAGCGCGCGTCCGGGAACTCGTCGTTGGAATCCACGTTGGAACTCGAAACAGACTCTCGTTTCGTTCGATGAGAGACTGACTCGGGCAAGCACTCCCGTCTTTGCCAATTCACACTCAATGCGTTCGAACGTCGGATGGACGTTTTTTCCGGGTGTCATCAGGTAGTACCCCATGCCTTGGCCTGGTGGATTCGATCGCACCAAGATCCGGCCATCCGTAAGGCACGTGTAGGCCCAGGTACTATGTCCTTTGTCGGTGAGAGGGACTTCCTCACCAGGCTTTGCACCAACCTTGCTGGCCATCACCACGTAACCACCCGTCTTTGGGTTTTTTCGATTCCAAATCGGAGTATTGTTGCCGTCGCGCGTCCAGGTTTGATTGAAGTCCGTGTGCGTGCCGTCGGTTAGTTGATGTAGCCCGGTTCCATCTGCATGGATAATGTGAATGGCTGTCTTCCATTTTGATACATCGGGGTCGTTTTTCACCTTGCGAAAGAAGACGAGCATGTCGCCGGTTTTTGACCAGGATGGCTTGAAGTCTTGGTGTCCGGTGGTGAGCGGTTTGCCCTCGGGCTGACCATAGGTGTTGACGTGGATTTCGCCGTTAACGTAATACGAGCCTCGAAAGCTTGTGCTTTGGTTCGCCGACTTGCCACCGTCATCTGCTGACAGGACGCCAGTGATCGCCAGCAATGCGGTCGCCATGCAGGCAAGTGTGTCGACTTTTTTCATCACTGTTCCTCTTTGTTCGGTGAGATCAATTCGACGCCGCTGATTTCCAGACCACTCGGACTGCCTGTATGGGTGAAGGCCCAAATGCAATTGAGAACCAAGTTGTCGGGACTAACTGCTAATTCTTCTTTCCGATTGCTAACGCTCGGATCGAGTGTGAAGTCGCTGAGTCGGTAGGCGACTTCGAAATTGCCATCCGCGTCTGGCTTGGAAATCGGTTGCTTGCTTTCAAGGTCCAAGCGGAACTTTCCGGCGAATTCGCCATTGCCATCCGACACCGAAATGCCAAAATAAACTTTGGCCGGTTTGTTTAGGCGACCGCGGACGACGAACTGTGAATCCGATCCAATAACCACCGGTGGACCATCGCTGCGGGACACCGTAATCCCCAGCAAATACAGCGTAATGCTGGGGTCTTTCGGAACTACGAAGGGGATTGCTTTCTGGGCGGCTGCCCGCTTTTGACTTGCTGGCAACCATTTTCCATAGTTTCCAGGCCGCAGGTGAAGCTGACTCCTCCAGTGATTCACCGATTCTGCAACCGACTGGAGTGTTAGGTCCCCGCCCCCCTCGGCGATCACGCGATGCTTTGCCGGAACGTCAATCTCGCGACCATCGCTCAGTCGCCTCACCCGGACCGTGCCTTCGTTGACATTTAGTACGGTGGAAGCCATATTGGCTTCGACGTCGAATTGCGTTCCCAGAACCTCTAGCAACGTGGACGGTGTGTGGATCAACATTGGCTTGCCATTGGGTTGCGGGACGACATTGGCTGAAAAGGTGCCTTCCCTCAACCGTAATTGTTTTTGCCCAGTGTCGGCAAACGTCAGCATCGAAGTACCGGAAATCATCACAGTCGAACCGTCGTTGAACTGAAGTTCGAACCATGAGTCAGGGGCCACTCCTTCAATTGTGCCACCGGCCAGTTCCCTTCCGACTTTGATGTCACGAACGATTTGTCCACGGTCTCCCGTCCAGATAAGCGATCCACTCAGGCCGGTAATCGTAGCAATAGGCACGTCTGTAATGGGAAGGTGTGTGACAATATTACTGGCCTCGCGGATCCCCTGCCCTGGATAACTCAGTTGATAGACCAAGCCCACCGAAAGAACTGTGATGACTCCGGCAGCGACCGCTAGCAGTCGCTGCAACGTGGATTTCGGCCATCGCTGGTCGCTAACTCCGTCAAGGTCCTTCCGCCGCTTAACGGAAGATTCGAGTTGTACTACCAAATCTCGAAGTTGGTCTTCAGTTTCTCCGCCGGTAGGTTCAGCAAGCGCACCGGTTGCCAGTTTCGCGTGGATTCCCGCCAGTCGAAGGTATAACAACCGCGCATGTTCGTCAGACTCTAGTTTTGCTGAAAGCGCCATGACTTCTTCCGCTGTGGCGACCCCATCCAAATGTCGTCCAATCACAAATTCCCAATCTAATTGGTTCATATTTCTGCACCTCGGATTCGTGTTTCAATGCAACGATGTAAAGCGCCCCGAATTCGCTGCAGACTCTTATAAATCGCTTCAATTGTTGGGCCATTTTGCTCTGACAATTCGTTGACAGAATGCCCCTCGTGATAGTAGCCAGTAAGTAATTTGCGTTGATGCTCGGCCAGTGTATTTAGGCAGTGCTCCAGATGAATGTCTCGTTCGTCAGATTCGTGCTGATGCTGTTGCTGATCCTGAATTAACAGGTCTATGGCTCGCTCAGTCAACTGGGCACGTCGCTGGGATTTACGTAGAAAGCGTCGAACTTCCATCCGCGCAAATCCGTAGGCCCAGGCCACGAATGGTCGTTCTGGATCATAGTCAGAAAACCGTCGCCACAAAGCAACGGAACATTCCTGCAGTATGTCACGCGCGTCGGTGCGATTGGGCACTGTCACAAGTATGAACCGCAGAAGTTCTGGTTCATGTTCGATCAGAAACCGAGTGAATTGTTCGTGGGGATCAATAGCTTCCATACTAAGATTCCGCAGTTCGACGCCGGAATTGGACATTATTATCGCCGGAATTACTGTTTCCACCGTCGCTAGTGCCGGATTCAAATCGCTAGTGGAGTGTTGGCGCATGATGTTTGTTGTTACCCTCGGTATCCGTGCGGAAACAATTAGATAGGTAGTATGTCGTTGTTGCGAGTGGCACCTATGAGGATTTAGAAATTCCGCATCTGGTGCCCCGATACTATTTGGAGGCCATCTTTGCGACCACGAATATCTGGTAGAGTTGATTATAGCACTGTTCGCGTCAAGTTGCTCAATAAATAGCAGTGGGGGTTGAGGGTAAGTGAGGCCTGCAGAAACTGTGATTGCAACACAACTAGTTACTGTTCCGCCATGAGTGTCTAGCGCGTCTCGACAGCAAACAATGACGTGGTAAAATAGACTATAAATGTGCATTAATTGTTCAACGATTTAAAAACAAATGAATAGATTTATCCAATTCTGTTGTCCGGTGATTATTTTACTCACGTCTGCTACGGCAGTTTCCGCCGCGGAGACGTTCCCGCCCTACAAAGCGAACCAAGTTCCTCAAAACGTAGTCGAGCTCTGGAAAGACTATGACGCTCGCAGGGAACCGCTAGACATCAAGGTCGTCAAAGAGTGGAAAGAGGATGGAGTCGTCACGCGGTACGTGACTTTCAAAGTCGGGACGTTTAAAGGCTCCGACGCCCGTGTCGCGGCATACTATTCTTTTCCGGTTGGCGGCAACAAGCACGCAGCGTTTGTCTGGAGTCACGGTGGAGGTCAGCGGGCCGAGCGTAAACGCGGTATATACTTCGCCAAACAAGGTTTTGCGACGATTGACATCAACTGGCTGGGTCGTCCGCTTGAGGATGGAATCGACGTAAACACTGATTGGGGCAATGTCGACCCAACACAGGGGCCGCGCTTTTATACCAAAGCGTTAAGAAAGAGTTGGAAACAAAATCTCCAGCCCGATCCATACTCGATCGATCCCGTTGTCAGTCCGCGTAATAGCAACTGGTTTCTGTTGACCGTCGCCGCCAGACGCGCCATTACGTTTCTCGAACGGCAGCCGGAAGTTGACTCGGAACGAATTGGTTTATCCGGATATTCGATGGGCGGAATGATCACGGCACTGGCGGCTATCGATCCACGCCTCAAGGCGGTGGTTCCATTTGTGGGTGGCTCGGGATTCAAGCATGTGGACTTTCCAGGTGGCATCAAAGGAAGCAGTATCCGGTTGCATCTTCGTGACGTGGAACTATACAAAACAACCATGGACGCCAGCGCGTATTGGCCACTCGTTAAATGTCCGGTCCTCTTTATCAGTTCCTCCAATGATTTCCATTCAACCTTCGACCGAATTTACCAGTCGCTGGCACTTTTGAAGCATTCCAACTGGCGGGTCAGTACCAACATTCATCAAAACCACGGTCCTGGACCGGAGCAGTGGGTGCTTTTGAATCAGTGGTTCAACCAGTATCTCAAGGGAATCGATCAAAACATTCCAGCAACGCCTCCCTCAACATTCATCGTCAGTGGCGATACCGCGACGTTTGCGGTTAAACCGGAAGCTCGAGATCGATTGGTTAACGCGGAGATTTATTTTAGCTATGACCCCAACTCGAGAACTCGGTTCTGGAATCGGGTGGACGCAAAACAATCGAATCAAAGTTGGTCGGTGCAGTTGCCTGTCCATGCTGATCTGCCGCTCTATGTGTTTGCGATGTGTCGTTATCGCTTAACGCAAACAGTTCAGCTTGAGCACGGGGAAACCTCGACGTTCGTGTTGAATTCCGTTGAACAGTCGATTGTTCCCGATACGGTCGATCTGGATGCATTGGCACAGTTTCCGAAGAGCCGTACCGTGTTCGAAGACTTCAGCAATGGAATTCAGGACTGGTCCACGAGAGATCAGCGGAGCATCAAGACCTATAAATTCCAGAGCCCCGATTTGGATAATTCGAACAACAAAAAACTGGCCCTGACCATTGATCCCCGAGGGAAGCAGCTTTCGCTGCGTCTCAGCGCCAGCAGCAAGTTTCTGGATCAAAAGGACAACCTAGGAGATTTTTCGTATTCCAAGCTTGTTCAGGGCGAGAAACCGCTGGAAGTGCTGATCGACCGGAGTGAATTTAAGAGCGGAGACGATAAGACGCTTGAATGGTCTAAGATTGCTACGTTCACCGTCACCATTGTCGATATAACGACTCGTCAGACCGTCAATTTGACCTCCAAAGAAGGACAATTGATTTTGCAACGAATCAAGTTGGTGGATTAGGGCCTGAACACGCAGATGCGGGTGCCTGTCCCCGAGGGGGGACATGACGGGGCACCATGACGTGGTATAATATTCGGTAAATCACCCAATAATCGTTACGACGGCTTTGTTTTTGAATTGCTAAAAAAAACGATTTCTGATCTGGAGAACTAGAATGATACGATCCTTGCTAGCGGTTTCCATTGTTTGTCTGATGCCAGTATGGTCCCAGGCTGCCCCCGACAGGCCGAATGTATTGATTGTGACTGTCGATGACATGAATGCGGATTCCATCGGAGCGTATGGGTGTCCGCTGCCGAATATATCGCCCAATATGGATAGGCTGGTGAAGTCAGGGCTGCGATTTAAATATGCGCATGTGCAAGTTGGCAATTGCATGCCAGGACGGAATGTCATGTGGTCCGGTTGCTATCCGCACAATAATGCAGTCGAGGGATTTTATCAGGTCAAACAGCCGCCGCAACCGCATCTGGTTGATGTGATGAAGTCGGCGGGATATTTTACAGCCATCAGCGGCAAGACGAGCCACTCGACCCCCTATAATCCCTATGCCTGGGATGAAGTCTTCGACACAGACCCCGACGGAAAACCGTACAACAAGAAAAATCCGGCGGCCTATGGTGCTGCGACTTCTCGTGCGATCGCAGCTGCGAAAAAGGCTGGCAAACCGTTTTGCGTCATGATCAATGTCGCTGACCCACATAAACCGTTCTACAAAGGCGTTGACGACCCCTTTCAACCCTCACATGTTTATCAAGCGGATCAAGTTCCCGTCCCAGATTTTCTATTTGATGACCCCGTGGTACGAGAAGAACTCGCGTTGTATTATTCTTCCGTAAGCCGGTCTGACGATTGCGTAGGACGCATTATGGATTCGCTGAAGGCATCCGGAATGGAAGAACAAACCGTGGTAATCTTTCTGTCGGATCATGGGATGCCGCTACCGTTCGCCAAAACGCAATTATACCACCACAGCACGCACACGCCGCTCGCGATCTATTGGCCAGGTGTGACGCAGTCGGAAACCCTGGATAAGCAACACATGGTTTCCGCCGTCGACCTATTGCCAACCATTATGGATATCACTGGCGCCGCGAAGCACCCGTCGATGGATGGACGTTCCTTTGCAACAATTGTTCGCGGTGAAACGCAAGCGGATCGCGAATTTGTTGTCAAAGAATACAATGAAAATGCCGGTCGGTCACGCGACCCGATGCGGGCAGTACAGACCAAACAATTTCTTTATATCTTTAATCCGTGGTCCAACGGCACGCGTGTGTTTGCCACGGCAACCACGGGGACGAGCAGTTATCGCCGACTGGCCGCTTTGGCCAAGACAGATGCCTCTTTGGCAAAGCGTCTGCAGATATATAAACACAGAGTTGTTGAGGAAATGTACGATGTGGCCAAGGATCCCGCGTGTTTGCACAATCTAATCAACGAAAATAAGTATGAGGCGGTCATTGAGCAACAGCGTCAAAGGTTATTAGCGTGGATGGAAAAGACAAACGACCATATGCTACCTATGTACCGTAATCGAACGGATGCCGATGCCAGAGAGGCGTATGTGGTTGCTATGGAAGCAGCCTCCGCAGCCCGTGGTTCGAAAAACAAGAAACCAAAACCCCAGGGAACCAAGCCGGTAAAAAGAGACGTCTTCAGCGCAGTTTTCCCAAAAGAGGTTACGGCCGCAACGACCGTCGAGTATTCCCTCAAACATGATGTGCCCACAGCGCATGGTAAGGTTGGTCTGACCATTACGCTGAAACAAGGCAACAAGGGTGCACGAGTGGATCGACGCGAAATTACCGTTGAGGGAAAAGGGATGTTGGTTGTGAAATTTGATATTCCTTCCAATCCGACTGATGGGAAAGTCTCTTTTGCGATTTGGGCTGGTGAAGATTTTGAGAATAAGCTGCAGTATTTACATAGCCAGCCGGTCACGGTCAAATATCTGGACGATTAAGGTCCGGGACGGGGCGGTCGGAATTGGGTTAAACCTTGTCGACCTTCCCTGCGAACGAGCAGGCCGCAACTTGCGGTGGTGATGTGATACAATCGAGGAAACGCAATTCTCTGAAGATCACGAGGTGCTGCTATGAAACGAAAGTTTGTTTTCCTGCTGTCCCTGCTAGTGATTGTTCTATTCGCTGGGTTCGACCTTAAAGCCCAGGAAACACCGCTGGGGGAACTGCGCATCTGGAAGGATTCGACGGGGCAATTCAGTATTGAAGCTACGTTTGTCCGCCTCAGTGGTGGTCAGGTCGTACTGCAGCAGAAAGACGAGACAGAAATTTCCGTTCCCCTGTCCAAATTAAGCCAACCCGACCGCACGTACGTCCAGGTGCAACAGAGGACGACATTCGTTAGCGTTACACCATCGCAGAACCTCGCGGCTATTGTGCAGGGTGCGGCTCCCTACACTACGCTTGTTCTGGAGCCAGGGAGCTACAAGTTGAGGCCCCAGCCCCCCTATGATCAGGCCGTGCTGATTGAAAGCAAGAAACACTTAACTTTGACGTCGCGAGACGCCGGCATGACACGGATCGAGCTCTCACCCGACACCAAGTTCGGTTTTTTTATCGCTAGCAATAACAGCGATCTGGTTATCCAGAATCTCACCATCCGCGGCAATCCAGCAGCGGAGCCCAACACCACCGCGATCGGGAACTATTCCGGCTCGACCAATGTTCGCCGAGTTCGGTTCAGCGGCTTGCGGGTGGAAAAGATTACCGTTGGCATCAGTGTCGGTACGGACCTAACCGGCGTCTACGAGGATGTGGTAATACGGGATAACACCGTGAGTCAGACAATCGGTACGGAAGCGGGTTACGGCTACGGCATCCACCTCTCCAACGCCAAAAACGTCATGGTTTCTGGTAACGTCATCGAGGAGGCCACGCGTCACAGTATCTACGTGGCGCGAGCCGCACCTGGCGGAAATGTTCACGTCGAAAATAACCTGATTATTAACCATGATATCGAGGGCAAGAACCCGCGCTGGTATAACCCCGCGGTCGTCTGTGCCCGCTCCAGCAGTGTCACGATCTCTCATAATCTGATTGTTGATCCTCGTGCCATCGGGATCAGCGTCGAGGGGGATGAAATCCTGAACCGGCCCACCAAAGACAATAAGTTGATCAATAACCGGATTCTTGGCGCCAATTATGTGGGAATCTGGGTAGTGTCGGGAAACTCGAGCGTGGGCCTTGGGAATAATATTGATCTCAATCCGAAGCCAGAACATCCCGAGTGGTGTGTGAAAGTCAGTTCCTTTGATTATCCCAACGGTAAACCTACCGATAGTAGCTTGGTGGAACCTGATGCGAGATGGAAACAGGCGAGTCACGTGGCGAAACTTGGCGGGCGGCTCTTTGTCATCAGCGACGGTGTGCTCGACATGGTGACCCCAGACAGTTGGGCCTACGAAACGTGTCCACAGCTGTGGGATGATGTTCGAGGCATGGTAGCAGTGGAAAACGCGGCGGACAACAGCGCCGGGCGACTCTATGTCATTACGGCAACGGGTCTGCATGAGGTGAATCCCTCGGGTTGGGGCATCCGAACCCATCAGGGTAATTTTTCCAATGCGAGTTTTGTGACCGCCGCCGCCGGATACATCTTCCTTTTGCAAGGCGATGTGCTGCACAGATTTTCTCCACGTTCGCTCGATGCCGAACCCCAGACGGCTCGCTGGGAGCAGGCTCGTTGGATCTACGCTGCGGGGAGCCGTCTTTTCCTCGCATCTGATCGGGGCCGGTTTTTGCTCGACCCGGCCACACTCGAGGGCGTGCCGTTTGGTAAGTCGCAGCAAGACTGACGCAAGCACTTTATAGTACCGGACGTCAACGGGAAAGGACGAAAACGCAATGCAAGAAAAAGTAATGAAGTCATCTTTCGTCAAGGGTGCATGGTGAAACAAAAATCCCCATCAGCTATATTGGCTATGAGCTTGTAGTGTTTGAGTTAGGTCAGAGTGAGAAATTTGCGAAATTCATGAAGGGAATATTTTGGTAATGAAATGTCATCGCAGCGGTTTTGTAAGTCTTGGTAACGCGCTCAATGTAAGTCATGTCGCTAGTCAGCTTTGTTGTCTTGGATTTGTTTTGATGCTAACGACATTCGCACAAGCTCAGCAGGTGTTTGATATGCGAGCGATTAGCGATCCGGACACGCTGGAAATTGAGATTGTGCAACCGTGGCGAACAGTCAATGGACCAGTCGTTACCCGACAAAAACTCGTTACCATCAACGTCGGAGAAATTTGGGCGGGCCAGGAATATCGAGTACCCGTTCGAATGGTGGTTCCGGGTGATCGGAAAGCCCATGGTTTTCATCTTACGGGTGGGAATTCCCCTGTTAGTGTTCAACGCGAAGTCAGACCAAGGGGAACGAATTTGGAATTACTTAAAGGTGGCGTGGGATTGGTGATGACCGTCGTCCAGGAGCCTGGATCCTACGGGAAAGCCGAACTGGCAGGTACCGCCGAAGCACGCTTCGCGAAAACGCTAAATCCTCATTACAAAATCCAGTATTGGGCTTGGCCAGCAACGTTGATGCGAGCTGTTACGACTGCCTATGCGGAGGCGGAATACTTTGACGAGGGAAAAGTCGCCGTGACGGGCGCGTCCAAAAATGGTGCCTCGCCTTCGATGGCGATTATACACGACGACCGTATGACGGCGCTGCACGCGACCGTTTCCCCCATCTGGGATTCTCCCCTTCGGCTCTGTGATCAGCAGGCCTGGGATCAGCATCTCGAAGCGGGAGGTCAGCAACGTGGCTTCTCCGGTGGGCATTTCGGCCCCAACTTTAACCAACGCGCGCTCAACGCCGGTCAGACATGGGAGGATTTACAAGGCTTTACCGAAGATATTTCGGATCAGGTATTTATTTCGAGAAACTTAAAAGACCTTCGCAGTCGGGGAGTTGATATGCTGTTTCACCCCGGAACTCACGACATGGTGGCCTACGATATGGCCTGGGGTGGAGCCAATCACCCTTCAATTCCCATTTACCTGGGAGCTAACAGTGGTCACGGGAAAAAGGGGCACCTAAAAATCGAACGCGATCAGCAAAACAAAGCTGCGTTACTATTGCGGCATTTTTTCCCTGATGAGTTTACAGAAACGCTGCTGTCTCCCCCCGCGATCGAAACAGAGGTAAAGAACGATGTCCTGCGAGTCACCGTTCGATTCCCCCCCAATGCCCGTGAAGAAACAGGGAGAATTTGGTGGATCAACAATCGCGGCCCCGACGGAAGTCCGCGATATCTAAAGGAACTCATTCCCGATGCGAATTCAAAGGAAATGACACGCGATATGAAGAAGGACGTGTGGACCACAGAGATCAAGATCGATTCTTCGGCGTCTCGCATCGATCTATTCAGCAACCATCGGAAGACGATGAAATATCGAGACCTGATCTACAATACCTATATATCCAGTCCTTACACTCGCGTCGAGCTTAGTAAATCGAAATGACTAGGCTCACCAAAACGCGGAGTGCCATTTTATACTGAGTAGTGGTTGCTCTCCTCCTCGGGGAGTTCGTCTGCGTCTAATGCTTGGAGATGTTCTTCTTTAAAAAACTTTCCAGCCAGCATCCGAATGGGAACGAGAATTGCGATAAACAAGGGGAATAGAATTCCTAGGTCCTTGTCTTTTTTGACAATCCATAGAACCGCCAAGCATGCTGCTTGAAACGCGGTAAAGAGGTGAATGACGGAATGCGGAACCCGTCGCAAATAATGCGTTGTTGGGTAGAGCGAGGGATCTCGAATCCACAGGCTAATTCGTGTAAAAAACTGGTTGCCGGATATGGATACGACTCCCATAAACAAGAACAATCCGTAGAGCGTAGATTTTGGGACCAATGCTAGTTTGTCCAACATTAAGAACAGTATTACACCGATCGCCAGATGGATGACAATCCCAGTCAGTCTGTTCTCTCGAACGTGAATGACTCGTTCATGCGAATGCCCGTTGGCATCGGTTTCCGCTTCTACAGTTGCCAAACTACGTACGTGATTCAAAGACCGAACTGTCGCGGCGACTAACCAAGGAAGACCAAAAAACGAACATATCGCCATCAGGATGCCTACCAGACCTAGGTCTAAGTGATAAGCGACCCCTTTATGAAGATGGTGGTCCGGACTGTTTACCAAACGGGCGGTAATATTTTGATCGAGGTAAACCAAAACCGACACTAGGATGGCTGGAATAATCGCCGCCGCTCGTACCCACATCGGAACCGACCATAAATCCACTATCCAAGCACGACCACTGGTCGTTCCAAATTCTTGCGGCGCCGAAAGAAAATCTTGGGGTATAGCGTCGCTTGTTAAAACGGCAATGAGACTCATGAGCCCCAACGCAATAGCTGGGCCAAAGTCTGACAATATTTGCCGAAGTTGCGATCGCAAAAAGTCGCTTCCGCGCAAACGTGACAGATACATGGCAACACTGTATGTTCCCAAGGCCAAGACCAACGCCAAGAGCGGTTCGGCAAACGTCGTTTTGTCCGGACTCTGAAAGACCGCAACAAGACTCTTAATGGCCTCGACAATAAAGATAATTGAAATCAGCGCCGCGAATATTTCATCGGTAAAGCGTGTGAAATATCGCATAAGAAAACTGGCGTCGAACATGGTTGCGATTAGCAATAGTATGGACGACCAAATCCCAACCCAAGCGTAGGTCGGAAGAAATGCAATCTCCAGTTGCTTGCACTGTAGAAATAATATACCCGTAAAGACGAGTAACGGCCCGGTTCCGCCCAAAATAATTAGTGGTGTTCCTGAAAATAGAGCATATAGCACACCACAGATTGCCGTCGCCAGAATCATTTCGACCACGCCGATTTAATTATCGGTGTAAACACCCATCAGACCGGCAAACAGAACGGCCGGTGCCAAACAGGCAAAGAGTAGAAAAAATATGGAACCAACACATTTTAAATTAAAGCCCTCGGTGAAATCGTTCCAATAGTGAGGTAGTCTTCGAGCAATATCCTCGCGGACTCCTCCTCCAAATTTTCCAGTGAATTCAAGTCCCACATGGCCCGACTTGGCTTGTGAAGTCTCTTCGTCGTATTGTTTCGGATGTCGTTGTTGGAAACGATCCATTGCCGAAAGGAACTCGTGCTTTGATTTGGATTTCCCAATGTCGTAACGAAATTCGTCGTCGGATGCCAATGAAGTGATAGCAGCCAGAGTGTTGAGGTGCTCAGACCCTGCATGTGTGGGCCCCAACAAAAAGAATATAAACCGAGTGGCAATTCCGTCCGCAGCACCTAAATTGGCAGGATGAGCTAAACGGACAAAGTAAATTATCGGCTCGCTCAGCTCGTCTATGTAGACGTGGGGAATGGCGACGGAGTCGCTCAGAGCACTGCTCGACACACTTTCATTTGATAGTAATTCGGTTAGAATTACCCCCCGATTTTCGTGGGAGATTACATTGGAGTCGACCAAATGATCCAGTACGTGGTCAAAAATTGGCTCGACTTGATCCTCTGAAAGGTCAAGCCATAAATTCCCGGCCTCGATCGCTTCTCGTAGAAGATGCATGAGTTTTCCGTTGTTATCGATTTAAGAGATGTTATGAGGGAAAAGCCGCACACACCACAACTGGTAGGGTGGAAACGCTTTATAATCCCGTTTGGACACGTCTGTGTCGGGAAGTTTATAATAACATTGCCTTTGTTGCAAGATAAACTTTTAAAAAGAAAGTACTGTGAAAATGCTTTCTTCGGTTCACCGGAAACGTAATAAGTGCTAATCGTTAACGGGTGTTAGAAATGCAAATTTGGTCAGTTAGGTTATCGGAGGCGAATTGCATTCCAGCGGAAGGAATGCGTTCTGATCCGAGTTGTAAGCAGATACTTCGCCGGTCTCAAATTTATATACCCATCCGTGTAGTTTCAAATCTCCGCGACCAATAGCGTCTGCAACGGACGGATGTGTTTGAATGTTTTCAAGTTGCAAGAGGATATTCTCCTCGATGGTCCGTGCGAGGCGCGTCTCACTGTCGGGTATTTGACTGTGTTTCTGTTCAACAACTGAAAGGCACGATTGAGCGTGCTCAAGATATGCTTTGACCGCGTGCAGGTCTTCGATTGATTCTGGGGAAAGTAATCCACCCATTACTCCACATTGAGAGTGACCGCAGATGATAATGTCGGGTATTTTCAGGACTTGCACGGCGTACTCGATCGTAGCCGCTTCTCCCCCGAGTGCATTCTTGTAGGGTGGTATGATATTACCAGCAGTTCGAAGCACGAATAAATCGCCGGGATCGGAGCCGGTCAGTAGGTTAGGATTTACCCGTGAATCGGAGCAGGTGATGAAAAGTGCGGCGGGATTCTGCCCCCCGGCGAGTGTCTCAAATAAATCCTGATATTTGCCAAAGCCCTCGTTTTGAAATTGAAGTAATCCATTAATCAGTTTTTGCATTGGTCCAATTTCTGTTACTTATTAAATTTGATTAACAAAATGCTAAGCTTGCTCCTCAGACGATGGTGAATGAGGGAATGTCTAGCATAAGAGCGTGCGCAACCCACTCTTGGTATATTTGCAGCATCTTATATCAAATTTTAGAAACCTAGTCAAATTTGTTATGTAGCTATCCAACGGCGTCTGCCATTTCGGTGGGATCTTTATAGGACGCACCAGTCATCGGGAGGATCGCAGCGTTTGATTGTCCTCAATATAGAGCGACCGGTACCGAAATTAGATTTCGTCGACTTCCCAACCCTTCGCAAATTCAGCATTAATATATTGATCCACCTTGGCATTGCCACTCGATTTGAAGGCTGTAGCATCCCAGTCAAACCCGCCGCCAGAGCGGTAGGCGGCATTTGCTAGGAGAACTGTTTCGGAAAGTGCACCCGAATAATTCACGAAGTCACACGTGCTGCGCTGACCACCCTTACAGGCGTTGATCCATTCCTTATAGAATCCGGGTGACTTTGGAATTGAGGGACTGGGAGCTTTCGGCTCGTCGCCGTCATTCAACTTGGCTTTATATCCGCTGAAGCCTGCTGATATCGTACCTTTTTCACCGATGAACAATGTGTTCCCATATGCGTGAGCGTTGTGTTTTACGAAGACTTCTTTGATGTCTCCGTGCCACCAATGCAGAATGACCGCATCATGTCCGTTTTCAGCCTTATACTCCATGCGAGTCTTCATTGATTTAGGTGTGCGCTGGGCATCGATTTGATCTCCGGTAGGGACGACGTCCAGATCGACGCGCGTGGGATATTTCAGTCCTAACGCCCAGTAAGGAATGTCGAGAATATGGCAACCCCAGTTACCGGTTTCACCAGTTCCATAGTCCCACCAGAATCGCCATTTATAGGGCACATAGTCAGGTGCATATTCTCGCTGCGTAACAGGCCCCTGCCACAATTTCCAATCAAGATGATTTGGAATTGATGGAGAATCTTTAGGCATCGGAGGCATGCCCCGTGAACCGCCGATTGCACAGTAGACTTCCTTGATTTTACCAACCATTCCGGATTGCACCGCCTCCACAGCTCGAGCCATGCCAGCATTGGCATGTCGCTGGTTCCCCAATTGCGTTGCGACATTAGCTTTCTTAGCAATTCTTGTTAGCTGCCGAATTTCCCAAGCGGAGTGAGCAAGAGGCTTTTCGCAATAAACGTGTTTGCCCTCGAGCATTGCTTGTCGTGCTGGATGGAAATGTGTATGATCTGGCGTGCTGATTACGACCGCATCCAGCTGTTGTCCGACCTTGTCGAACATGACTCGGTAATCCTTGAATTTTCCAGCCTTGTTAAATTCTTGAAATCGCTTTCCAGCCTTGGACTCGTCGACGTCGCACATGGCGACGATATTTTCACCTGATACACCACCGACATTTGCCGAACCGCGTCCGCCGACACCGATACAGGCAATATTCAGTTGTTCATTTGCTGAACGGGCACTGACGTCAGGCACTGACGTTCCCAGCCAGTAACCACCAGCAACAATGCCAGTGGTTTTAATGAAATCTCGACGATCGGTGTTGTAGCGTTTCATGTCTATTCTCTGAATAATTGTAAATGGGATGAGTGAAACTGAATTGTAAGCAGTCTGCAGCGTTATTTACTATATCAGTATAATATGTTTAGGTGTTTTTGTCTTTCTCTTGGGTGCCTTTCGCCTAGTAAGGTCAGTGGCACCATCAAAACGGTAGCCTTGATTTTTAATCTCATGTGTTCTATTTCATTAACATTGTTTTCTCATTTAGATTTGCACGGCCTGATCTTGATGAGGGTCGAGGTGGATAAACGCACGAGGAGCATTGGACAGCCTTAACTCACCCTGAACATCCTCGATGCGACGGCCTACCGTAAATGGAATCATCGCAATCGAATTATGGCGCCCGATTTAGATTTGTTTGCCGTTCGTAATCCATTCAGCATTTCTTCCACTTCGCGGTGGACCGGCGGAATCTGGGAAACAACCAAGATTTCATAGTAGTTAACAATGACTCCTGCACCACCAACCTGCTCCCAACTATCTTGGCTGATTTTGGTTTGGATAACCTCAATCAGACTGTCAGGTCCCTGATCTCGATAAGGGGCTGTTGTGTCCCCCCTTCCTCCTGGGAATCCCCGTTGAATTCGATTTCCGTGGTTGTGATGTGGAGGTCGACCTGTCGTTTCAAGTAAATCCGGACATGAGTAAACTCCCAATACTTGTAAATTCTCCGCAGCCTCCGGAGTCGTCACATGAACAAGATCCTGCTGAACAAAACTTACCAGACCAATTTCATTCATTATCATCCTTAACGCCAGCTCGGCTTTAACCTTCCTTAAACTGAAATTAACAGGAGTATTGCTGTCTATTCCAATCGAATTAAGAGCGCGCTCATCGACATAAAACTGAACGTCGAGCTTGGTACCCAAAGATTCCAATAAGTCCTTTAAGGGGACGTCCATAAAAAAAGCGTCGATCTGTTGCTCCAGCTTTTGCTCTGTAGTTGAAATTAAATCTGCTGGCTTATTCGCGGCATTTGGGATCCCTTTTCGCTGCATGCGCATCGCTTGTAGCAAATGTTGCACCTCGGCATGAACGCTGCGGGTTTGCGCTATTACTAAAATTCCATCAGGAAGTGTTCCGATACTTCCAGTACCACCAAGGTCTTCCCAAGACGTCGGATCTATTACGGATGGTATAAGTTCGACTAGATCACTGAGTGTTTTTTGCCGGTTTCTGAATTCGCTCGTGCCCGCGCCACCATCACTAATGCCGCCATCCATACCACGTCGGCCTGGAGGATGCGATGGAATTTCAAGAAAGTCATGACAGCGGTAGATTCGGATTTCCAGTTCATATGCCGCAAATTCCGGAGTCGTCACATGAACGAGATTATTCCGAACAAACCAAACCAGTTGTCTTTGTTTCAACATTAATCCCAAGGCGAGTTCAGCTTTAACGTTCCTTAAATTGAAATTAATAGTAGTATTACTGTCCAATCCAACCTCAGTTAGAGCACGTTTATCGATGTAAAACTGAACGTCGAGCTTGGTACCTAGAGAGTCCAAGACTTCACTTAAGGCGGTGTCAAAAAAGATAAGATCGATTCGCCGCTTTAGTTTTTTCTCGGTAGTTGAGATTTGAGCTAGTTGTAAGTTAGTTCCCTGTTGACGGGAAAACTGTTTTCTAACCACGCTGTCTAAGCGGTCCTCACTGTTGGAGGGTTCATTCGCACCAACAGGAAACAGCGGCAATGCGAATGAAACCGTACAAATGACTAACCAGTTCAGAATATTTATATGGCAACCCCAGTTCAAGAAAGATGATGTTTAGTATAATTTTATGCAGAAGCAGAGGCGCAATGTACGACAAAAAGAATCGAAAGTCCGACTTTCTAAGATCAATAAATCTCGCATCCACCGAGTTAATGTAAATCTCGAACTAAACCATGCCTTTTGGTATTTTCGTAACTGAATACCTTCAACACGACAACAAACCTGCGACTTTATGGTGGAGTTTCAGGGTTGAGGTGATAGGGGACGTAATTGTTCGTCGGCCAAATCAACCAAAACATAGCGGCCATCTTTGTGAACGCGGAACATGCCGTGTTTTGCCCGGGTGTAACGGTCCTCGGTGTTCTCCTGAAACAAAAAAGAGTTCTGCTTGATCTTAATTGAATAAGTTTGTTGGGTATCGGAGTCACGAGGTGATTCGCCTAACTGTGCCTGAACTTGCAGGAGTAAGAAATCACCGCGCAGTTGGTGGCGTCGACTGCTGTCTGTTTTGCCTAGCAGTCCGCTGAGGGTGCCAACTCGGTTGCTGTCTAGTTCGATAATTCCCAGTACATCACCTACGCTGTTTTGGATGACTTGTTGATCCTCTAGAGTTGTGGCATATGGTTTTTCAATCCCAAAACGTAGCCGCATATATTGCCCCTGCACTAAAGACAGCGGGTCAACCGGTGCGAGTTCTAGAAACAGGATCTCGCCTCGTGTTTTAATCTGCTGACCTTGCCAAGCGTATAGGTTTACGTAAACAATTGCGACCAACGTCGTCAGGACAAGCACCCAATTAGATGTTGTTTTCATGTGAGATCTCCCCCAACAGGATGGCTTGTCTGTGCGGGAGCCGAGTTCGTGAAAACCCAACAGCGATAAAGCCAATAAACGGCGATTAAGATTAGACCGCCGGTCAACAAGATCCCACCGGTCTCCATTAATCCTAGATCTAGTGCTCTCGTATAGACTGCTAGGCTGAGCAATAGGAATACACTACCGATGATCGACACCAACCTATCGTGGCCCGCGTACCCGAGGATGATAACGGCAATGGCCATGATAGGTGCGACAAACTTAAGCGACGCCATTAGCAGGGTAGCGATAATGGCAATGACCACTTGTCGGGTGGCAAGAGTTTGTCTGCCGCCACAGGCCCATAATAAAGTAGCAATCAAAGTGCCGGCGACGGCCAAGCTGGCGATATAGGCCGACGATAGTTGAAGTAGCGTGACTGCCGTGGTCAGATAGCCAGTCAACCCCAGCAGCCCCATCCCCACAGGGGAAAACGCCTGAGAAATTCGGGGATGAATAATAATGGCAAACGCCAGTGGTACACCCACCAGAATGCCAAAACTGTAGATTGTTGCAATCGCATCATCGGAGAAATATCTCAAATGTTCGGCTACGTCCAGCACAAGAACCCCGAATGCAACCATGGTCGCTGTCGACGACATTAAACGGTCAACATACATATCGTAGACGAAGTAGGTGGAGCAGGTGACGAGCAACAGTGCTAGGAATGAGGTGAGTTCGCCTTCACCAAACACCTGATTCGCCCCAATTACAAACATAATCTTGCCGGCAAACACCATGGCAAAGGAAGCCTGTTGCAGCATGGCATGAACCGTCGTGGAGCTGTCGAGCGTTTTTGTCTTTAGGTGCGTGTAGATAGCAAGACCAATCATGGTTGTGCCCTGTAATAACACGAGAACCTCGGCCTCGAAAATCTCCAAAGTGGCAAGGAGCCCCAGTAAGAAGGCCCCCGAGGTAAACGCGCCGATACCAATCAATACTCTCAGATAGAGTGGATAGGTATTGTGCTGAATCCGGTGCTGAGCAATGGTTCGAGCCTGTTGTGGGTCGAATTCACCCGAATTCGATAAATCGTCGATCAGTCTGCCCGCGGTAAGATATGGAAGATCTTTTGGCGGCATTGTTTTCACCTCATGGGCATAACTGGGCTGCGTGTCCGCTGTCGGTTCCTGAGGCAACACCGGTTCAGGCGTGGATTCTGGTTCCGCAGCGTGCAATTTTCGGCGAACCGACCGTAAATATCTGAAACAATTGAGGAAGAGACCGAATGAAGTCACCATTCCCCCAAGCATGATCAGTGTAAAATCATAGTCAGATATTTCAGCTGCCGAAATAACAACTAGTATCAAACCGGCAAAGCTCTCAAACACAACGGTGACCGATAGCAGCCACATGTTGAACGATCTATATCTGTAATACCAGTGTGCCGCGAGTAACAGAACGACATCAAGAATCAAATACAAAGAAAGGATGGAAGCACTGCGAGAATCGATGAGATTTTCGTAGAAGATTGCAAGATGACTCAAAATCAGACTGAACGACCAGATCAACAGCAGGAATATGGGCCAGTTGGGCCGTAGCCAATCCCACGATTTTGAATCTTTTCCGCGATACAGTAGATATTCACGTATCACGAGCAGCGCCACCGATGGCAAAATAAGGAAATATAGCGGTTCGCGCCCAAGATAGGAGTGGACGAGGTCTAGGAATGCTCTGTCGGCGGATTCCAGTATCGAAAACAGGTAGGTGTTTAGCAGTGCGATCCAACCAACCCAGAGCGGCAGGAACCGGGCGACAACAACGATAGGAAATGCAAACAGCAGCCAACGTCCAAACAACCAAGGTGCATCGGCGTTTTGCTGGAACTCCTGACTTAAGATAATCAGGCTACCTCCCACGGCCGCCACGACCGCGGAAGCAAACAGTTTACCGGATTGATGGTCTAGTCCTTTCCACAGAGCGCCTGCCAGACATGCGATCAGCAGCAGTTGGGGCGCGCCCAGACGAATGACGAGACCGAGGCTGGTCCAGTTGGCCGCGATGATCATCGAGAACCCGAACAGTAAAAAGATCGCAGCGATCGCCAGGATACTTTTCAGGACGAGCGGTTCTGTATCGCGACGCGGATATAGCAGACGAAACGTACGGCGATGCACTGTTTTGTCGATAACGCCCTTATCTAGCAAGGCGTCAATCAATCCACGATCGGCCGGTATTTCATCAATGGTTAGCTGCTGTTCGCTGCCAACAATATTACGATAGGTGCTCACTAAATCATCTCTTGGGTTACGTTACCACCAGTAAATGACCAAAGCTGACCCAGACACTCATCGTGGCCAACTTGCTAATTTTACCTGCCGTGGGTCAAGCAATACTAGTCCTATTTAAGCTACAAACGGGTGCCCTTAGTAATATTATGACTACAGAAGGGGAATGCGATTATCCGTTTATGACACGATCTGTTTCACTGGGGTACCTGAAACATCGGTGAGTCGGAATCGACGGCCTTGATAACGATATGTCAGCTCTTTATGATTCTTCCCTAGTAGATGCAGGATAGTGGCGTGGAAATCGTGCACGGATACGGGATCCATGGTAATAGAGAACCCCAGATCATCAGACTGCCCAATTCGTGAGCCTCCTCGAATTCCTCCGCCTGCCATCCAGATGGCGAAACAATCTTTGTGATGGTCGCGGCCAGCGTTGTTCAAGCCGCCTTGAACCATTGGCGTTCGACCGAATTCACTTCCACAAATAACCAGCGTCTCATCAAGCATTCCCCGTTGTTTTAAGTCCTTGAGCAAAGCAGCAATCGGTTTATCAACTTGGCGGGTTTTGTTTCGAATTGATTTTTCGATTCCAGTATGATGATCCCAACCCTGATCAAATAATTGGACAAAACGCACACCCTGCTCTACCAAACGCCGAGCCAACAAGCAGTTATTAGCAAAACCTGCCTGCCCCGGTTTTGTGCCGTACATCTCATGCGTTGCCACCGATTCCTGTGATGTATCCATCAGGTGCGGTACGGACGTCTGCATGCGGAACGCCATCTCATACTGTCCAATTCGAGTAGCGATTTCCGGATCACGCATATTTAACAATTGTTCACGATCCAAGGCTACAATCGCATCCACAATCTTTCGGCGATCGTTGGATTGAATTCCCTTTGGGTTGGATAGGAACAGGACTGGGTCACCCGTTGCTCGAAATTCAACGCCCTGATAAATCGAGGGTAAAAACCCATTCCCCCACAAGCTGTTGCCCGCACCTCCAACGCTTCCTGTTACCATGACCACAAATGCAGGTAGGTTTTCACTTTCGCTGCCAAGGCCATAGGTAACCCAAGAGCCCATGCTAGGTCGACCGAATCGACCAAAACCGGTCTGCATAAACAACTGCGCCGGTGCGTGGTTAATCTGCTCACCATGCATCGATTCAATCACAGCAATGTCATCCGCCATGGACCCAATATTGGGTAGCAACTCGGAAAATACTTGACCACTTTCGCCGTAGTTGCGAAATTTAAACGCCGATCCATACATCTTCGGCCGACTGCGAATGAAGGCAAACTGCTGGCTATTGAATAACTCATCCGGACAAAGTTCACCCGTCATCTCACGCAATTTAGGTTTGTCTACGTAAAGATCCAGTTGTGATGGGGCTCCAATCATGTGAATATAGATCACACTTTTGGCGCGGTTGTTATAGTCACTCTTACGCGCGCGTAAGGGATTTACAAAAGATTGTTGGGCACCTCTGGCTTCTTCATCCAGCAACGACGCCAATGCAGAAACACCGATACCCATCGCGCCTGTACGGAACAGTTCGCGCCGAGTCCATTGTAATTCAGTTGACTGCGGATTCATCACTAGTTCCTCGTAATCGTTTCATCTAGATTCAGCAAGACATTCGCGATATAGCGCCAGGCAGCTGATTCTGCGGTTGCCGTATCGGCGCCACCGCCAACGAGTTGCTGTATATCCGACGATCGATCACTCAACCGACTAACGGTGGATTCATACAACCTTTCAAGGATTTCCACTTCGCGTTGAGTTGGTTTACGTGCGAGTGTCTGGATAAAAGCATAGGTGATCTTACCGCGGATAGTAACATCAGGGCAGGCCTCAATTTCTTTGGCAAAGGCGCCCGTCATTTCCCAGTAAGTTGGGTCGTTGAGTAACGTGAGTGCCTGCAAGGGGGTATTGGTACGACTACGTTTGATGACGCAGGATGTCCGATCGGGCGCATCAAAAGTTGTGAAACTGGGATAAGGAGCGCTGCGCCGCCAGATCACATAAACGCCACGACGGAACCGGTGGGTACCACTGCTGGTTGCATACTTTGGCTCATTACGCCCCACATGCCGCCAAAAACTGTCGGGTTGAGGTGGATAAATTGGGGCGCCACCCATTTCAAGCTCCAGTAAACCGCTAATCTGTAACATCGTATCTCGGATGGCTTCCGCAGTCAGTCGAACGCGGGGCGCCCGTGCTAGCAGTATATTGGTTGGATCAACGACCTCTAGGTCGGAACGTACTTTGGAGTCCTGTTGATAAGTCGCCGATTGAACAATCAAACGATGAATATGTTTCATCGACCAACCATGATCGGAAAATTCAACGGCTAGCCAATCGAGTAAGTCTGGATGGGAGGGCGCGTCTCCCTGACTGCCGAAGTCCTCTTCCGTCGCAACGATACCTCGGCCAAATATCTCGGCCCACCAGCGATTCACTGTCACGCGGGAAACCAGTGGGTTTTCGGTCGAAGCCAGCCAACGAGCTAGATCCAAGCGACTGGGATTATCCACCGCTGAATTCTTGTGTAAAACGGATGGGGTTGCAGGCTTGACCTGTTTGCCGTGGTTCTTGTATTCACCGCGAATAAGTAAAAAAGTCGGTCGTGGTTCTTTCATTTCCGTCATGACTAGGGCGGTTGGTGATTGAAAATTATCGATCCTTCCCTGTGCTTCGTTGAACTTCTTTTGTGTCATCTGGTAGTCGATATGCTGCTTCAGATAGAAGTCATGCAACTGTGTTTCTTGGTCGCGGGTACGCGCTGTGTTTTTTGCCAACGCAATCATCTCCGGGGGTACCGAGACTGCTGAAGGAGTGCCTGTCCTAGCGGAAAGCCGTAAACGGCCAATAACTCGTCCGCCACCATGATTCATTACTAAAGTCGCCTTGATGGTTTGAGCCCTTTCAATTGTTATGGCTCCCTCGGTTTGGAATTCTGCCCAATGGGATTTGAAGAACTGGGGAGCAATTGCCCAGGCTGTTGCAGGGTCACCATCGATGGCCTTGCTAATCGCGTAGTTGAGTTGGGAGAAATCGGCGATCGCACTGTGGAGTTTGATTTTCTTTCCACCAGCCTCTAACGTAAACTCCTGCAACACAAAGTTCGGACGTTCAGCGGTAAAGCGTCCTGGTCCTTTGCCTGGTAACGAATCGTCGAGCAGGGCCTCCAACTTGAATCCACTGAAGTGCTGTTGATCGGTCGTAAACTCTATTACAAATGTGTCATGATTGGGATTTTTACCACTAGCCAGTATTGATTGATCCTCGAGTACTGTTAACGTTGCTCCATGAAGCGATTTTTGACTGACAGGTGTTAAGGTGCACCAGGTGGGTTCGCTAGACACCTTCGAGGATAGCATCGCGACCCAATCTGCATATGCGAGCTCGGCCTGCTTAGTCACCTGTTCGAACAGTATTCGTTGTTTCCCCTTTTCCGCCTCCAGGGAAGCCAATTGACGCTGCTGTGTTTTAGTACGGCCCACCTCGATCTTTGGGCCAAAGAAGTTGTAAGCCGTGCTCTTCCCGTTGACTTCCAACGGTGTGTTATTAAAGTAAGCCAACAGTTGATAATATTCTTTTTGACTAAACGGATCGTACTTGTGGTTATGGCACTGAGAACATTCAATGGTAGAACCTAACCAGACGCTTCCTGTCGTATTGACTCTGTCGAACACCTGATTCAGACGACTCATTTCAGGATCCACCCCACCCTCAACATTTAGCGTGGTTAGACGGTGAAATCCGGTCGCAATTTGTTGCGCAATGGTAGGCGACTCCAGTAAATCCCCAGCTATTTGTTCGGTGGTAAATTGGTCAAATGGCATATCCATATTCAAGGCGTTAATCACCCAGTCGCGATAGGGCCAAACATTGCGATATTGGTCTGCTTGATAGCCATTACTGTCGGCATAACGAGCCAAATCTAGCCATGGTCGAGCCCAGCGAACACCATATTGCGGCGAAGCAAGTAACTCTTCCACCATTTGCTCGTAGGCCTCGGGGTGATCATTGGTGATAAATTGTTGTACCTGTTTGTAGGTTGGCGGATAGCCAATCAAATCCAGAAACACTCGGCGAATCAGACGACGGCGTTCCGCAGGCGCGGAGGGCACAAGCCTTTCGGCTTCCAACCTCTGTAAAACGAATAAATCGATCGGGTTTTGAGGCCAATGCTGATTCTTAACTTGAGGTAATTTGGGGCGTTCGGGAACAACATAGGCCCAGTGTTTCTTAATCTGTTTCACCTTGGCCCCGATACCATCAGGCCATTGAGCCCCCTGAGTAATCCAGCGACGAATCGTATCGATGTTGTCAGCCGATAATGCCTCTGATTCCAAAGGCATGCGTTCTCCTTCATCCCGCACAATCAGGCGTTGGTAAATTAGACTTTGCAGGGGCTTGCCTGCGGTAATCCCGACTCCGCTAACTCCACCTCTAAATGCAATCTCGCGTGCATCCAAACGCAGGTTGCCCTCATGGCTGTCCGGACCATGGCATTGAATGCAATGTGCCTGGAATATTGGCCACACCTCGTTTGCGAAATTCACGGTTTGTGCTTGAGCCGTGAAAACAAATGCCCACAGCGTAAGGTAAAGGCTCGATGCGATTTGTTTTAGAGACATGTTCAAGGCTTGGGCAAGGATATCGTATAGAGTTCCACCTCTATTGCCATACTACTCGAGGTTGTAATAAATGACAAACCCATATAGGACTCCCCAATTCGACACCTGTGTTCTGCCCGTGCCGAATATCCTTAAACTTTCCGGCTATACAGACGATTTTGATCACCTGCTCGAAAAGCTATGTACCTGCCTATATTTCCGAAATGCCTTGATCGTTTTTGATCCAAACCCCGCCAGGTAGAATGTGCCCAGCGATAGATTTACCTGTTATAAATGCGGAATCTTTATTAGAATGAAATTGTTGAGGGGCTTTTGTTTACTTTTCGTTGTGTTGATTGCAAGCTGTACTGGCGGGCCGTGCGCAATCGGATCAAAAGCTCGAATATTTGGAAGCTAAGCTACTTTACGTTCTCATCTTTTCACAGCGAGTCAGAGATAATGAAAAAACTGTCATCTCTAAACCGCCGCCAATTCCTTCAGGGATCGGGTGTTGCTCTATCACTTCCAACCTTCGAAAGTTTTGCGGTCGCCGCCGCAACCGCCGATAAGCCGTTGCGTCGAATTTTGGCCATCGGAAATCACCTGGGATTTCACCCTCCAGCTTTCTTTCCCGAGACCGCCGGCGTTAACTACACTAGCAGCGCTACCCTGAAGAACATTGAAAAGCATCGTAAGAATTTCACGGTGTTTTCGAATCTTGACCATGGCACCACCGGCGGGCATAGCGGAGTGAACGCGTTTCTCACCGGCATCCGCAAGGAGGACTCAGGAGGATTTCCGGAGAAAAACGTTTCTCTCGACCAAGTCGCAGCCGAACACAGTGGCAGCGCCGCCCGCTTCCCCTCGATCACCGCCGGATTAGGAGAGGGCACGGATATGTGCTGGACCCGTAGCGGCGTACGTATCCCGCCGGTGAACAATCCCGCGCGGTTGTTTGAGGCCTTGTTCGTTGAGAGTTCAAAGGCTCAGCGCGATCTCGAGCGTCAGCGTTTGGGCCAGCGGGACAGTGTTCTCGACGCGCTTCTTGAGTCCGCTAATTCTCTATATGGCAATCTTAATGGCGCCGATCGTGACAAACTTGACCAATACTTGACTTCGGTCCGCGAGGTGGAACGGCGACTTCAGATGTCCAAGGAATGGCTAGACAAGCCGAAGCCCAACCCGGGTATCAAAGCGGTAGGCGACGAGGAACGCATGGACATCGAGGAGTTGCCGCTCTTTTTTGATCTGCTCACCCTCGCCTTGCAGACCGACTCCACGCGGGTCGCGACCTTTGAGATTCCCATTGGGTTCACGACCTCCGACCTAGAAAACGTAGATGTTGGTTACCACGGCCTGTCGCACCATAGTAAAGGCGAGCACAAACTGGAACAGCTCAAAGTTGTCGAAGATTACATTTTCGCGCAGGTGAATCGTCTATTTGATGGCTTGCAGCAAGCAGAGATATTCGATAACACGCTGGTGGTCCTAGGCAGCGGTATGAGCGACGGTTCCAAGCACAGCAACAAGGATCTGCCCGTGCTCTTGGCCGGCGGTGGTCTTAAGCATCGGGGCCATGTTATCTGTCCTGCGGAAAACCACAAGCGCGTACCCCTGTCCAATCTTTGGCTGTCATCGCTGCAATGGTTCGGCGTCGAGCGAGAGAGTTTCGGCAAGAGCAACAGCACCTTTTCACAAATGGATTTATCCTGAACTATGGATCGCAAACATTTCCTTGGGATTATCGTCATTGGATTCTTTTCAGCGACTGCTCTCCGCGCCGAGTTACCCGAAACCTTCCTCAAGCAGTACTGTTACAAGTGCCACGGTTCCGACAGACAGCAGGCGGAACGACGCTTCGACACCTTGCCCACAACTATCGGAGATTATCGACAACAGGAACAATGGCAGGATATCGTTGACCAGATCAATCTAGGGGAGATGCCGCCCGTAGACGAAAAACAACCCAGTCAGCAGGCGCGGCTCGCGGCGGTTCGAGTGATGACCGGGGACATCGCCGTGGCTCGGGAGAAATTTGCTGGAAGCAACCGTCATACGGTCCTTCGTCGGCTGAATAAAGTGGAGTATCAAAAGACAATCAGCGACCTGCTTGGTTTGAACGTTGAGGCTTGGAACCCGACGGAAGATTTCCCAGCGGAAGTTACATCCGCGGGTTTCGACAACGATGGTGCCCAACTGGTGACTTCCGGCTTGTTATTGGAAAAATACTTTCCCGCGGCTGAGTCGGCAGTGAAACGCGCTACGCACTTTGGTCCCAAGCCTGAAGTAAAAGCATACGCTCAAAAGTCGCCATTTTATTTTAGTGGGAAAGAGGCCACGGGACTCCCGAAGCTCTTCCAAGTCGACCGGTTTCGATTCGTCCCGGAGACTGCATACACAGATCTCTATGGTCGGCACTATCGCGGCGGACACATTGGCTTTCTACCGCTTGTGCGGCAGGGAGGCGTCGCGCATAGCGGGAAATATACCATCCGCGTTCGTGCGGCGGCCGTGGATCGCACACACGTTTACGGCAATACGGTCGATGATTTCCGCAATGGCGACCCGTTGGTTCTGGAGATTGCCTCCGTGGATCGTCGCGGCAGTGTCACCTCCGCTGGAAACGTTAGCAACATGGTGTCGCTTACCACGTACGAGCTGACTAGCGCAGAACCCCAGTGGTTTGAATGGACTGGTTACCTCGAACAGGGCTATGAACCGGAGGTCCGTTTTCGCAACGGTACCAGCGCCGCCAAGCGTTTGACGCGACTGCTCGTCAACGATGCCGAAAAACACCCGGAGTTTAAGCCATTTGCTTTGCTTCCGCCGGGCAATGAGAGAAGCCACGGTGTGCTGAAAGCCTATCGGGGCCCCAAGCTCCGCATCTGGGAGATACAACTTGAGGGCCCACACCAGCAGAGTTGGCCGCCGCCGGGGCACCGCGTGCTATACGGTGGTATCAGGCTGGATGAATTGAATTCGCAAACAATAGACGATCGCCTGATTGCCTTTGCTCGTGGCGCCTTTCGTCGACCACCGACCGACGGTGAGCTCCAACCAATCCTCGCTCTGGTTAAAGCGAAGCTAGACGCTGGGCTCAAGCCGCTTGAATCTCTGCAACTTGGGTTCCAAGCTATTCTGTGCGCCCCCGGTTTCCTCTACCTGCAGGAGTCTGAGGGACAGCTTGAAGATTACGCGTTAGCTTCGCGTCTCTCTTATTTCTTGTGGTCGTCCATGCCTGATGACGAACTGCTCAAGCGCGCCTCCGGAGGCACACTCGGCGAACCCGAAACCCGGCGTCAGCAGGTGGCCCGCATGCTCTCCGACCCGAAGGGGCAGCGGTTCGTGAGCAACTTCACGCGGATCTGGCTTGAACTCGATAATATTGGCAAGATGCCGCCGTCGAAGGATTTTCTAAACTACTACCGCGACAACTTAGGTGATGCTATGCGCAAGGAGACTGAATTGTTCTTCGGGCATATCCTTGACCGTAACTTACCGATTCGTGAATTTCTTGCAGCAGACTACAGTTTTCTTAACCGCGAATTAGCAGAGCATTATGGAATGCCGGGGCTAGAAGGAAATTATTTTCGCAAGGTCAACCTGCCGAAGGTGTCCCGGGGCGGGATCATGGGGCACGCCAGTTTCTTGACGGCCTCAGCCAATGGCGTCGATACCTCACCGGTGGTGCGTGGGATTTACGTGCTGAACAAACTTCTAGGCTACAGTCCGCCGTCGCCCCCCGGCGACGTTCCGGCTATCGATCCGGATGTACGTGGTGCGACAACGCTGAGAGAACAATTGATCAAGCACCGGGCAGACGTCACTTGTGCCCAGTGTCACAACAAGATCGACCCGCCGGGCTTCGCGTTGGAGAATTACGACGCAATCGGCGGTTGGCGAGATCAATATCCCGGTAAGCTTAAAGTAGACGCTTCAGGCAAACTCACCGACGGCAAGAGTTTCGCATCAAACGCCGATTTCCGAACTTTGATAGTTGCCGAGGACAGAGCCTTCACCCGTTGTCTCACGGAAAAACTACTCACCTACGCCATCGGCCGTAAACTAAACAGTAGCGATCGACCGAGCATTGATAGGATTAGTAAGGAAATGGTTGGCCCCAAGAAGGGCCTGCGGGACCTGATCCAAGCCGTCGTCGCTAGCGAAAGCTTTTTGCACAACTAGGGAATCTGTTGACCCCCCCTTACTAAGACAATGAATGCTCCTTCAGACGGCAGGTTCGCATCTATTCAATTTCGCGAATTTTGATATTCTTCCAGCGAACGGTAAGTGTCTCGGTCTTTTTGCCAATGCCATGAACTTGGAAACCTAGGCGACCTTCAGTAAAGTGTGTGCGGGTATCCTTGCCGTCAGAAATCTTGGTGCCGTTTAACCATACCTGAATATGCTCACCTTGGGCGAGAACCCGATAGCTATTCCAACCGTCTTTTTTGTAGACCTTGTTGGTGACTTCAGTTTTGGGCTCCAGCAACCAACCTCCAACCCCTTCAAACCAAACGGCCGCCGCATTACCATTTGCCGCGATTTCCACCTGTGGTCCAAATAGAGATTTTCCATCGGCTTTTTTCTTTGCCTTCACGGCATCAGCCTCCGACAGTCCGGTTGGTACTTCGTCGGCATCGGAAATAGAGCGGATTTGCACACCAGAGTTGAGTGCCTCATCACACTGGACTTCGAAAGTTAATTCAAAGTTTCCATACGTCTTCGGTGGGCACAAAAACGTATTTGGCGTGTTTGGTTTCGTGGTTCCGACTAGGCACCCGTCCTCGACCTTGTAGGTTGCATCGCCACCCTTCTTTTCCCAGCCTTTGATGTTCTTCCCGTTGAAAAAGGTGGTCCACTCACCGGCAACCGCGTGGTTTCCAAATGCAGCCAAAGTCGCCGCCACAAATACAACCAGATAAACTGTCAATAAATTTCTCACAAGGCATCTCCTAATCGTTACATATATATACAAAAAACTTGGCAATCTACAACAATTTCCAAGTTTCCATCATAACGGTAGTTTAGTTGAAATAACCTTTCGTGATAGAAAAAGTTGTAATTCTTCGGTACGATACTCAACTGTGTCGTGATCCACATCGACCGGCGCCAAGGGGTAAAACCTTTAATCTGTTGTTAATAGAATTTTGGGGAACTTTGTTTGCCGCTTACCCGTCAAAAGAGTTGTCGGTTCAATTAGAACCAAAACCATGTTTT
Organism: Planctomycetaceae bacterium; assembly: GCA_018660825.1. Lineage (GTDB taxonomy): Bacteria > Planctomycetota > Planctomycetia > Pirellulales > Pirellulaceae > UBA721. The sequence continues at coordinate 9,909 of JABJJO010000125.1, read as the reverse complement.
GCGGTAAGTAAATACGGTCCTCGATCGTAGCACGGAAATCCGATATTTTCACGTATTTATTAGCCGCCATTTTCAAAGAAGGAAAGATGCGATAGATGAAAAACCTAAGAATTGTTGTATCAGTGTTTTGTTTAGCGGCGTTTGGGATACCTCAGTTGTTCCATGTGAACGGTGTCGAAAAAGACCAAATCCAGCGTGACTATGTGCCCGGTTCGGTGCTGTCTAAGGACCAAGAGAAGGTTGTGATCCAGTTGGCAGCAAAACGAGGTATTAAGCAGGTCGCCAAGCTTTCCACTTATAACCTCTATCCGACACAAGCCCGCGGTATTCGGGTCCAGGGAGTCGAGCAGGTCAAGGGTCGTGAAGTTTCCACCCAAGTGCTGAACGTCACTTACAAGAAGTGGTGGCATCCTAATGCGGAGCCCAAGGAGGATGACTTGCAGATAGGAGAATACTGGGCAGGGAAACCTAGGGCGCAAAAAGAAATCATCCTGAAGGTGGATAAGAAAGAGTATCGTACTCGCACCATACAGGGCCTAACAATGCAAGAGGCAGAATCAATGTTGGGTCTGCTTTTAACAAAGAACTATATTATCGAGCCGGCGGTAAACCAGGCTAATTTTGAAAAGATAGCCTGGGAAAATCCAATGGGTTTCCGCAAACGAGGAGAGAATTTTTCCATCTCGTTTCCCCACGTATCACGCGGTGCAGGTTTCTTTGATCTACAGATCCAAATCAAGGATAAAGAACTGGTTATACAGCAGATGTTCCAGGCCGTACCCTAAGCCTCGACTTAAAAATGTTTTGGCAAGGTTTGGACGAAAATCGCGTGGACATGCGGACGGCATGGCAATATTTGACTGTCTCTAAATCAGGATCTTGGTTAAAATATAGCAATGTTGAAAATCGTCTACGCATTTATTACGGTCTGGGTTACAAGTTGCACGTTTGCGCCGTGGGTCTTTTCGCAAACCAATCCGAAAATCGAGTTCTTTGAATCGAAAATTCGGCCGGTGCTCGTACAGCATTGTTATGAATGCCATGCGGCCGATTCCAAGACACTTCGGGGAGGCTTGTTTGTCGATTCCCGCCAAGGGTTGCTAGATGGTGGCGAATCGGGCCCAGCGGTCGTTCCCGGTGAACCCGAAGAAAGCCTGTTAATTTCCTCGTTGAAACACGATGCCTTTGAGATGCCTCCGAAGCAGAAGTTGTCGCAAGTCATCATTGACGATTTCGAAAAGTGGATTCGTGATGGTGCAGAGGATCCGCGTCGCGAGACTACCGAAGTTGCCAAACCAAATTTGATCGACATCGAAGCCGGTCGAAAACACTGGGCCTATCAGCCACTGCGGACACCAGTCATACCTAGGGTGAAAAACGACGCCTGGTCCAATAACGATATCGACCGTTTCATACTTGCAAAATTGGAATCGGCGAATTTGCATCCGAGTCCTGATGCGGAAAAGATTATCTTAGTGCGTCGAATTTACTTCGATCTCATCGGCTTGCCTCCGACGCCAGAAGAGATCACTCAGTTCATCAACGACAAGTCGCCGCTGGCTTACGAGAATCTCGTAGATCAGTTGATGGCGTCACCTCGCTTCGGGGAACGTTGGGGGCGGCGCTGGCTTGATGTGGTGCGTTTCGCTGAGTCGATGTCGCTGCGTGGGAAATTGCTCAAATATGCCTGGCGTTATCGCGACTACGTAATTGAAGCGTTTAATACGGACCAGCCTTTTGATCAGTTTCTAACGCAACAACTCGCAGGTGATTTGCTTGAGGCGTCGTCAGTCGAGGCGCAACGGCAAAATTTGATCGCCACCACGTTTTTGGTAATGGGTGACGCGCTGCTGGAGAATCAAAACAAGAATCAACTTGGTATGGATGTGGTCGATGAACAACTCGACGTTATAGGAAAAGGTTTAATGGCACAAACGATTACCTGCGCGCGTTGCCACGATCACAAATTCGATCCTATCCCTACTAGTGATTATTATGCGATGGCAGGGATTCTCAAAAATGTTCAGGGGTTGAAGCATTCCAACGTTTCAACGACTATGGAAATCCCGTTGCCTTTTACTGAAGAGGTACAGCGAGAATTGGAAATTCACGATTTAGCGGTTGCCAAAGTAGAGAATGAAATAAATGCATTGAAATCCAGACTGGATCCACAGTCGGAAACAGCTTTTCCTAAAGTAGTTACCGCCTCTTCATTACCAGGAATCATCGTTGATGATGACGACGTGATAATCGTTGGTAAATGGACAAACTCAGTGTATTCCAAACACTATGTCGGTAAAGGGTACATTCACGACGATAATAAAGGAAAAGGGGCCAAAACACTTACCTACATTCCCGAACTCGCAGATGGGGAATATGAAGTGCGTTTTGCCTATTCGGGGGGAGGCGGGCGTGCATCCAATGTGCCAGTTGAGATATTCAGCGCTGCGGGTAAAGAGTTAGTGGTCGTCGACATGCGAAAAGAACCACCCCTTAACAGACGCTTCCTTTCACTCGGTACGTATCGATTTAGTGCAGATCAACAGAATCGCGTCCTGATCTCGAACGAGAGTACCAACGGAATTGTAACAGCCGACGCCCTACAGTTTCTACCTGTCACCAAGGACGCCGTCACAACCCGTTCCGCATCACAAGTGGCGAAAGAACTGGCAGCTGTAGAACAGCAGGAACTCAAAAAGAAAATATCTACACTGACAGCTGAACTTTCCCGACTCAATAAACAAAAGCCTGTTCGCGAAATGGTTAATTCAGCAGTCGAAAATTCGAAGTCGACGGATTTGAGAATTCATATTCGTGGTCGTATCGATAGTCTGGGCGACATCGCTCCACGCGGCGTCCTGCAGGTTGCCAACTACGGACCAGCACCTGAAATGCCCACTAACAGCAGTGGTCGACTGGAACTTGCGCACTGGATTGTCGATCCAGCTAATCCATTGACATCGCGCGTCATGGTGAACCGCGTCTGGCATTGGTTGTTCGGCGCAGGATTGGTCCGCACCGTTGACAACTTTGGCACCACGGGTGAATCTCCGTCGCATCCGGAACTACTCGATCATTTAGCGATGCAATTCGTTCAGCATGGTTGGTCCGTCAAAAAGCTGATCCGTACGATTGTGCTTTCTAGAACGTATCGCCTTTCGTCCGCGCGAGGTGACCAGCAGGCGGATCCTGAGAATCGACTGTTGGCCCATATGAATCATCGACGTCTAGATGCGGAATCTATCCGTGATACGATGCTGTCGGTAGGCGGCACGTTAGAGTTACAGATGCGAGGGGCCACTTTTCCAGCTAATCTTACTACGGACGTCGGTTTTCGATTTGAGGCGCCACGTCGCAGTGTTTACGTACCAGTGTTTCGGTGCAGTTTACCGGAACTGTTTGAAGTGTTCGATTTTGCCAATCCAAGTATGGTGACAGGCCGCCGCGACGTCAGCACCGTGGCTCCGCAAGCTCTGTTTATGATGAATCATGCCTTCGTGAGTGCTCAGGCTCGGCTCACCGCCGAACGACTTCTGAGTGAATCACAAATGACAACAACAAATCGTATTGAGCAGGCTTATCTGCAGATCCTAGGACGGCGGGCAACGGAGACGGAACTCTTGCTTACCCAAGAGTTTCTGACATCGGTTACCGATACGACTGAAAATCGCCAGGTTGACGCCTGGACACAGATGGTACAATCAATGTTCTCGACCATCGAATTCCGTTACGTCCGCTAAAGCAGGTGTTATTTTATGAGTGAGAATAAAAAATTCATCACGCGACGAGCCGCCCTGCAGCAATCCGCCTGTGGTTTCGGCAGTCTGGCGTTGGCCGGATTATGTGCGGACTCAGCTTATGCAGGAAATCCGCTCGCGGTCAAAAAGCCACATTTGCGTCCTCAGGCCAAGCGGATTATTTTTCTGTTTATGCAGGGCGGGCCCAGCCACGTAGACACATACGATTATAAACCGGCGTTATACAAGAATGACGGCAAGAAAATGCCGTTCGACGATGCTCGTACAATAGCGAATACAGGAAAACGTGGTACTTCTGAGCGGGTTATGAAACCCATGTGGAAGTACAAGCAATATGGAGATTCGGGTCGTCAGACTTCTGAGTTGTTTCGTGAGACGGCGGTGCATTCAGACGACCTTACCTTTATTCATTCAATGCAAACGGAAGGGGTTGCGCACGGACCAGCGACGCTGTTTCTACACTGTGGTTCAACAAATTTCATACGACCATCATTCGGGTCTTGGGTTACGTATGGTCTAGGGACTGAGAATGAGAATTTGCCAGGGTTTATTTCGCTAGGTCCGATACCCACGTCTGGCGGCGCACGCAATTACGGCAGCGCTTTTCTTCCCGCAGCAAATCAAGGAACAGCCATTGGTAAGGCTGGAAAATTTGACGCGAACGCGACGATTCGCAACCTGAGCAACACGGATTTGTCAAAAGATGCACAGCGTCGACAGTTCGAATTCCTACAACGCCTCAACGTAGAACAATTGAACAGCACAAATCGAGACTTTGAATTAGAAGCGGTCATCAGTTCCTATGAATTGGCGTGGCGGATGCAGAACAATGCACCCGGTGTGTTCGATTTGAGCCAAGAGACTCAGAATACGATGGCCATGTACGGAATCGGTGAAAAGGAAACTGATAATTTCGGTCGTCAGTGCCTGATGGCTAGGCGACTATGCGAAAACGGAGTTCGGTTTGTGCAGGTCACCTCGGGTGCCGCCGGCGGAGCTTCCAATTGGGATCAGCATTCGAAATTGCCCCAACATGCACCGCAGGCAAAGGCGGTTGACAAGCCAATCGCTGGTTTGCTACAGGATTTGAAACAGCGAGGACTGCTCGAAGATACCATCGTCTGGTTCAGTGGTGAATTCGGTCGTACTCCTTATGCTGAAAAGAATGGCACGGGCCGCGATCACAACGCAGACGGATTTACTACCTGGTTGGCTGGCGATTGCCTAAAGTCCGGTTTTGCCCATGGTGCCACCGACGAGTTCGGACATAAAGCGGTCAAGGACAAGGTCCACATGCACGATTTGCACGCCACGTTGTTGCACCTGTTGGGACTTAATCACGAACAATTGACATACCGTTATGCAGGTCGAGATTTCCGTTTGACCGATATCCATGGACAAGTTGTAAAGGAAGTTCTGGCCTGACACAGGACTCGCTATATACCTTCCAATATTCGGCTCAGCTGGGCAATTTTGGGAGATGCAACGAGTTATGAGCATCATCTTAATAGGAACGCTTATTTTTAATGCTGGGAAGTGTATGCGATGGCCAAAGTGAAGTATATAACTGCTGGTGCGGGGGTGTTGCTGCTAGCCGCCCTACTGGCATACGGCTGTTTGCTTGTAACGGATCACATTGCGCTTCAAGTAACAGAGCAGTATCCCGATGACGAAATGCTACAGGATGAGTTTTTGGATGGTCAGTTTGAAACACCAGAGCGTTCGTTTGTGACTGTCGGGGGGGCCAACCTTGATGATCAGGACGAAGTGATTACGTTAAACATTGGTGAACAGCACTACGCTTTTCCGAAACGTTGGATGAATGGTATGTCCGAGCATGTGGTCAGTGAAGTCTATGAAGGCCTTCCGATTGCGGTAACCTACTGCAATGAGTCGGAATGCGTACGTGTTTTTCAAGGGCAGCCCGGCGAAGAGAAACTGGATATCATGCAGGCAGGGCTGGCCGCGGGGCATATGGCAATATTGGTTAAAGGAAAATCGTATTTGCAGGAAGCGGAAAATATTCCATATGGGGAGTACCCATTTGAATTAATGTCCTGGGGAGAATGGAAAACTAATCACCCGGATGGACAGGTTCTGGATGAAATACTCTGGGAGTGAAGCGAGTTATAGTTGGATAGCGTCATGGCTTGCAGCAATCTGAAGTTATCTGATGTGCGGTAGCGTAAACGCTGTTTAGCAACGCTCGGTTTGTTATGCGATGAAACTTAATGTTTTCAACTGATATATAATCCGCTTAACAAGCCGAAGACCAGTTCTCCCAACTCGGCAACGTATTTAGTAGAAACACTGGCTATCTTTTGTTTTACAGTTCTATTGGGGATGGATCGTATTGAGGTGATTTAGTTTAAGTGTTCTTGTTGTCTGTTTGCCACCTAGCCATGAGACTTGAGCCTTCAATGAGCCAGCGTAATCTCCTAAACCGAAATGCAAAATAGATGAATTTTGATTGCCTTGTCCAGTCGAAGAACTGACCTGTCGGGTGTATACACGGTCGGCCACCGTGATTCGCACCTGAGCGCCGAATGCCATTTTATCGATTAAGCCCGTTCCCACAAGTTTGACTTGCACGAAGTTTTTTTTGGGGGTATTGTTTTGATAGAGCCGCCCCTTGGTGACGAGATCTAGATCGCCGTCATTGTCATAGTCTCCCCATGCGGCCTGATAGGTGGTGTCGGCCGTGATTCCAGATGCCTGCGTGACATCTTTGAATTGAAAATCGTTGGCATTTTTGTACAGCACGCAGTGATCCCCGCCATAGACAGTTGTAAAATAGAGATCGAGTAAACCATCGTTGTCGTAGTCACCGAGAGTTGGTGATGCAAAAGATTCCTGCCACGCAAGTCCTGCATTGGCTGTTCTGTCGTCAAAGACATACGCCCCATCTTTTCCAAGGTTTCTTAAAAACTTTGCCCTATCCTGATATGCAGGCGGGTGACTGAAATTTCCGACGAATAGATCAAGGTGCCCATCGTTATCTATATCGCCCCAGCTCGATCCGATCGTATGACCCCAGGCGCCAAGACCGCCATCACCGTCTACTTTGGCTGTTTTCTCTACTTGCGTAAACTTCCCCTTGCCATCGTTATTCCAAAGTGTATTGGGTACAAGGCGGTAATTGGAAACATAGATATCTAGGTCTCCGTCCTCGTCATAGTCAGCAGTCGTAATGCCCCGGGCTGGCATAGTCGTTCCTTTGGTTCGCCAGACCTCCTTGAAGACGCTTGCCCCCTGATTGAAATACATGACATCGGTCAAATAGCCGGGGCCCTCGTAACCGCCTACATACAGGTCAACCAGTCCATCACCGTTGAAATCCCCCATGGTGGCGGCGAGACTAACAGTTGTAGGCAAGTCAGGAAGGTTGTCACTGATATTGGTTAGGGCGGTTCCTTGCTGGTTGAGAAATAGATACCCCTTTCCGGTCCAACACATAGCATCCGGATACCCGTCATTGTTGATATCCGCCCAAACTGCCGATCCAGCGAGACCGGTGTCGGCAAGTTTCCTGAAGGTTGAATCGCCGTTGTTAATCCATACCTGATTTGAAACGTTTAGGTCCTCGTGTCCATCTTGGTTGAAATCGATCCAAGCCACGGAACCCCCTGCCATACCGGTTAGTTTGGAATTCGCGGTGACGTCGACAAACGTCTGCGCCGCTAGCGATGATTCAATTAGGAACAGAGCAGTAATTGCGAGAGTGTATTTCATTGGTTGTCGTTTAGCCAACTGCCTTCTGTGAATGGAGTATGTCATGAAGGACTTCCCCACGGACATCGGTTAAGCGAAAATCACGACCCGCATGGCGGTAGGTTAATTCTTCGTGATTAAGACCTACCTGGTTTAGAATTGTCGCGTGAAGATCATGTGTGTGCGCCGATTCCTCTGTAGGCATGATGCCGTATGCGTCGGATTTTCCGTAGACCATGCCCCCTTTTACCCCGCCACCGGCCATCCACGAAGTGAAACAGGAATTGTGGTGCTCCCTGCCGGCGTGATTTGCATTGGTGTTAAAAGGGGTGCGGCCGAATTCCGAAGTCCAGACCAATAGTGTTCGTTCGAGCATTCCTCGCTGTTTCAAGTCACGTATAAGTCCCGCTAGAGGCTTGTCGATATTTTTTGCCAGTCGCTCGTGGTCTTTCATGTTGCCGTGCGAATCCCAGTTATTGTTGGAACCAACATCGATCAGTTCAATAAACCGTACGCCGCGTTCTGCTAATCGTCTTGCCATCAGGCACTGCCAGCCAAACCCAGCGGTGTCGCCACGTTCCATTCCGTACATTTCCAGTGTCTGCTGGTTCTCAGCGGACACTTGAAATGCTTCTGGCGCCGCTTGTTGCATCCCAAAGGCGGTCTCGAACGATCGTATCCGAGCATTAATCGCCAAATCCGTGTGACGGCTGTTCTGGTGACTGCGGTTAAGGCGGTTCAGTAGGCCCAGTTCTTTTTGCTGTTGTTGTGGAGATAACCCTCTAGGAGCAACGTTGGCGATGGGATTTTTTCCTGGGATGACATGGGTTCCCTGATGACAGCCCGGCAGAAAGCAGCTGCCCCATGTCTGTGCACCCGCGTAGGGAGCAGCGGGGGCTAAGACCATGAAAGAAGGAAGGTTTTGGTTTTCCGTACCAAGTCCATAGCTGACCCAAGATCCGACGCTGGGACGTGTGAATTGTGCGGAACCGGTATGCGCGGCTAGTGTCCCCTTGTCATGTCCGTCACTATCACAGTGCATCGCATTGAGTACGCATATATCGTCAATGACCGATCCGATATGTGGGAAAAGATCGCTAACCCACGTCCCACTCTCGCCATATTGTTTGAAGTTCCAGCGGGGCTTGATTAAGTAGCGGGTAAATTCTCCGGGCTTGTTGAGCCACCGTGAGGCAACGATCGATTTGCCATGATCTTTAGATAATTGTGGTTTGTAATCGAACGTGTCAACATGAGAGACTCCACCGGTCGAATAAATAAAAATAACGCGATCTGCCGCTGGAGAAAAATGTGGGGATCGATTTGCAAGCGGGTCTATTGACTGTGCCCGCAGCTTGCCACACATCCCGGCGAAAGCTGTCATGGCAAAACCACCTGAGGCTTCCTTCAGGAATTGGCGGCGATTATGGGTCAATGGAGTACTCATGCTTAACTCATGAAAAGATGTTAGTCGACAAACAGAAAACCATTGCTGGTTAAAATCACACGGGCTAAACCTGACCAGACCTCCTGTTGGGAGGCGGGTGGGGTTTGTCGAGGAGGTTGCTCATTGTAGGTGGTTACAAATTCAACTGCTGCCTCGAAATCCAATTTGCTTGGTTGTCGGCCGTGTCCTATTTCGAATGCCAGTTGTACACGTTGCTCCGTCGTTTTTGCGGAGAGGAGAAGGCGTTGTGCCATGGCGTTTGCTTGATCATGAACAAATTTGGAGTTCATCAGAAATAGGGCCTGAGTTGGCGTGACTGTGGGTTGGCGATTGCCTATGCTGACATTTGGATCTGCGGAGTCGAATAGTTCTAAATAGGGATTACGACGATTGCGTTGCTGCATTAAATAGACGCTGCGGTGATTCGATTGATATACACCATGAAACGGATGATGAATTGTAAATCCCCACGAGTTTACGTCAGGAAAGGGATGAGGTTTTGGTTTGCTGTGGTCAAGAATTCCACTGACCGCAAGCATGGCATCCCGCATAGATTCGGCATCCAGTGGTCGTCTTGTATATCTCCACAGCAGACTGTTTCCCGGATCAATTTGTGGTTTTTCGGATGGGTTGATGCTCGATAGTTGATAGACGCGAGACTGCATCATGACTCGGTGTAAATGCTTGATAGACCAGTTGGATGCAATGAATTCTGCGGTCAGCCAATTAAGCAATTCTGGATGTGTGGGTCTCGCTCCACGGAACCCGAAGTCACTTGGCGTGGAGACAATTCCCCGCCCGAAATGCCATTGCCAAACTCGGTTGACGAGGACACGTGCCGCCAGCGGATTTTCCGGGCTTGTGATCCAGTCCGCAAACTGCAAGCGACCACTCCCTTTGTATCCCTTCGGTAACTGCTCGGCGCCAAACACTTCCAAGAAACGTCTGGGTACCTGCCCTCCCAACTTGGCAGGTTCTCCTCGTAGTTGAATG
>JABJJO010000077.1 GCA_018660825.1 Planctomycetaceae bacterium | reverse complement strand
CTGATGCTCCTGAAGAAGAAGCCGCTGACGCTCCTGAAGAAGAAGCCGCTGACGCTCCTGAAGAAGAAGCCGCTGACGCTCCTGAAGAAGAAGCCGCTGATGCTCCTGAAGAAGAAGCCGCTGATGCTCCTGAAGAAGAAGCCGCTGATGCTCCTGAAGAAGAAGCCGATTCTGACGAATCTGACGACTAATACGCCATTTGGGCGCCGTTACAACCGCACTAAAAGGGTCACTCCTTTAGTGCGGTTTTTTTATTACTCTCGGAAAAGTTGGAACGAACAGTGCAGTCAGTATGTTTTCATAGTGACTTGATTTCGTTGGGTTCGATTCCGATAGCAATGGTTAGCGAGGAGATTCTCGAAAACTTTGTGATAGGAAAAACAACAATGGCAACAATTGCCCCCCCCAAACAAACTAAAACCGGTTCGTGTAAAACTCAGAACCCACTTGAAATATATCTCCGTGAAATCAATGCGACTGATCTTCTAACAGCAGATCAGGAAAAGCAACTCGCTCGCAAGGTGCAAAAAGGTGATGCTGAAGCGCGTGACTGGATGGTTCGTGCCAATCTTCGCTTGGTCGTAAATATAGCCCGTAAATACAATCATAGAGGATTACCCCTTCAGGATCTTATTGAAGAGGGCAATCTGGGGTTACTGCGAGCGGTGGAGGGTTTTGATCCCACGATGGGCACGCGTTTCAGTACGTATGCGAGTTACTGGATCAAACAATCTATTAAACGCTCATTGATCAACACCGCCAAAACCATACGAATCCCTGCTTACATGGTTGAGTTGTTATCCAAATGGCGTCGCGCAAATGCGCGCCTTATGGATATACTGGGACGAAATGGAACTGACGAAGAAATTGCGCGTTTGCTAGGAGTTGAGCGTCGTAAGTTGCCGATGATACGCAAAGCGATTCACGTGCAAACCTCCGCCCCACAGTCCGATCACCATGAAAATGGTTGGGCTCTTAGTGATGTAGTTAGCGACGATCGCGTTACAACACCAGAGGCAAATCTAGTTAAGTCTGACGCTCTCAACCATATCATGAACAGCCTTAAAGATATGAATCGCCGAGATTCGTTAGTTCTTGAAATGCGATTCGGCCTTAATGGAATGGAACCACACACACTCAAGGAAATTGGAAAACGGTTAGGCATAACACGCGAACGTGTCAGACAGATTGAAGTCGAAGCGCTTACTCAGTTAGCCGATGAACTCAAAGCACCCCAGGAGCGCCGCCATTTCAAGAAAACGGTTGCGTAATGAATGCAGCAAATGAGTTATCTCAATTCATAAGAGACATCCCGGACTACCCCGTCCCCGGAGTGAATTTCAAGGATATTTGTCCTTTACTGCAAAACGCGAACGCTTTGAAGCTCGCGGTGTCAACAATTGTTGACTTAGCTCGCCCCTTGGGAATTGATCTCGTTGCCGCCCCGGATGCACGAGGATTTATCTTTGGGGTCCCGGTTGCTGTCGCTCTGAACCGTGGGTTCGTCCCAATTCGCAAGGCCGGAAAACTCCCATACGCCACAAATTCATTAGAATATGATCTAGAATATGGAACGGACACGCTGGAAATGCATATCGACGCGGTAAAACAAGGTGCACGCGTATTATTAGTTGACGATTTATTAGCTACTGGCGGTACGATCAAGGCCTGCTGTGAGCTGCTTGAACAACAAAAAGCTGTCGTAGCGGGTTGTTGCTTCGTTGTCGAGCTAAATTTCTTAAAAGGGCGCGAACGAATCGCTCCCCGTAAGGTTCAAAGTATTATACATTATTGAATGGAAAGTCATTCCGTTTGGGCGTGTACCCTAAGCTTGGCAGCGACACTTCACGGTGCGATCGTTGCACTAACGGTGGTCCTGAAACAAATCTGCTGTGTGCAAAGCGCTACGTATTCGCCACTCTCTTAATTCGGCCAGCAATTGTTGCTTGAAGGATTCGTATTCCGGCACATCCCAAAGGTTGCAAACTTCTTGCGGGTCAACATGCAGATCGAATAATTGTCCGTAGGGCTCATCGAGGAAATGCACCAACTTGTGATCTGACGTCCGAACCATTGTCATGAACTCTGTGTGAGTTAAGATCCCATCCTTGGCTTGTTCGGCAAAAAGGTATTCTCGGCCGTTCCAATCATCCTCGGCGAGCGCTCCCCCTAAACTAATTGCTTCGAGGGTTGGCGGAATGTCGACGTTTGCTAGCTCCAAAATTGTTGGGCCTAGATCCATTTGTTGGCAAAGTGCGTCCACAACTTTGCCCGCGGGATAACGACCGGGCGACCAAACTATCAACGGGATTTGTGTGATTAGATCGTACATCGTCCATTTTTGACTGTGCCCATGATCGCTTAAGCAGTCGCCGTGGTCGCTAGTAAAAATTACAACGGAATTGTCTAAATATCCGTTGCGATCGAGTGATTCCATGATCTGCCCGACTTTTTCATCGATCATCGTAACGTTTGCACAATAGTACGCCCGCTGGCGATGCCGTTGATCCGCCGTCGGTTGAAGCGGCATGATGACCGAATCGTGATCGATTTGACTATTGTGGCGGCGCAATTCCACCAAAGGTGGAGGCTGGTTATCGAGTTCCTCCTGCGTGACTTCCATAATTCCTAGAGATTTGTCTAGATAGGGTTCCGCATAACGGGGAACTGGATCGTAGGGTGGGTGGGGCCCGGGAAAACCGATTTGCAGGAATAGTGGTTTTGGATCCGTGTTAGGGTGGGCGTCTAACCACCAACAAGCCATATCTCCAACAAAATTATCAGGATGCGCGTCTGCGGGTAGTTTCCAATCAAACGCACCCAATTGTTTATCGTAATCTGGCAACTTGCGGTATTGTTCGCGCTGCTGTTTGACCAAGCCGCGAAAACGTAGCGCCTTATCCCACTCATCGAAATAATAGCGCCCTTCAAGATAGCGGTCCTTGTTTTCAACGACATATCGCTCGTCAAAGCCTAACGGGGTTTCAAAGGGCCATGAATGCATTTTTCCGATGTTTGTGCAGTGGTAACCCGACGCGTTGAGAAGTTCTATCCAACTCTCCCTCCAGCGGTCGGCATTTTTCAAAATGCCGGTTGTATGGGGATAATAACCCTTAAAAAGACTCGCCCTCGCCGGCGCGCAGGAAGCTGCCGTCACATGGCATCCTGTGAAAGATACACCCTCACGGACTAAGCGATCTAAATGTGGAGTATCCATGAAATCAAAACCTAAAGCGCTAATCGTGTCGAATCGCTGCTGGTCCGTGATGATAAATATGATGTTAGGGCGCTGGTTGTCCATTGGAGTTTTCAGTTAAAGGTTAGGGGAAATTGAAATAAATTCAGATATTTTGGCATTAACGGCGGTTTATCTAATGAAACGCCGACCATGTCCGATTACCAGCATATTAACCTTATTAGGTGTTTAAGTGAACAAGGATGTCCCCAAGATGTTAATCAAACATGCCCTCAAGATCATCACGTTAACCGCATTTGCAGTCTATTTTGCTGCTCAATATTCCGTTCACGCAGCTGATAACCCGCTGCGAGCCACAGTGGCTGAGGACGCAACTCTAATGACGATTATCGGTCCCAAAATCGACTCCGTTGTTTCGCACGCGACATACACGCTACCAGGGGGTGACGATACGGCATCGGTATTGCGGACGGAGCAGGTTCCCGCTGAACTGATAGTGCCAGCCAACGCCACTCCAAAAATCTCCGGTAGCGAGGCGACCGATACATTGCTCGTGGGCGAGTCAATCGTAGATGAGATTGTCATCGGAGATAACCTGAGTTCTTTTTGCGGAGGGCGGCTCGGTATTTGTGCTGACGGTTGTTTGATTCCCTGTCCGACAATCGACTGGGACCGCTTTACATTCTTCACCGGATTCAGTGCTTTTACGGGGCCACTAAACAGGGGTGGCGCTGCCAGTTTTGGGTTCACCGAGGGGTTCAATTACGGCAACGGATTCAATTGCCTGGGTCGCGGAGAGATATCTGCGCAATTTGGATTACGTGGTACACAAACCAATTTATCAGGTAGTGAAACCACCACCAGTGATCGTAAACAACTATTTCTTACCACGGGATTATTTCACCGTGCAGATTGGGGATTACAAGGCGGAGCGGTGGTTGATTACATGCATGACGATTGGAACTATAACTTGGATCTGTTGCAGGTTCGCACTGAAATTAGCTGGAAATTTCCCGACGCTCATGAGGTCGGATTTTGGATGGCACTTGATGCTGACCACGGCGTTTCGCATACCAGCGTTGGCAAAACAAATCCCAACATTATCGATGAGTCATGGTTTAGTGCCGATGTCTACACTTTTTTTATCCGTAATACTAACCCAGAAACTGGAGTTATGGCTCGGTTGATGGGAGGATTCACCGGAAGCAAGGATGGGCTACTGGGCGTTCAACTGCGAACCCCAATCAATGAAAACTGGGCTCTTGACGTGAACGCAACTTACCTAATTCCCAACGAAGGTTCCGCGAGCGACGGGTACCGTGAAGAGAGTTGGGACGTTGGGTTTAATTTAGTGCTATTTCCAGGTTGCAAAACTCCTTACGATCGCGACTACAACAATCCATTGTTTGACGTGGGTAGTAACGGCAACTTCTTTGTTGACCGCCGTTAAGGTGTGATAGGCGGCGATCCGTTGACAGGTTTTATATGGCGACGGTTGTAACGAATGGCGTTTGATTTCAGGTTGCGCCATACGGTTTGTGAAGGGAGTGCGTTGTAACGTATAAACTATTACAATTGGCAACTTACGTATTTGATGTTCTATATATAGAATAAACGCTGATAAACTTCAAATTAAACCGGATTATGGCACTCATGGATGACTCGAATACACGTCACGGGCAAACACAGGCGTCGGATCTAAGCGAATCGGATCCCTCAGGTACAGAAATTCCAACAAGTCCCGCTAAAGAAACAACAAGGAAAAAAAAGAAACGTGGGAGTTGGGCGTTTTGGCGGTCCGGCAATAAGGAACAAGACGCCCAACAGGATTCCAGCGTTCCGGAATCGCCCGCACCAGATGATCCGCTAGCGCTTTTAAATCAAGCCGAAACAACCGATGACATGGCCTGCGCGATTGACCAGTTATTTGCGAATAGTGCCGCCGATACACGTGACGATGACCTAGTGTTTGATGCGGAAGAAATCGCAACATCGATCAACTTTGAAGAAGAATCACCCGTAACCCGAGAAATAAACCCGGATAATACGCGACAGGAGCCACGGTCGAGGGGTCGTGGTTCACGAAGACGGGAAGATCGAGATGACGGACGTGACGGTCAAAACCGGAATTCCGGGCGACGATCACGTAACGACCGAGGTGAGCGATCAAGGGACGATCGAGGTGATAGATCAAGGGATGACCGAGGTGATAGATCAAGGGACGACCGAGGTGATAGATCGAGGGACGACCGAGGTGATAGATCGAGGGACGACCGAGGTGATAGATCGAGGGACGACCGGGGTGGTCGATCAAGGGACGACCGAGGTGATAGATCACGTAACGACCGAGGTGATAGATCAAGGGACGACCGAGGTGATAGATCGAGGGACGACCGAGGGGATCCACGATCCGAAAGGTCCGACCGACGTGACGAAGGCTCCCAAAATTCGAGGCAACGACAAAACGCGAGGGGCAGAGAAAAACCGTCTCGACCCCCTATTGACCACGGTGACGTTCCAACCTGGGATACAGCAGTTTCTTTCGTTGTCGACAACAACATGCTCACACGAGATCAAAAAACCAACCGGAATAGAAAATCAAGGTCACGGCCTCGGAAAAACTCTCAGGACTAGGTCGTGTTGATGAATCGCATGAAACAATACAGTCTTGAGCTATTCGAAACCGACCTTTACTGGATTTGTTTACTGTGGAAGCAAGACACTCTTGCTCGTTTAACCTTCTATCACAGTTCCGCTAAGGCCGCTAAGGCAATAGTAGAAACAGAATTTGGACAAACAGTTCCCACAAATACCAATAAAACGACGTTGGCACGTTCCTTAAAGCGCTACGCTGCCGGTGAGAATGTTTCGTTCAGTGACGTCCCAACTTGTAAACCTAGAACAACGTTTCAACAAAAAGTCCTTGCTTGCTGCCAACTAATACCCTACGGTTGCGTCATGACGTACGGTGAAGTCGCGATGAAAGTAGACCATCCCGGCGCTGCTAGAGCCGTGGGAAGTGTGATGCGTAATAACAATTGTCCCCTAGTTATTCCCTGCCATCGGGTACTAGGCAGCAATGGTAATCTTTCGGGATTTTCCGCTGGCACGGGAACGGATTTAAAATTGCGATTATTACAGATGGAAGGGGTTAATCAGGATTTTGTCTTTTGACGGCACTGGAACAATCGCCCTTCGTCGGTTAATCTAGTGGTGTCACGGTAGTCATTGTATTTCAAATCGATAACTGCACCACTAGCTCAACTGGATAGAGCATCGGTCTACGGAACCGAAGGTTAGAGGTTCGAATCCTCTGTGGTGTACTTTTTCCAATTCTTCAACAACAGCCTTGAATGGTTCCACAGCACCCGATGCGGTACGTAGTGATACGGTTAGCCCCTGTAAAATAGCTGTTTTCTGAGCCTCAAGCAGTTGCCCAACTTCCTTCCTTGTGACCATATCTGGTATGTCGTGTGACATCGTGTTATCGAGTGATATGGAAGTTTTGTGCACCAATTCTGTACCCCCTCGAAGCACCCTGCCCAAAAACGCTATTCCAACTCGGCTACACGCAAAAGATCCACGTAACGGTGCATGCCGCTCATATCAACCTTTTTACATTTGTTATTGATCTTTGGTTAGTGTAGCATTAAAGCTTATCCGCTCTCTAACCTTAACACTGTCAACCATGCTCGACCACGAAGACAGCCTCGGTGATGGCGCAATTCTGTGGGGCGAAAACTCTACCCACAGTCCCTGCGCCAATCCACCGGCGGTGACACTAAACTCGAGGACGGGATGTTTTAGGTAGGAGTGAAGTTGCACGACCGATCGGAACGGTATCCGGAAGAAGTTGTGGTTGGTAAAGCCTCGCGAAGTCGGCCACAGATTGGCTCCGAGGTAGAATAAACCACTCAATGTTTAGTTTGGCTTTAGATTTGAAACTTATATACGGTGATCCTCTAGGGCAGGCCCGAGTTTTATTGAGGCATGCTTCAAGGGGAAACGAAGCGCCTGAGTGGTAAATAAAATCCCAATACGGAAGGGTAGGTTACGCTTACATGTCTGGCTGGTTTTATACGAAATCTGGTTTTGCAAGCGACCATACAGTAGGTCCGCTTCCTGAAAAGGAGATGGCTCGACTAATTTCTATTGGTAAACTAGGAAAAAATTCCGTCGTATGTCATCCAGTTCAAACTAATAACGACTGGGTACCGCTTCGCAAATCTCCGCTTTTCGAAATTTACGAAAACTTTCATTTGGAGGTAAAACGGGAAGCGGCCGCGAAGAAGAGGGAAAAAAAACGACAAAGGCTGGAAAGGGAGCGAGAGATAGAAGCCGCTAAGCAAGAAAAAAAAGAGGCCAGGAAAAAGCAACAGGCAGAGCAACTAGCCGCACAGAGGAAGCGACAAAGGACTGCCGCAAGCAATGCACGAACAGCGAGTCCCGTAAACGAGAGTTCCAAACCTATGGCAGCGCATTCAAAAAAAGATTATCCCTACCTATCTCAATATTTAAGAATCGCCGAGATTCTTGTTGACGTCACTCATGGAATTCTCTTCTTCATACTATTTGTCTATATTGTCTTGGGTATAATAGGTCTGATTAGGATGGCCTCCCTTGGGAATTTGTCGGCACAATACGGTTTATTGTTGTCTCTGGGGATAATCGCCGGCGGCGTTTTGTCGTTTTATTCGATTTTATGGTCACGCATTATTTCTTTCGCGTTCCTCGAGTTTATTAAGGTTGTTGTCAATATTGAATCAAACACACGTAAATAGATAAATTTT
This sequence comes from Planctomycetaceae bacterium, assembly GCA_018660825.1. Lineage (GTDB taxonomy): Bacteria > Planctomycetota > Planctomycetia > Pirellulales > Pirellulaceae > UBA721. The sequence goes on along the minus strand of JABJJO010000077.1, from coordinate 70,395 downwards.
GACGTACTTCATCCTAGGGGGGGCAAATTAACTGGCGGGCAGAAAAAACAACTGCATTGGGCTGCAGGGTAATGGAATCCAATGGAACCATGATTATTGCGGAAAAGGATTGCTACAAACGATCGCCGGAAAAAGACCAACGGGCCCGAAGTCCGGCATTGAGCACGTATTGCTGGACATTGATACGCCTGTCCTTCCCAACCAATACCGTTATTCAAACTGTGACTGAAACCGAGACAAATAATACCTAATACACTTTCAACTACGTAGTAAATAGCAAACGATAGATAAGATGTGTCAATTTTTCAAACCCAGAGGAGGCAGTACCAATCATGTCCACCATTGACTTCAAATGTCAGCATTGCTCGCATTCCATGCAACTACCAGCTTCAGCGGAGGGACAAACGGGAAAATGCCCCTCTTGCGGTACAGCCGTAGTAATAAGTTCTGATTCCTCGCCGGCCCAACAACTGCCCCAACAACTGCCCCAACAACCGCCCCAGCAACCGCCCCAACAACCGTTGCCACACGTCAACCCTGACTCCACAAACACACACCGTTCGGCGACTGGTTCCACAACCAAGACGTTCGCTAAAATGGTAACCGATTCCTTTGTCGGCGTGAGGTCCCCATATCTGGTAGGTAATGAACGATATCCAAATCTCACCAATTATCTTAAGGTCATGGACATCGTTATCCGAATTGTATTCATGATTGGTTTTATTTTTTTAATTGTTGGCTGCATTATTTACGTGGGCCTCGGTCTATTTGTGATCGTTAGTGCAGTTATCAACTGGGAAGGTAACTTACTGGAAACTATTTTTATGGGCGTGCTAACAATATTGGGGGGTATTTTGGGTGGTCTCATAAATTACCTTATCCTAATCTGGTGCCGATTGGTTGCTTTGGCTAGCCTAGAGATGATTCGTGTTTTTATGGATAACGAGGCGAACACACGCAAAGCCTTAGGAAAATGATCCCACCACAAGGGTAACTGTTTTCCAATCACAAATATAGCGTTTTGCGATGCGGGGAACTTAGTCCAGCAAAAACGTTATCACCTGATACAAGATAAATCCGAGAATTAACAACAGCCAGTAATTGGGGGCTTTCTTTTTCCGACTTCTCTTCAAGTTAGTTTGAGATTGTACCTTTGTGCGAGAAGGTACGCCCTTGTCCGCCTCAAAAGCCAGTTGCCCCTCTCCTTGGTGTTCTGCCAGGGAGAGGATAGTTCTGAACGACTCCGTGGCTAATCGAATTAATGGGCGGTAGGGTTTAAAATGGTATTGTAAAGTTCCCCTTAACACCACTGGAAAGAATTCACCAATGTCGGCAAATCGGATGGGCCGTTTGCCAACGCTGAAAATTTTGAGTAGTAACTGCAGGGTTTCAAATATTACATCGTATGTAATTGGGGGCGAAAGCCCGACCAACGGAGCGACCGTGGCTGCCAGTCGAATGGCATGGGATGCAAGGGGGGGATGATCAATATTCGGCGCGGCTTCGACGAAATTCGAATGGGGGTATTCCTCTACAGCGCGATGGTCGGCTAGTTGCATTACTGGTGCAGATTTAAAATCCATTTTGACCAAATCTCGATCGCGCATCAATCTAAAGTCACCGAACGGGAAAAAGTTAAATATTTCTCGTTGTGAACCAAACATGGCCGGACTCATAACGACCTGCCAAAATTCCTTCTGGATCTCGTTTACTTTTTTAACAGGAACTCCAGTTTCTAAGGAAATTATCTCACCAAAGATTTGTTGGCTGATTGGGTCCTGCTGATTGCTGAGTATATCTTGACGCAACATCTGTAAACGATGAATTTGTGCTTTCAGTTCCCTTTCTGCGACGGCATCTACTTCACTATTGCCGGACTCGGATTGTGGATTACGCGGTGCTTGTTCTGCGTTGGGCAACCGGTTTGGATTTGCCAGCTCGGGATTTGTGGTGCCAACTACCAATTCTTCGACACCGTCGTCGACGATGGGCTCCGCTTGTTCATTCTCGTTAGTCGCCGGACTTCTTTCCACGGCGGGGGTAGTGTGCGAAGCAGGCGTTTGATCCCTGCCATTTTGCTTAGATTCGGGGGCTTCCGGATTTGCAGCATCGTGGGAGTTAGCGTCGAGTGCTATTAAGGGCACGTTACAGGATCGGGGGTTATTGATATCTTCGGCTGCTTCCGTTAAACACTGAATCGCCGCTGCCTGCATTTGCTCAAGTTCGGATAATAGTTGATCGCCCCGGTCATCAGGGGAAGATAAATCGAGTTGTTCATTACGCTCTACCCTTCCAGGGAAATGTGGCGCCGCGTCGACGTCGGCACTCGCGTAGGGGGCCGTCAAATCTGCGTGCGATGTCGATAAGCGATCCTCTATTTCGTCCGCGTTGAGTTGTCGACGCGCTTCGTCGTAACCGGTTACCGATACACGAATGCTAAGCGGTTGGGAGACATCGTGATCTGCGATGGAAACGGCACGGTCTCGTCGGCATCGAATGGAAATTCGAGTGTCACAGTCAGCTAATCGAAGCGTAATCGTAAGGCCTTTACGTAATTCCTGCTTGCGAAGATAACCAGTAGTATTAGTTATCTGGGACAGGATTCCGGATAGGGTGAATTCCCTACCAACGAATTCGGAAAGGCACGCCTTACGTGACCGACTAAAGCGATTGCTCGTGACTATCTGCTCTAGCTGCGAAATCAATTCAGAATTGTTCATGAGGACTTCCAATACTACGATTGTTTTTCTGGCAGATTCAGTGGTGCATTGTAATTTCTATTTTAGTTAAACCTAGGGGACAGTGAACAGGCAATATTCGTTAAACTTATAAGTGTGTTATATTACGACGGAGGTGCAAATGACGTGATAACGTTCCGAACGACAACCGTGTCGCCCCTTCAATCTCCCAATTCACCTTGTCCTCATGATATCTAAGCCTTAATGCGTCGAACCATCCCCGCTTCGCCTTTTACAGTTACAGCAATTCGTGCGTGGCAGCCACCTACACCCGGTAGCCCTGACGATTGGCGAACGTCGCTCGGACAAATAATAGTCGAGGTCGAGCTTGATTCGGGCGTCACCGGATTGGGCGTTGGTGGGGGCGGTGCTGCGTCGATTCACATCATCGACAATGTTATTCGATCTGAATTAACGCACAAGGAATTTCATACGCCCTTAGAGATTCATGAGAGCCTTTGTGAATTTACTAGCTTTTATGGGCTTAGCGGAATCGTCCCGATGGCCATTTCAGGAATAGATTTGGCAATTTGGGATGCCTATGCAAAATCGCACAACATGACGGTGTTGGGGATATTGAACCCGGCTACTGAAATAAATGCTAGTTGTGCAATGTATCAAACGGTTTTCGATGCAGCTGGTGCGAAATTGGCTGTTGAACAGGGCATGGTGGCCGTCAAATTGCATTTGGGGCAATTCGGCAGCGACCCGTGCGTTAATCGGATTGAAGAACTGATTCAACGGACTCGGGACGTAGTGGGTCTTGAGTGTGAATTGATGTTGGACGCGTTTGGTAATTGGAACGTATATACCACGCGTAACGTCGCTGATCGCATTTGCAAATACGATATAGCCTGGATCGAAGAACCTTTATTACCGCAAGAAATAGCCTCATACACAGAACTTTGTCGCGGGTCTCCAATCCCCATCGCGGGCGGAGAGCACGAGTACCTGATAAACGGCTTTCGTCGGCTAATCGATGCCCATGCCCACGATGTATACCAGCCGGATATAAATTGGTGCGGCGGTTTGTCCACAATGATTGCCATCTATGAACTTGCCCATGACCATGAGGTACGAGTTTGTCCGCACCGAGGTAGTGAGGCCTTTGCGTTGCCGGCAATCATGGCGCTAGATCCAAATCCCTTGGCAGAATCGGGTCGTGAATGGTTCACGGCCATCGCGCCATTAACTCATGTTGAACGGGGTAGGGCAGTATGCAATCAAGGTATGGGATTTGGTGTTGATCTTGCGACGCCGGGATAACTGGGGCAACCCGGATCGTTCAATCTTTTCTTTTCCCGTGTGTGCTGTATACTAGTGTCACTATACACCTTCTCCCTAGCACAGCTTTTGGACACAAGAAAATGAATGTCCCCGTGAAACCTTCGCACGCCGACCAGCGCATAACAAAATTCAAGAAATCCAATCTAACTTGGTTGGTGGTGGGTGGAGCTGGATTAACAATTGTTCCCTTTATTATATTTGTGATGAAATTCATCCAACGAGTGAAGAGCCCCGTTGTGTTATTAGAACATGTTGGTAAAACAACACAAGAAAGCATGACTGGCACCGAGGATATGTTGACATATGTATTGTTGCTTTTTATGGGTTTGGCAGTGATTGGAATTCTTGCAGGATTGATCGGTACCCTCTTCTTGATCGCGCAGTATGATTCCGAGATGGGTTTCAAGATGATTCGAGCTGGCTGCGGAACCGCGCTTTGTTGTCAAGGTATCCTTATCATTTGCGCCTGCACAATTTGGGTTGCCAAAGCGTTAGCATTGTTCAACGGGGACTTGATCGAAGAAGGCGTCCGTATTGTTTACACTCCGGACCGGCTCACGGCGATGTCGACCGCCGTGTTTTTTAACGACGGGATGATCTGGGGTGTATGGGTTGTTATATTACCCGTGTTCCTAACTATTTATTTTGCGGAGAAGGACCTCCATCGCCGAATTCCAAGTCATATATAACGTTGGGTATTTCTCGCGCGAATTCCGGAATATGTGCGGTTAAGGGTTATTCCTTATTTTGCGATACCATGCTGGAATCGGCCGGCGGTTCGAATCGCCGCCACTGGAGTTGTTGTAATTAGCTGCACGAACGTTCCCGGAATTACTGTTTCCATAATTTGGTCTGTAGTACGCACCATTGTTCATATTGTAATGATAGACTGGCCCGATCGATGAGAATATAGGATTTAAACTCATGCGCACATGCCGCCGGTCAGGAGAAACGACCGCATTCGCTGTTAACTGAGTTCCTTGGGGCAACCAGGTGACAATCGGCATATATGCTACTTGTGGTTGACGAAAATTCCAGGGTAACCCTCCAAAGGGCATGGCGCCAAAAGCGTTCTGTTGCAACCACATTTGCTGGACAAGCCATTGCCGATAAATCCAATTGTTCATTTGTTGCTGTTGTTGACCTAGTAACGCTCTCTGTTGTGCATTAAGTATGTTTTGCAATCCGTTAATTTGTCCAGCCTGCATCCGGTCCACTTGTCCGCACCAGTTCTGCCAGTCACCGATATTATTAAACATCTCCCGCCCCGCTCGTTTTACAAACTGTTTTTCAAGTTGCAAATTACTTACTGCTTGCAGTTGCTTAAGGACATTGTCTTCGGCGTCCACATCAGCTGGCAAAACGGATAAAAAAGACAATAGAAAAAGGGCAATTGTTCTAAATTGCATAACTCAAGTTCCTTTGAAACTTTGGTTGAACCACATATCAGTAGATAATACTGCATATTGCGCGCCAATTACTACGCAATTTGAAGAATTTATTGCTCAGACGTAAATTCTCGAGTATGGAGAACTGTTACCTAATTGTCTATCGACGATAAATTGCGGCGGACGACGTCAGTTTGATGACACCAGTCGCCGGACTGACAACACTGGATTGAATTAGCGAGCTAAACGGGATATTAAAATACGGGTAGTTAAGAACGATCTAGTGAATTAAGTTGTGGACCCGACTTTGGCGCGAACAAATTCACGATTTAGCACGCCTATGTTTTCGGTACTAATACTTTTGGGGCAAGCAGCCTCGCATTCCCCGTAGTTCGTACAACTCCCGAATCCCTCTTCATCCATGGTTTCGATCATGCTAGTGACTCGTTCTTTTCGTTCTGAATTTCCCTGCGGTAAATGCGCCAAATGTGATACCTTGGCCGACACAAAGAGCATAGCGGAGGCATTTTTACAAGCCGCTACACAGGCCCCGCAACCAATACATGCCGCGGAATCGAAAGCTGTTTCCGCATCTTCCTTTACTATTGCATTTGCATTAGCGTCAGGAGCGTTGCCGGTGTTTACAGACACAAACCCACCCGCTTGAATGATGCGGTCGAAACTGCGGCGGTCGACGACACAATCCTTGAGCACCGGGAATGCTGCTGCGCGCCACGGTTCAATGTAGATGTCAGTACCCTGTATACTCCGCATATGCAACTGACAAGTTGTGGTGGTCTCCGGTCCGTGGGCCTGCCCGTTAATCACTAGGGAACAGGCACCGCAGATTCCCTCACGACAATCATGGTCGAAAGCTATGGGTTCCTTCCCCGCGACTTGGAGAGATTCATTGAGGACGTCAAGCATCTCAAGAAAGGACATGTCGTCGGATATCTCGGTAACACGATGTCGTTCCATATAGCCGGGTTTGTCCGTCGCTGCTTGTCGCCAAACGTGGATATTGTAATCGGTCATCTACTTATAACTCCGTGTAGCAAGTTCAACTGCCTCAAAACTCAATTCTTCTTGGTGCCTTGTAGGAATTTCATTATCACCGACATGCTCCCAAACCGCCGAGTGGCAGAAATCTTGGTCATTACGTAATGCTTCACCTTCGCTAGTTTGATGTTCGGCTCGGAAGTGGCCGCCCGCAGATTCACCGCGGGCAAGTGCATCCCGACACATCAACTCTCCGAACTCTAGGAAGTCCGCGACACGACCCGCTTTTTCCAATGCCATATTCAAGGTCTGGCTGCTCCCGGCGACTTTGACAGAATCCCAAAACTCCTCCCGCAACTCGGGAATCTTGCGGATGGCCTCAGTTAGTCCCTCGGCGGTGCGTGTCATACCGCAATGTTCCCACATAATTCGGCCCAGCTCGCGGTGGAAAGAATCCGGAGTTCTCGAGCCATCGATATTGAGTAACCGCTGAACATGTTCATTGCAATTCTTTTCACTATCGATAAAGCAATCGGCATTCACTTCAACACGAGTTGGAGTGGCGCCCATCTGTCCAAAATAATTTGATAGCGTCTGCGGTAAAACGAAATAACCATCCGCCAGACCTTGCATCAAGGCACTGGCGCCCAAGCGATTAGCACCGTGGTCGGAGAAATTAGCTTCGCCAATTACGAATAACCCCTCAATCGTGCTCATGAGATTATAGTCGACCCATAGTCCTCCCATTGTGTAATGAGGAGCCGGATAGATGCGCATTGGAACTTCGTAAGGATTTTCGGCCGTGATCCGTTGATACATGTCGAACAAATTACCGTAACGAGCGGAAATTGCGTCCTTTCCGAGTCGCGCTATTGCGTCGCGGAAATCTAAATAGACGCCCAGGCCAGTAGCGCCTACGCCGCGTCCCTCGTCGCAAACTTCCTTTGCGCTGCGTGAGGCAATATCGCGTGGAGCAAGATTTCCAAAACTCGGATATTTTCGTTCTAGATAATAATCGCGCTCGTCCTCGGGGATCTCGCCTGCTGCTCGTTTGTCGTCAGCGGTTTTGGGAACCCATACGCGCCCATCATTACGCAAGGACTCGGACATTAGCGTGAGCTTAGATTGATGGTCGCCACTAACGGGGATACAGGTGGGATGGATTTGAGTGTAACAGGGATTAGCGAAGCCGGCGCCTTTCTTAAACGCTCGATAGGCGGCGGTTACATTACATCCGACGGCGTTGGTCGATAGGTAGAACACATTGGCATAACCGCCGGTTCCTAATACTACCGCGTCTCCACTGTGGCTCTCGATTTGTCCGTTGACTAAATTTCGCGTCACAATCCCGCGTGCGATATTATCCTGCGTCACGACGTCAAGCATTTCCGTCCGAGTGTGCATCGTTACGGTGCCAGCGGCAATTTGGCGGCTCAAAGCTTGGTAGGCACCTATTAGTAATTGTTGTCCGGTTTGCCCACGTGCGTAAAAGGTGCGCGACACCTGGGCGCCGCCAAACGAACGGTTCGCTAACAATCCCCCATAATCGCGTGCGAACGGAACGCCTTGTGCCACGCAGTGGTCAATAATCTCATTGCTTACCTCAGCCAGACGATGTACATTTGCTTCCCGCGAACGAAAATCCCCACCCTTTACCGTATCATAAAATAGTCGATGGATACTATCGCCGTCACCGGGATAGTTCTTCGCGGCATTTATCCCACCTTGCGCCGCGATACTATGCGCTCGACGTGGACTATCTTGAAAACAAAAACACTCAACCTGGTACCCCATCTCACCTAAGGTGGCAGCCGCTGATGCACCGGCTAGGCCGGCACCAACGATGATTACCTTAAATTTCCGTTTATTTGCGGGATTAACGAGTTTTAGGGATTTCTTGTGGATGGACCACAAATCCTTAATTGGTCCGTTTGGAATGTTTGCATCAAGCTTCATCACGTTAATTCAATTTTATGAAATGAGTGTTTTGTATAACTTCAAGGAGTAATTTTTTAGGCGGGTGTGATCGGGATTAAATAAGCCCCATCCATACCGCAAACGGAATGGAACTATTGCCGCAAGTTAACAGCAACGCCAGCGCCAACCCCAAAAAGCTAAGCGGCTTCCTGGAGCTACCAGTTTTCAGGCCTAAAGTCTGAAAAGCGCTGGATGCCCCATGGTAAACATGCAGCCCCAATACTATTTGAAAACATATGTATGACACGCTAATCAAAGGGTTTCGAAAACTTTGTACGACCATCTCATAAACATCAGTCACACCGTCAGCGGTGATGTTGGGCGGATCTCCGATTTGGTGAAACGTAAAATGAGCTAAGTGATAAATAACGAATAACAAGATCAATAATCCGGAAAGAATCATAAAACGTGAACTCGTCGTCGCGGTCTTATAGCGATATTGATTGCTATAGCGTTCGCCGAGAAATCCCGCTAACGGGGAATCCGCAACGACCGAGCCTCGAGCCTGATGGTTGGAACGCGTTAACTTAATCGTTAAATATACGTGTAGGCCAAACACGCATAGCAAACCGAAGCGAGCTCCCCAAAGCACAGGGCCCAAAGATTTCAGTTTTGCGGCGTAGGCGTTTAAGGACTCCCTGCCCGCGAACACTTGTAAGTTACCCATCATGTGCGCTAACACGAAAAAAATTAAAGCTATTCCAGTAACGGCGATTAGCATTTTGGTGCCCACTGAGGTCAACGCGGGCGGTCTATTTAATTGTTCTTGATCCACTAATATATTTCACAGCTAATTGTTCTATCGGAATAAAACTTGAAACAGTATTGAATGCATCAGTGCAGTTAAAGCAATCTTAGCACGCAATCTAATTCCCTATCAATATAATCGATTGGCGTTCGGCGTCCACTAGCATTACAGAGATGCTATGAATTCCGCAGTAGGCTGTTGATAGGATAAAGGCAACTCCTTATCTATATTGCTATGACATTTGCATGAACAATCGAAAGATTTGAGTTAATCCGCCGCGTTGGGTTCTCCTGTTCCTGCTTTGGGCGGCGGTCGGAGGACCATTCCTTACCACGGTTTTTTAATCACGTTCGTATTCTTTAAGATATCCCTTGAACAGTACCAAATGCTCCTCCTCATCAGCGAGCAGTCGGATGCATAGGTCCTGCGTCACATAATCCTTGCCATCGGTCGCGCTGATTATTGCATTGTACATGGCACAAGCTCGTTGCTCTGTGTCAATTACACCCTTGATCACGCCTATCACGTCGCAAGTATCCTCGGGCGGTTGAATTTGCGTTCCGAGTGTCAGGCTACTGGAACCGGGTACTAAGCCACCGACCTGCTTAATTCGCATGGCTAGTTGTTGCGCGTGAAGTAATTCTTCAGCCACATCGGCAGACAACGCTTTCTTAATTTCTTCGGCTCGTATTCCATCGAGATTAATGCTATTGGCGATGAAATTGGTGACCGTTTCGATCTCTAAACAGTACGCTTCTGTAAGCAAATCGATAACTTCTTGATTGCAATGGCCCATCAAAATCTCTTTCCCGAACTGAGTGAACTAATGTTTCGCAAGCGTTTTACCACGTGGTCTATTCCTTGACATTCTACGCTACCGCAACAACTATTCAACCCATACGCACCCTCGTCTTTTTTAGTGTTAGGTCTCCGCGACATATCTAAAAAACTATGGTATTCTAGTAAAGAGACGGTGAGAAACAACTCCGCGCAATATCCCGCTGTTTCTTGCCGCAATTCTGAATATCGAAATAGGACTTTATAGGATTACGCAATGCTTCGCAACCAAACATATCCCACCGCAATACAGACGGTGGGGGATACTCCCCTTATTAAACTCAACCGCATTGTCCCCTCCGGCGGAGCCACTGTTTTGGTTAAGTGTGAGTTCTTCAATCCACTCAATAGTGTTAAGGATCGTATCGGTGCAGCAATGATTGAAGCGGGTGAGCAAGATGGTTCGCTCAATTCCGATACACACGTCGTTGAACCGACAAGTGGTAATACCGGTATCGCACTTGCCTTTGTGTGTGCGGCGAAAGGGTATCGGTTAACACTCACGATGCCCGAATCTATGTCCGTCGAACGGAGGGCGTTACTGCGGCAACTCGGAGCTGAACTAGTTTTAACTCCCGCTGCAGAGGGAATGAAAGGCGCCATCAATAAAGCAATTGATATCGTGGCGTCTGAGGACAACGCGTGGATGCCACAGCAATTTGAAAACTCCGCTAACCCTGCAATCCACGAAGCTACAACTGGGCCCGAAATTTGGGACGATACTAATGGCGAGGTTTCCGCAGTCATCGCGGGCGTTGGAACCGGGGGTACGATCACTGGCACATCTCGATTCCTTAAGTCACAAAATCCTGGGATCCTCTCTTTTGCGGTAGAACCCGATACTTCTGCCGTCATCAGTGGACAGGACGCAGGGAAACACCAGATTCAAGGAATAGGAGCGGGCTTTATCCCTGGTAACCTTGATACAACTATTATCGATGAAACTATCACGGTTTCTAGTGAAGAATCGTTTGAGTGGTCACGTCGATTGGCCAAAGAAGAGGGAATAATGGCGGGCATTAGTAGCGGAGCGAACGTTTGCGCCGCGGCAAAGATAGCGAGTCGCCCAGAATTTGTGGGTAAAACGATTGTGACATTTCTACCGAGCCTCGGAGAACGTTACTTGTCGACTCCCTTGTTTAACGACGATGTTTGAATAAGTTCTAATGCGATCTCATCGGCGCCTTTGCACGGGAGTATTTTCACGGAAATTGTGTTCCTAAAATCGACCGAAACGGTAAAATCGCAGGATACGCAATCATTAATGAGGTTTTACTTCGCGGCACGAAGCATAACTGAGCATTCTTACCATGAATGTGGTTAGTTCCGCAAATTGTTATGAAACCCCAAGCAGGCCGAATCAATTATTTAAGTGGCGACGGTTTAATCTATGCACCAGTTATTTGAAGAATTCATAACGAACGCCAACATTGGGGTTTTGTTGCTGGTTGTAGCTATCAGTATCGCGGTGCTTGGTGTGAGTGCTGATGTACTGGTCGATAATGCCGTCAAAATTTCAATAAAAACTGGGCTTCCAAAGATCATAGTGGGCGCCACAATTGTCTCGATCGGTACCACCTTTCCAGAGGCCGTCGTCTCGGTTATGGCCGCGATGGGAGGTCAACCGGATTTCGCTCTGGGTAACGCCGTTGGATCCATTATCTGTGATACTGGGCTAATATTAGGCATCGCCTGTCTCATGTCACCTCTGAAACTCGACATGGCACTTGTCAACAGACAGGGTTGGGTACAATTTGGCACTGCTGTTCTATTGGTTGCCCTTTGTTTGCCTTATGGTCAATTTGATGAACTCTTCACCCAAAAGGCGTTCCTGAGCCAGTGGTCCGGAATTCTGCTGGTAATCTTACTTGGTGTCTATCTAGTTTGGTCCGTCCGTTCGGCGCGTTTAGGCACCCCCGATTGTGAAATTGATGCGACCGCTGATGATGCGACCGCTGGCATTTCTATGTGGCGGTGTCTCGGCATATTGACAGTAGCGTGTGCGTTTGTGATCCTTTCAAGTATTGGCCTCATCGAATCAACAAAAGTGTTAGCCCTTCGTGCTGGGGTTTCGAATGCCGTCATTGCGGCTACAGTGGTGGCACTTGGAACAAGCCTTCCGGAGTTGGTGACCGCGGTGACCGCCGTGCGTAAGGGCCATGGTGAACTGGCCATCGGAAACGTCATTGGTGCTGACATTCTCAACGTGTTATTTGTTGCTGGTTTGGCTGCTGCTGTTACCCCCGATGGGCTCTTTGCAGACCGAATATTTTTTAGGCTGCAATTTCCAGCGATGCTTTTCATTTTATTTTGCTTTAGGATCGGAATTCAAACGTCGTCCAACGGATACCTCGGTCGCCGGACAGGTTTTCTGCTATTGGGCACGTACATCATTTATATTTCAATAACGATTACTAACTTATAGCCAGCCACGGCAAATAGGCGAAGTCGTTTTCAGGGTACGTCTGCCAAGTGAATTGAGGAATAGTAAGCCTGGAACAGACACGTCTATTCACTACATATTGATGGAATTGGATGTTAAATACTTGATTTTCCACACTGTCATTTGTTATTAATACAGGTTCCCACATAATTAACTATTTTACCTATCGGAAGCGGACCTTCGAACATGTCCCAAAACCTGTCCTTTACTTGCCCAGCTTGTTTTTCCGAGGTTGCCGGAACACTTGGAGCAACGCTTACCTGCGTGGTCTGCAATTTTGAATTCAGCGCTGCGACAGCTACTGCGGTCGAAGACGACGAGTTAACGTTGGCACCTCTTGACCAAACAGTAGTGGCCGCGACGGTTGGAGCACCGACTATGGCTGGTAGTGCTGATACCACGTTACATCTTGAAGCAGAAGTATCTCGATCCGATCATCCGTGTACAAAATGTAACGAGCTAATGGACGTCAATGCACTTGAATGTCCGCACTGTGGATTTAACGCAACTTTGGGTCGAAAGCTAGACCCTTCGGAATTAGATCCATATCACGGTGTATTCGGTTTTGATCGCTATCTAATGCACCACACACAAGACAACAATCCTGCCGGTTTGATGACGTGGTTACACGTCTTCCTTGGTTTTGTTGGAATCGTAACAATGCTCGTTTTGAAGGGTTATGCATATTTTGTGATACCCACCTTGGCTATCATTTACACCATATATCGTGTACGCGCGAATCACGCTAATTCGTTTCAACGTGGAAAAGGCATGATTCCTAAGTTGCTGCTGATATACAACCGTCTAACTGGCTGGAAGGGTTTTGTTTCAAACGATCACAGCGTCGATTGTGTCCTGTCGGTGAGGTCATCTCAATTTGACGATAATTCTATAGCATCTATCGGCGAACCAGAAACGATTGAAGTATTGGATATTGCAGGCTCACTCGTCACGGATAACGGCGTCAGATATTTGGCCACTTTTTACAATCTTAGGGTTCTTGTTGTTGAAAATTGTACCGTTGGTGAAGACGCCCTTGATGAGGTACAGGCCGCGTTACCACAAGTTTGTATCTGGCGACCATAGGAATCAAGCGTCGCCTGCTCGAAGCGCGTCAATAACGTTGGTCATGTCCGGCGGAAGTGGCGCCGTGAACTCCATTCGTTCATCAGAACAAGGGTGGGTAAACTCTATTGACTCGGCGTGCAAAGCCTGGCGCGATAGCAGGATATCCCGTCGGGATTCCGGCAGGTTATCACGGCCACTTATCAAAAAACTTCGACTGACTTGAGACATGGCGCCGTACAACCGATCACATAATACGGGATTACCAACGTGTGCCAAGTGAACACGAATCTGATGTGTGCGACCGGTTTTGGGCTGTACCCGAACGTACGAAAAGCGTCGAAAACGATGTACTACTTCATAAAAAGTTGTTGCTGCCTTAGGGTTCCCACCGTCATGGCGGATTGCCATCTTGACTCGGTTGTAAGGATGGTGGCCAATGGGGAGGTCAATCGTATCTCGATCGCGATCGATACGGCCCAGGCACAAGCAGACATATTGTTTTTTAATCTGCCGCATTTCGAATTGCCAAGCGAGCTTGCGATGCGCCTCGTCGGTCTTGGCAATCACAATTACGCCGGTTGTATCGCGATCCAAGCGATGCACAATTCCCGGCCTAACGGCTCCTCCGATACTACTCAATTCATCAAAGTGGTGTGCCAACCCACTTGCGAGTGTACCCTGCCAATGTCCCTTGGCTGGGTGAACTACCATCGCCGAGGGTTTATCGATCACCGCTAAGGCTTCGTCTTCATAGAGGATAGATAATTCCATGGGTTCTGGTTCTGGGCCAGTCGATGGTGCAATCTGAAATTGACAGCGAACCTGTTGGTTAAGAGAGAGTCGATAAGCTGGTTTGGCACGTTTGCCATCGACCAATACATTTCCGGCGGTGATTTCGCGACGAATACGCGTGCGGCTCAGCGCGTTGAACTGGTCCGCGATGCATTTATCCAGTCGTTCGCCCTCATAGTTTCCTCCGACTTCAAACTCCAAACTTTCAGGTTCAGTAACGTTCATGCCTGTACCTGTGCTCATTTAAAATGTTAGTCGGCTTCTTTGTCGCATCTAGGCGCCCACCTACTGATCCGCATTCTTCGCTTCGATCGCCGTCGCAGGCTTGTCTTCACCCGCAGGCTTGTCTTCACCGGCAGGGTTGTCGTCACCCACAGGTTTATCGTCACCCACAGGTTTATCGTTTAAACTCGGCAATGCGGATTCCCGCTGTTCATCGGAGTCTGGCTTGGACTCGCCACGATTGTCTATGTTGTTTGCTGGATTCAGCGGGTCGTTTGCGGGATTCAATACGGCTGTGGGGTCATTCTTTGACAACCATGATAAGAATTTTTTTTCGGTCAAGGCATCACCTTCGTTCCAATCATCACCGGACATCGACAAGACCGCGGAATAATGGTCGTCAACCAACTTCACAAGACCCGCGTTGACCACATCTTCGGAAAGGTTTGCCCTGGTCGTTTTCCAGGATTCCAAAGCAGCCAACCTATATTTGGAAAAATCAGCAGGATCGCCGACAATCATCAACGCCTCCTGACAATAAGCAATTCCATAGGAAGCCCGGAACTTAGCAATCGTGTCGAATATGGTTACTTTGCCATCGTCGGAAGCGGTGACAACATCCCCAAAGGCCTCAATTGCTTGCGTCAGATTCTCCCGACGCAGATCTAGGTTACCTGACAGTAATGACGGTTTGTTTCCACTGGGATTGAGTGGATTTTGGGGAGCAGACGTATCAGGCATCAGCGCTTTATTGAGTAGTAGATTTGCCTTAAATAATTCTGCCCATGGCAACGAACCATCGGTCGCCATTTCATTTTGATATTTCGCGATGACTCCCGCAACCTCGCCGGCAGAGTCCAATTGTAGATTGGTAAATTCGGCGACGATTTCGTCGTGATAAACCGACCAACCCTCTGATGAACTTACGTCAGTACTCACGTTGTCAAGATATGCCCAAACGACGGCCACGATTATCATGGAAATGAGCACGGTACCCCACACCCGTGGTTTTGCAAATAGTCGAGCTAATTCGTCCGTTGCATCGTTAGGAGTGGCGTCTTCCGAAGCGCGTCTCTTTAACAAACTGGACTCGGGTTGTGGCGTCTCGTCCCTATCTGACCCGTCCTCTTGCTCATTTACGACGGACTCGATTTCATCTAATTGGTCTTCTGGATGTTGTTCGTTCATTACAATCTAAAAATTCCGTAGCAGGTTAAAGACGATTTTTGTTACCGGCGTATGATTGCCTCAGGAATATGTTATCTTCTTACTAGATGATGGTGTATACCCCGATTCATTAAATCAAAATCGTTTTTACAAAAAAATACCCCAAAACGCTATTTTTGAACAAATTTGCATGGATGCTACATTAAATTGCGATCAACGTGAGGCAGTCAACACTCTCAGCGGACCCTTGCTGGTGCTGGCAGGTGCTGGCAGTGGAAAAACTCGAGTTGTTACGGTTCGAATCGCAAAGTTGATCGATACGGGCATTTCCCCCCGTCGAATACTAGCGATGACCTTCACCAATAAAGCTGCTCAAGAAATGCAGAAGCGCATCGCTTCCATGATATCGACGCATCGAGAAAATCAGCCAGAAATTTCTACGTTTCATTCCCTATGCGTGCGGATTCTTCGTCGGCAAATTCACAACCTTGGATACCCGAACAACTTCTCCATCCTTGATGCCTCGGACCAAAACTCAATCTGCCGTAAAGTCTTACGAGAAATACGTGTGTCGGATGCCAGCCTAAAACCGCGAGATTTGTTGTACCATATTGGACAATGGAAAAGCCGCGGAATTTCTCCGAAAATCGCCACCCGTGACGCAGATACGGATAGAGAACACCTCGCCGCGGTGGCCTTTCGGCGGTACCAGGACGAACTCACTCGTTGCGGCACGGTTGACTTCGATGATCTGTTGCTGCTTACCAGTGTGTTGTTTCGCGATTATCCGGAAGTTAGAGAAAACGAGGCGGATCGCTTCGACCATATTCTGGTAGATGAATATCAGGATACCAACGACATCCAATATAGCATCGTAAAATCACTGTCCCAAAAACACCGTAACTTGTGTGTAGTTGGTGATGATGATCAAAGCATTTATGGTTTTCGGGGCAGTGATGTTCGCCACATCCTTAATTTTGCCAGCGATTGGCCGGGGGCGAAGACAATACGTCTAGAGGCGAATTACCGGTCGACGGAGGCTATCCTCGAGGTTTCCAATCGCCTGATAAGGTTCAACGCCAACCGTTACGACAAGGTATTAAAAGCTGCCCGCGCAGGTGGGCAAAAACCACGCATTGAGCAGTTTGGCGATGAGGAACATGAGTCCAAACAGGTGGTAACCTCCATTCGTCGAGACCTGGAGTCCAATGGGCGTCAACCCAGCGATATTGCTATTCTTTTTCGGACCAATGAACAGCCGCGGTTATTCGAAACGGAACTCCGAAAATTTGACATTCCCTACGTATTACTCGGCAGTCATTCATTCTACGACCGCAAGGAAATTAAGGACTTAGTAGCTTATCTTCGCGTTATTCATCATGCCGACGATGAACCTAGCATGCGAAGGATCATTAACAATCCCCCGCGGGGTATTAGCGCAAATTCGGTGTCGGCTCTTGTTGAAATAGCTACGCAACGCGGCGTTAGCCTTTGGCAAGTAATGCTTGATAACGAAGCTTTACAAACACTCAAAGTACCCGCGAGGATGTCAATTCGGAACTTCATAGAAACAATTCGCTCACTGCAACAGACCTTTTCCGAAAACCTAGAGCTCTCAACTTTCCACTCTTTTCTGTCGGCGATTCAATACAAAAAGGAGGTCTTGCGTAACAGCGAGGATGAGGCTGAAACTGAACAGCGTTGGGCAAGTGTGGAGGAAATGGCTAATGTTTTCGGAGCCTACCTAGGGCGTAAGAGGAAACCGACACTCGAGAGTTTCCTTGAGGAAATCGCGCTTGCGGAGAGCGATTTTGACGACGACAAGGATGACCAATTAGATCGCAATGCTGTGGCGTTATTGACGCTGCATGCATCCAAGGGGCTCGAATTTCCGGTCGTATATATGGTCGGACTGGAAGAAGGCCTGTTGCCGCATGGCCGGGCGGTAGCAGCCGAGGGGCCAGCGATCGATGAGGAACGGCGACTCGCCTATGTCGGCGTAACTCGAGCACAGGATGAATTGACGCTTTCCCTATCACTGACCCGCAGGAAATGGGGACGCGTCCAGGAACAAAACCCCAGTCGCTTCCTTTTTGAAATGATTGGTCAAGCAGATAACCCGCACGACGCTGTCGTTAAACGCGAAACTGAGACCACCAACCATTAAGATTCCATCGATGCAAGATGTTAAAATACAACAAGCACGAGCTAGCGACCTAGAAATAGTCATTCAATTGACGCTAGAGTCGTTTGGTCTGGTTTCGTTTGAGAGTAATATCGAATCAGAATTTGGACTTGTTAACGGCACGTCATGGCGGGATCGCAAAGCGGATCACATTCGCGCAGATTTCGCGGACCCCGATGGGCGGATATTGCTAGCAAATAGCGATGAACAGCCCATCGGTTTTGTGTCGATACGCCTCAACCGAAAAACTAAAATTGGGGTGATAGCCAACTTGGCTGTCCGCCCTGCGAAAAGAAATAGCGGCGTTGGTAGAAAACTCATTCTTGCTGCAATAGACGAAATGAAAAAAGAGGCCATGGAATTAGCGCGAATTGAAACACTCGGCCAAAATGAGATAGGGCAGTCACTGTACCCAAATCTCGGGTTTAGGGAAATCGCTAGGCAAATATACTATTGCCAAGATCTGAGACAGGAGGGTTCGGCTTAATCCGTTAACCGTTCAGTTCGGATTTGCGTAGCTCCGGTCGTAGATATACTAACGACTTGCCTAGGCGGCCGTTGTAGTTTCCGGCTGTTATCAACTTTAAACCAGGGGTCGATTTCGCGGCATCGATAGCTGCATAAGTTGCCTTTGCGACTGCTTGTAGCGACTCTCCATTGACAATTATTTCCATGATCGATTTCACGCCTAGCGGAACTCCGCTTTGTTCACCGAGTTCCTCTCGCAATGTGGGGCAATACTTAGCGAAAGTGCTTGCGATCAAAAACTTGTATTTGCTACCCGCCTTACTAGCACTGGAGGCGACACCCCCTGGAAATGTGGTTACCACGCCTGGAGTTTCATCGGCGGCGATCGCTGCGGCGCTTGCTGCTGCAATCGCAGTGTCAGCGGTTTCGCCCATAAACCACAAATTGCCTCCCATCACACCTTCGCGAAAACCAAATCTACGAGACAGCTCGAATTCCCCCCCCATTATAGGAATAACCCACAACTTCTGATCGAACCGTTCCGCACGGTACTGATGCCCGTCCCCAAAGTAAGCGATTTTCTTTCCCACTTGGAAATAGTCGCAGTTTTCGAGCCGATTGAATACACGGGCCGTAGGACATGTTAATACGTTCTGACTAAGTCGGGCGATTAGGATTTTCTCGAGGTGCCTCTCGCGATTGCGTTTGAATTTGGGTACATGAAATTGGACGACCGCTCCAATGCGATTATCAGGGGTTGTGGATTCGTCCTGGTAGCGATCGATTCCAGCTTCACAGTCGCACATGATAGTGCTAGAGGCGTGGCCCGTGCAAGCTGCTACGGCTCGGTCTAACCAGATGCGATCCCGTGCGGTTATCAATACCTCCGCGTAAATACCTTTGAAGCCTTCCGCATACGTATCCTCAATTTCGCACTCTGTAACTTGGTTATGCATTTTCAATTATCATGCCTTTTCGAGCTCAACGAGTATCATCTCAACACTCAATTCAAACTAAACAAATCGACGGTCGCCAACTCTCTACGCTCGGCCGATTCCCACGTGCGTTGTCGTTTCCGTGATGACCTTATCCATGAAAATGTCATGGGGTTGTACGGGAATCTCGTCAAAAATTTGGCAGTCAAAGCAAACCGCTACGATTTTGGCATCTCGCCGGGCGTGCTCCAAACATTTGTCATAGTAACCCTTTCCCATCCCTGTGCGTCCGCCTCGTGAATCAAAACCGACACCGGGAACCATTATCAAATCCAATTCGGTTACTTCGACTCGTTTTTCAGGCAAATTCCGGAGTTCAGGCGCCGGTTCCAAAATCTTGTACATTCCAATTTCTAACTCATCCATTGATTCTAGATGAAATAACTCAAGCTCCCCTTCATCGTTACACCAGGGTACTACAACCCTTTTTCCTTGTTTAAGGGCCTTTGGCAAATCGAAACGCGTTCGCACTTCCGCACGAACATCGACGTAAAACATTATTGTTAACGCGTCTGCGTACTCCGGCAAACCCATAAACGTTTGCATAATACCGCGGCTCAAATCATCTTTGTTATCTTGGTTACGGCGGTTCGCGAATGCGATTTTTCTAATGGCCGCTTTACGTTCAGCGCCGGTGCTTATGGTTTCCGTCATTAATAGGCCTCCACTGCCCGTTTACCGCGAATGTTTCAATTTATGATATGTGCATCAACTCCTCATCCTTGTGTGTGGATGAAGAGTCGGTTACCATTTGCTACGTTATAACAAACATGGATGAATATTCAATCAACTATTCAAAATATATACACCCTCAGCGAAGGTTCCATATGAATCTCTCTACTACACTGCGAACGCTTTGCGTGCTTACATTATTGTCCGGTCAAGTGATGGCGGCGAAACCGACACGTGGTGATCTAGCGTTTGAAAAACTTGTCGATTTACATTGGAAGCAAACACTCACGGCTAGTCCTTTTTTGGCGGCTTCACTGGGTGACAAGGATAGCGCTAATCAACTACCCGATGTTTCCATCCTGCAGCAAGTAAAACGCGCCCAAGATTCTAATAAATTATTATCTAAATTAAATGAGATTCAGCCCTCGAAGCTTTCCCCAACTAACCAAACCAATTGGGCCATTTTAAGGCGTTTGTTGATAGACGGGGGCCTTGAGTTCAAATACAGGACATATTTAATCCCGATTTCGAATCGGTCTGGGTTTCACATGCAGTTCGCGGAAATGCACAAGTCGGTTCCATTCCAGAATGCTCAAGACTATCGAAACTATATCGACAGACTTGATAAATTCGGTACGTATACCGACCAGCATATTGAACTTCTCACAGAGGGTATTTCTACAGGCAACGTCTTGCCATCGGTCGTACTGCGAGGTTATGAAGACACGATCACCGCGCATATTGTTCGAGATCCGACGAATAGTCTACTGTATGCTCCATTTCGTAGTTTTCCCGAAGGATTGAGCGCTGCTGAAGAGGACCAATTGCGAGCGCAGGCAATGGGTAGTATCACAAACACGGTTGTGCCAGCATATAAACGATTCTCAGAATTCATGCAGAAGACCTATATTCCCGCCGCTAGAGGAACGATTGGTGCATCCGCGCTACCCAACGGACGAGAGTTTTACCGCTTTCGTGTCCGCCACTTCACCACACTAGAGATATCACCGGATGAAGTGCACCAACTAGGGTTAACCGAGGTTGCTCGAATTAAAAGTGAGATGCTCAAGATTATTGGGCAAGTTGAATTTGATGGTGACTTTGCCGAATTTCTACTATTTCTCCGAACCGACGCTCGCTTTTACCCGACTGACGCGAACGAATATCTAAAGGAAACAGCTTATATTCTCAAACGGATGGATGGTGAATTACCTAAGCTTTTTCTCAATCTTCCCCGCAACCCATACGGACTCAAGGTAATTCCTGCCTACATCGCACCCAAAACCACCACCGCGTATTACCAACCACCGCCTGCTAGTGGAAAATTGGCTGGTCAATATTTTCTCAATACTTACAATTTAAAAAGCCGTCCCTTGTATGAATTGGAAGCTTTGAGTCTGCATGAAGCCGTTCCGGGGCACCACTTGCAAATAGCGTTGCAACAGGAACTCGTCGAACTACCATCGTTTCGCAAATACAGTGGCTTTACTGCCTTTGTTGAAGGTTGGGCATTGTACGCCGAACGACTCGGTTTGGAAGTGGGGTTCTATAAGGATCCGTACAATAATTTCGGTAGGCTTAGTTACGAGATGTGGCGTGCCTGTCGCCTCGTTGTTGATACCGGAATTCACTATCAGGGGTGGACTCGCGAACGAGCGATTGACTACATGATACAGAACACGTCACTCTCGCAGCATAATATCGTTGCGGAGGTCGATCGGTACATAGCGTGGCCAGGACAAGCACTGGCGTATAAGATGGGCGAGCTCAAGATTCGTGAACTTCGTGAAAAGGCGGCCATCCAACTTGGTGCGAGGTTTGATATCCGAGAGTTTCATGACGCGGTTCTTCGTTACGGCGCCGTTCCCCTGCCTATCCTTGAGACAAACATCAATAAATTCATCGAAGAAAAAACACCGTGACCGATTCCGACTGCACCGATTCCGATAACTCTCGCACAAAACCGACCACGGTTGTATTTGATCTCGATGGGTTAATTTTCAATACCGAGGAGATCTTTCTCGAGGCAACCAACCAATTATTAGCCCCGCTGGGAAAAAAACAAACGCCGGAAATCGTAGCCCAAATAATGGGACAACCGAGCAATGTCTCGACTCAAATCCTGAAAGACTACCATTCCCTAACTGATAGTGTTACGGAAATTCGAAAGGAACTAGATCGACATTTTGATTTGGTGTTGGATGCCATTTTAGCTTTCATGCCGGGATTTGAGGAATTGCTGCAATGTCTAATCCAGGCGGATATACCGCGTGCGATTTGCACCTCCAGTACCGCAGGCTATGCGACTAAACTGATAGACCGATTTGGGTATCTCGACGAATTTCAACTAATTTTAGGTGGTGACCAGATTGAAAACGGCAAACCTGCACCAGACGCCTATCTTAAGGTAGCAGAATTGTTAAAAATTGCTCCGGCTACAATGTTAGTCTTGGAAGACAGCGAAAATGGTTGCCGCGCGGCAATCGCCGCTGGAGCGTTTACTGTCGCGGTTCCGGCGAAACATAACATGGGTCAAAGTTATGATAATGTCGACCTAATTGCAGACACACTCTCCGATCCAGCGATTTTATCTGCGCTGGGTATCTAAAAAATCCATAAATAGCGGTTTTTACCCTAAACAAACTGGCACACTCGTCCGATTTTTAAAACATCAAAAACGAGTTGGAGTTAGTAAATGTATCCCTTACGCAACGATACCACCCGAGTTATTCGAACAACCGCCATCATCCTGTTATGTCTTTTTTTAGGTTGTTCGTTGCCCGTCACACCCGCTGACGATACCTATGAAGTGCTGGGCGGAATCGTACAACGCGAGCATCCCTCGCTCGGTCGCGCAAATAGCGCATTCGATCTTAGTAAGACTAAGGAAACGACTGAGGCGATACCGCCACGAGCGGCACCCGCGGTGCCTCCAATCTTCAAGGATCCCCAACCGCTCGAACGGCTCAAACATTCGCCAATAATTCCCTAGGCTTTGTTTCCGCCGGCGCTAGCGATCCGCGGAACGGCCCCACGTTCGCCAAACTAACCTCGTGTTGGTCAAGTTTCTGAGGTCAAGGGCGTGGAAATCAGCGTTTGAACTGCTATGCTAATAGGACATTACGCTAATTGACAGGTGACTGTTGTACGTTAAGTCATATGTTACCATCCGATAACTCCTTCCGGAGCAGCTATGTCTGAATTCGACAGTAGGGACCCCAACGCCGCTGTGGAGACTCCCCCCACTTCAATCCGCGGAATCCTTAGCAAACTTGGTCCTGGTTTGATCATTGCTGGGTCAATCGTCGGTTCTGGAGAACTTATTGCCACAACGACGACCGGGGCCAAGGGTGGTTTTGCACTACTTTGGTTGATCATCATTGGTTGTTTAATTAAGGTTTTCGTTCAAATCGAACTAGGCCGTTTTACGATTACCACCGGTGTAACCTCGATCAAAGGGCTTTCCAAGCTCCCGGGACCTCGACTTGGACGCGGTAATTGGTTTATTTGGTATTGGTTCATCATGTTTATCTTCATCATGGGCCAGCTCGGCGGTATCGTCGGCGGCGTGGGGCAAGCGATGTCCATTTCAATGCCCATTACTGAATACGGCGTCGATCATAACGCCTTTCGAGAGGCTGAGACCGTATTGGAAGTGACACGCGCGCAGCATTCAATAACGTCTGACCCCATAGCACGGCAAACACTACAACAACAAATCATCGAAACTGAATTAGCCTCGGCAACTGCTTTTGCTAAACTCGCGCCCGTGAAAGACGAAGTTTTGTCCGGTCCCGAAGATCTCAGCCTCCTCCTTGGGCCCTTGTTGGAATCCGATTTGTCTCTCGCTGAACGTTACATTGTTGAACACGTACTACCGGATGTGCGTCTACGTCAACTAACCGATGAATTGTCGATTTTGGAATTAGACCCAACTAAGGCAGATACCGAGAAGATTTCGCAACTGCGATCTGACTTACTGGCTTCTGCCGACGAAAATCTCATTAACATTACCCAACTGACCACATTATTCGAAGAGCTGGAGAAGAGTAAGGTCGAAATGGTTCCTTCGGCAGATATCGCGGCGGTACGCCTTTTAGCAAAAAAAGAACGTTTTCCAGCTATCAACGCACGGCTTGATAAGCTTGAGCGGGAAGGAGCCGCCGTCCGCAGTTCGAATATCGACGAGCTCATCGAAGAACTTATTGGGCAAAACCGGGAGGCTGTGACGTCGTTCCTTCAATATTACACGGCTGCTTTGACAAGACCAGCCATTCATCCATCGAATGATCACAATTGGTACGCCGCCGGCTTAACCCTCGTAACAATGGCTCTGCTGGTCATTGGACGATATACGTTTATTCAAACATTTTCCACTGTTATGGTCGCGTTGTTTACGCTGGTTACGATAGCGAATGTTTGCGGCTTGCAAACCATGGATTCTGCCATCGCTTGGAAAATTCAGTGGCAGGATATTAAAGAGGGGCTCAGTTTTGGATTGGGTCCCGGAGATTGGACTGAGAGCTTGGGATTTGCGTTGGCGACTTTTGGCATCATCGGCGTTGGGGCTGCTGAGCTAATCGCTTACCCGTATTGGTGTATGGAACATGGCTACGCCAGTTTCACCGGCGTCCGGGACGATAGCGAAGATTGGGCCAGTCGGGCCCGCGGCTGGATCCGCGTTATGAAGTGGGATGCGTGGTGCTCGGCGGCAGTCTATACGTTCGCTACAGTTGCATTCTTCCTGCTGGGTGCCGCTATTCTGGGCCGTATCGAACTCATACCAGCGGGAGATGATATGGTTCGCTCACTCAGCGTCATGTATCGCCCCGTGTTCGGTCCCACAGCGCAATTCATCTTCTTGTTTGGAGCAATCGCAGTACTCTATTCAACATTTTTTGTTGCCACTGCCGGCAATGCTCGCATGCTTTCAGATGTTCTGCGGACTCTCGGTTGGATAAAGGACTCCGACGAATCATATGGCCGCAGTGTTAAATGGATGTGCGCAATCTTGCCGGCTGTTTGCGGCATAACTTACATCCTCGGTGTAAAACCCGTAGTGGCGATCATCATGAGTGGCGTCATGCAATCGATCATGCTGCCTATGCTCGGTGGAGCGGCGATCTATTTTCGCTATAAATATAGTGATGAACGCCTCAAACCCAGTCGTACATTTGATGTGCTGCTCGTTATTTCAGCGGTTGGCCTGCTTATCGCCGGTGGATTCGCCGCCTACACCAAGATCGCTAGCTTTGTTGGCTAATATGCAATACGAAAAACTACAAATGGCTCACAAACTAGGATTATTTAATTTAGGAACATCATGACCGCGACGTTGACCACAAATTTCGTATCACACTTAGAAGGCGCCATTGACGGGGAACGCATTTCTCCGGAGGTTATCCGAACGCTTCATCATGAGCGGCCAATTTGGGTACGATACGATCTTGAAACGATAAGTAGCATCCTCTCAAAAGAAGATTTACTAAGCCGTCCTTCTACTATTTGGCGGTACGCGGAGTTGTTGCCGGCGTATGACGCTAACAAAATAGTATCGCTCGGTGAAGGCATGACTCCCGTCCTGTCCTGCCCGAGGCTCGCGGGAAAAATGGGGCTGAGTAACCTATTCGTCAAAGATGAGTCGCAACTTCCGACAGGGAGCTTCAAAAGTCGTGGGATGGCGCTGGCCATCACGATGGCTAATCATTTTGGTATTAAATCAGTGGCCCTCCCAACAGCCGGTAACGCGGGTGGTGCGGCGGCGGCCTACGCTGCACGTGCGGGCATGCAATGCTACGTTTTTATGCCGCAAGATACGCCCATGATCAATCAATATGAAGCTTCTGCCGCCGGCGCCCATGCGTTCCTCGTGGACGGTTTAATCAACGATTGTGGGAGAATTGTTAGCGATGGTAAAGAACCAATGGGTTGGTTTGATCTATCGACATTGAAAGAACCGTATCGTATCGAAGGCAAGAAGACGATGGGGTTAGAGTTAGCGGAACAGTTCAATTGGAAGTTGCCGGATGTTATTTTTTATCCTACGGGGGGTGGAACTGGACTCATTGGTATGTGGAAAGCCTTTAACGAACTTCGTCAAATGGGGTGGCTGGATTCCGCGACAATGCCTCGGATGATCGCCGTACAGAGTACGGGCTGTTCACCAATCGTCAACGCGTTCAATAACGGTACGAAACATGCAACTCCAGTCCAGAACGCCCAGACGATAGCGCGTGGAATCCGTGTGCCAGGTGCTGTCGGCGACTTTATGATTCTCGACGCTATTCGGCAGAGTGGGGGAACTGCCGTCGCGGTAGACGAAGCGGCGATCACGCCATGGATGTTGCGTGCGACGGCTACTGAAGGTATCTCAATTTGTCCGGAAACCGGTGCATGTTTTGCCGCGGTGGAACAGTGTCTTGCCGATGGAACTATCTCTGCCGATGAGAATATCGTCGTTTTCAACACGGGCGCTTCTCAGAAATACGCTGAAGCAATCGCCTGTCAACTCCCGTTGCTCGATACGAACCAACCAATCGATTGGACCGCAATCTAACAACGTCAAACTTGGTCACTAGAGACTAACGGATTTTGTCGTGGCACGAAATGAACAGTTAATTCGGCAGCATAAATTGCTTCAAGCACTAGAACGTGTTCGTTTTGGCGGTACGCTAGCCGAACTTCGTGACAGTTTGGTAGAGGATCTAGGGTTGTCGTCTCTCCACACGCGTACGCTACGACGCGATATCGAAGCGTTACAATCTGCTGGGATTGATATCGTAACGGAGGATCTTCAGCGTGGCAAAGTCTGGAAACTAGGGCCCAACGCTAAACACGCTTACACCATTACCGCAACCGCCACAGAGCTCGTAGCGTTGTCCCTAGGGCGGGAACTCCTGGCCCCCCTCAGCGGTACGTTCATTGGACAGGGAATCAATTCTTTTTGGAACCGCGTCCAAGAGGAAGTTCCGGAAAGCGTCTGGCAGCACTACGAACGTTGTCGGCAGACCCTTTTTATCACCGGGACGCCGTCGAAAAACTACGAAAACCACCAAGGTTTTCTCAAGACACTCGAACGATGCGTCGTACAACATCGTTGGTGTCAAATCGAATATTCCTCTTTACAGCGGGAAACGAACGCCCGTCGTATTGCGCCGCGAGCGATCGTATTTTACAATTCAAGCCTCTACGTTATCGCCCATGAGGATAAATCCGCCTCCGCTCCACGACACTGGAAATTAGATCGCATTTCCAGTGTCGTGGCGTTAGATGAATATTTTTCACCGTCCGACGAAGACTTTCATAATTACCTCGATTCAGGAATTGGAATCTTTGCCGCCAAAGGAACGACAATTTATCATATTCGGCTCTCGAGTGCGGCGGCTAAATGGGTAGCTGAGGAGCCTTGGCATCCCCGGCAAGAACTTGAACTGCGGGCCGATGGAAGCGGCCTGCTCAAGGTTCCCGCCCACCACGATATGGAAGTGATTCCTCGGGTCTTGGGGTTTTGTTCAAATGCTGAGGTGCTAGAACCTAGTTCTTGCCGCAAGGCTATGATCGAGCTTCTCCGAGATATGGTCGCTATATACGATGCAAACGACTAACTATCGAATATAGCGCCTACATCCGGAGCATGTTCAATTTGAGCTTGGTCGTCAAACTCTAGTAAATCGCGATCAGTGGCGAATCCTACCATACTGGCGTATATCACAGTGGGTATTGATTTACGATGAATATTGAAGTTGGTCACTTGGTTATTGTAAGTTTCGCGTGCCCTAGCAATGCCATCTTCTGTATTAGACAGTTCATCCTGGATCTTTAGCATATTTGTATTGGCTTTTAGATCAGGGTAATCCTCAGCCAATGCGAACATTCTTCCCAGCGTCCCGGTCAGGGTTTGTTCTGCGCCGACAAAAGCCTGTACCGCACCCGCATCACTGGGTTTCACCGCGGCTCCTTGAAGTGCACCTTGGGCTTGGTTACGCGCTTGGATCACCGCCTCTAATGTCCCACTTTCATGTGCCATGTATTTTTTAGCCACTGCGATCAAATTAGGTATCAAGTCGTAGCGCCTTTTGCAATACACATTTATATCGGAGAAACCGTTGTCGGCTAGTTCGTTCAAGCGTACGAGGCGGTTATATCCGCTCCACACGACGGCCAAAGCGATCAAGCCGATCACTCCCAAAACGCCAATACAAATAGCACCCATAACAAACGCATCAAGTGCGGACATTATTGTTATTGAAATCATATTTTGATCCTTTTCACAAGTAGCAATTTCATCAACTGAGTCATTTATAATCTTTATGATGGAACAATTGCAAGCCACGGGACAATTTGCGGCATCGAGGATGTCGTTTGATTAAACTGAGGACGTCTGCCGCGATAGCATCCCTTCGTCTATAATGCTATTCGCTTCAGTAGTTAAATTATTGCGATACTACCCATTTTCGAACCATTACGTCTATTACCATGACTTTGGACACCAACCTGACTCCCACCTCACCAACAGCAGTTGTTCTTCTGAGCGGTGGCCTTGATTCCACGACGGTGCTCGCAATAGCGTTGGATCAAGGCTTCGACATTGTAGCGCTGAGTTTTCTTTATGGCCAAAACCATCGTCACGAAATTGAACATGCGCAGGCGATTGCCACGCAAGCCGGAATTAAAGATCATTGTATTGTTAACATTGACTTGTCCCAATTCGGCCAATCCGCGCTGACCACCGATCTCAAAGTCCCCAAACACGATCACGTTTCCGAGATCGGTTATGATATTCCGATAACGTACGTTCCCGCCCGAAATACAATCTTTTTATCGTACGCATTAGCGCTCGCTGAAGTACGCCAAGCGACCGATATATTCATCGGTGTTAATGCGCTCGACTATAGCGGTTACCCAGATTGCCGTCCCGAATTTATCGCCGCGTTCGGAGAATTAGCAAATTTAGCGACGAAAATTAACACGGTTAGCGCGGCTGATTTAAGCGACGTAAAAACCACAATTCACGCACCACTTATCAACATGACCAAGGCGGAGATCATTAAAGAGGGGTTGCGATTGAACGTTCAATATCAAATGACAACCTCCTGTTATGACCCCGTCAGCAACGATTTGGCCTGTGGTCGATGTGACGCCTGTTTGCTCCGACTACAAGGGTTCGCGGTAAATGACTTAAGCGATCCTATCCAATACGCCGAATAGGTGACTGGCCTATATTAAGACGCCACGATCGACGCCTTCCCCTTGGTTGTGACGTGTCCCACGACTACCGCATCGTCACACCCGCTATCGCACATTTGCGTTAGCATGGAATCGACTCGATCCTGCGACACTGAAATTAACAGTCCGCCGGATGTTTGTGGGTCATAAAGAAGTTCGACGAGGTCGGCATCCGTTGACTGTGTTTCGACGTCTCCCTCATTTGCGTCGCGATTTGAGGCCGAGGCGCGGGTTATCAGGCCTTTGCGATAGTAATCGAGTGCCTGGGGCAGCTGCGGGACATCCGATAAATTTATATTCAACGTTACACCACTGGCGATCGCGACTTCACGCGCATGTCCCGCTAAGCCAAAGCCGGTTATATCCGTCACCGCACTAGCTCCAACGGCACTAGCTGCCTTTGACGCGACTAAATTCAACGATCGCATGGCGTCAATCGCAGTATCCTCTGCAAGCTGACTTGCTTTACCCGCTTTCATGGCGGTCGTCACGAACCCGGTACCAATTGGCTTTGTCAGGACCAGAACGTCGCCAGCTTCGGCACCGCAATTTGCGTGCAAATCTTCCTCTCGACAAATGCCGGTAACCGAAAGACCATACTTGATCTCGACGTCGCGCACAGTATGACCGCCAGCAACAACGGCTCCGGCTTCCCGTACCTTGTCGTCACCACCGCGCAAAATTTCTGTGAGCACGCTTAAATCCAATTTGTCATCCGGAAAGGCGACGATATTCAAGGCCGTGACCGGACTTGCGCCCATCGCGAATATGTCACTAAGGGAGTTAGCCGCCGCAATTTGTCCGTACACGAAAGGGTCGTTAACTAATGGTGGGAAAAAGTCTAAAGACTGCACCATCAACAAACCGTTTTCGAGTTGATATACCGAAGCGTCACTAAACCCTTCTGCTCCGATCAGCAAATTCACATCGTCGGGTTTAGGAAGAGACTGCACAACCTGTGCAATAGCTGCTTGGGGCAACTTCCCCGCTCAGCCTGCGCAACTAGCATAATCGACTAAACGCTTTTTTCTGCCCCATAAACCCATTGAATCATCATTCTAAAAGAAAGAACCAGATTTTTGACTGTCCGTGTCGACGTTGACACAATCCCAATAAAGAGTATTATATCGGCTGACTAAGGCCGTGCGGTAGTCAACATCACATAATTCAACTGAAAGTTTCGCGGAATATTTCCGCTATTTACACTATGCCTGAATTTCTCATTCCGTTGCTCGCGCTTACCGCCATGGAAATTGTCCTTGGCATCGACAATATCGTCTTCATCGCCATTCTCACAGGACGACTGCCCGCGGCGAAACAACCTATCGGTCGAAACCTCGGCCTTATCATCGCCCTCATTACTCGTGTTGCACTTTTGTGCGTTCTGTATTGGATCAACAACGCAGACGTGTTCGATGGCGCAATTTTCAAACTCGACTCACTGCATATCGACGTTATCGGAATTTCTAATGCGCTTTCCAACGGCGAGCATGCATTGGAAATTGGCTCGGTAGCATTTGCAGAAATTAACAACATCACCGCGAAAGATCTTATCATGTTGCTTGGCGGAGCATTCCTGATTGGCAAGAGTGTTCATGAGATTCATGAAAAATTCAACGATTCAGCGATAAAACAGGAAGGTGATAAAGAAGTTACGTTTGGTTCCGTTTTATTCCAAGTTGCGATCCTCGACATTGTCTTTTCGCTAGACTCAGTTATCACGGCTGTTGGAATGGCGCGACAACTGTGGGTGATGATCGCCGCCATGGTTATTGCTATGATCGTAATGCTCATCTTTGCCAAACGAATTGCCGATTTCATCGAGAGTCACCCGACGTTAAAGATGCTGGCCTTGAGTTTTTTAATACTAATCGGTGTTATGCTCATAGCAGAATCGATGGGCACACATTTCAACAAGGGTTATATCTATTTTGCAATGGCATTTTCCCTTGGTGTGGAATTTCTCAACCTGCGGTTACACAACAAAAAAAAGGCCAAGCTGGCTCGTGCAGCGGAAAACGTGGACTAGCGTTGTAAGTGCGAGATGGATGACACCGGCTTTTCGCTTGGCGTCGAAACCATCTCTTTGATTGCCAAAGCGAGCAATCCTAACGCGATGCCAATCAAAATTACATAAAACCGCGATTTCAAAGAGGAGTTTGGGGACGGCATCAGTCAGTTGTCCTTTAGTTATTTCTTAAGTTGGCCAAGATACGCTACAACGTTGACCAGTTCCTGTACAGTCATCACCTTTTGTAAATCGGCTGGCATTAGGGATATACCGGTTTTGGCAATGTCATCAATTTCCGTAACCGCTATAACGCGGTCGATTCCTTCTGCATTTCGGACTACAACTTCGTCGTCGCTACGGCTAATTAAAATCCCAGATAATACGTTTCCACTAGTCAATGCAATGGCATAGGTTTCATAATTATGACTAACACCGGCACTAGGATCTAAAATTGAGACAAACATGGCCTCTTTCGACAGCTTGCTGCCGATTTCAGACAGACTCGGACCAATTTCCTTACCAGTTTCACCTACCTGATGACATTTAATACAGGTCCCTTTATTATCAAACACAACCTTACCGGCCACAGCATCTCCCTTGAGGCGAATAAGTTCATTCACTGGCGGCACGGGTGTTGCATTCGCGGTCTTAGGCAGCGTAATGAATTCCCGCGCGGATTTGACGATGAGAGGGTCCGAACTCCCAAACAGTACTGTGCCGGTGGTAAACAACAATTCGTCTGGGATTTGCTCGGCAGACAATAAATCCACTAAATACTGCTGGCCTTGTTTGGTGGTTCCAACCCCCCTGATAGCAACGCTCCGAATTTGTCGAGAGGACGACGCGTCAGTAACTATTGGTTTGAGTATTGTATAACCCGCTGGGTGTGCACTGAGTGATAACGCCCCGGCAATAGCCAGCGCCCGAGTGCTGTCTCCACCATTGATTTCATTTAGCAGTAACGCCGATTGCTTGAAATCCAATAATACCGAGGCTGCATTTACTCCGATAGTTTCCGCATGCGACGAGATAGCTAATTCCAACAAATCTGGAATAGCGTCGGTGACACCAAAAGCCTTGACTAGATCCAAATAGGGGGGTGTCCCCTTAATCGTCTGTAGATGCCTGCCAACAGCCGCTTTCCATTTTTCATTACCGGAAACATCATATCGCTTCAGACGCAACAAGGTCTCAACGACCAGCTTGTCCTTACCGGGCGACTCCTGTCCGACGGTGGTATGCGGCGCAACCACGAACCAAACGCAAATCGCTACGGCTGCGAAATAAATGTAAACGCGTTGTTTATTGCCCTTCGTCATGGTGCCGGCTCTCCGCAATTTATCGCAACTGTCCGAGGAGAATCTTTTCGAGGGCGGCGTCCCTGGCGGGCCCCGTATGGTAGTCCAACGCTCTCAGATAACGTGGCATTTCTTTTTCCGGCGTATCATCGTCTAACAAAATGTCGGCCAACATTGACGCCGCCGCTTTTGCCCTACTTCTCCACACGATATCATGTCCCGCCGGAGTCCGCCACTTTCCGTCTACTACCTTTAACCAAGCCTCGAAACGACTGTCCCAATGATCCTCAGCGCCCACGCCGAGTGCTTCCAAATACCAGCGATCTTGGCCATCATGCTGCCTTGCCATTACCGCCCAGAGTTGGTCGGCTTCAACCCCAACGACGCCGTGTAAAGCCACCAATGCTTCCCGTCGTACAGAAGCGTTCTTATCGTTGGCGACTTTGCTAACAACCTCCACAATGTCGACCTCGAGTTGTCGTGCTAAACGAATACCGGTTTCACGGATTTGGGGATTCGGGTCGCCAACCGCTAGGGAAACATAGTGCATCCCACGCTCCGGGATTTTTCCCAACAGCCACAGGGCCCGCGCTCGTAAACGTTGATCCGTCCCGTTGTACAGTGTCAGTAAGATGCTCTCCGCCTCAATCCCAGCTGTATGCAGCTTCGTCCATGCTAGGTACCGAGTAGCGAGGTTCGGACTAGCCAACGCCGTGGCGGCGCCCGTCAACGTAGATAGATTGGTTGGCTTGATG
Source organism: Planctomycetaceae bacterium (assembly GCA_018660825.1). GTDB lineage: Bacteria > Planctomycetota > Planctomycetia > Pirellulales > Pirellulaceae > UBA721. The sequence continues at coordinate 37,120 of JABJJO010000077.1, read as the reverse complement.
TCATAGTTCGCATCTGGTGTGGAAACTCTAAACAAACGTCCACGGGCAATATCCCCCATATTATGTCCGCCTACCCCGGGGTCGTACCAATCGGTGACGAAAAGAGAACCATCAGGAGCTGTGCAAACATCAGCCGGTCGAAACCATTGGTCCGTCGAATCCACCAATTGTATAGATTTAGCGGTGAAGCCGGCGCCAGTGGGTAGTACCGGGTAACTGCGTACTGTGTTTGGGCCGGCATCACAATGAATGATTTGGTTGCGGAAGCGTGATGGTAACATCTTACCTTCGTACACCATAATACCCGTGGGTGAGCCAGCCCCTGTCAACAACAAGTTGGGCATTACACCCGGATCATTTTGGTGCCAGTGCCTGTTGGGAATATCCTTTGCCATCCCGGTCCGTTCGGCCTTCCAAGCAGCGCCGGTCAATTCATCTTTGTAGCCGTAATTACCATATTCGATCACATAGTTAATCCTCACAGCTTTATTACCGTCATCATCATTATCCGACTGCCAAATACGGCCAAACGAGTCGACACTCACCTCATAATTATTTCGAAAATTGTGGCCAATAACTTCGAAATTGGAACCATCGGCATCGCAGCGGAAAATCATTCCTCCGACATAGGGTTTTCGATTATCGATAACGCGATTGCCTTTTAGATCGACAACCGGATTACCCTCCCTATCGTGGACGGCTTTCCCGGTATTGCCATAATTCCAATAATATTTTCCGTCCGGACCAAAAATAAAACTGTGGGCCGAATGGTCGTGTTGTGGCAGACCTGTTTTCGTGAACAACACCTCTTTTTTGTCGGATTTACCATCGCCATCCTCATCAGTGAATACCAATACGTTAGGTGAGCAACTCACGATGAGTCGTTTTCCGAGGACACAAATCCCCATTGCCGAGTCGACATCATGCCCCTGATAAAACACGGTTTGCTTATCCATAACGGCGTCGCCATCGGTGTCCTCTAGGATAAGTATTCGATCGCCTGCTGGTCGCTTGCCTAGATTCTTCCTGTAATTCACAACTTCACATACCCACACTCGCCCGCGATGGTCAATATCAAGGTTGGTTAAGCTTTTCAATTCGGGTTCTGAAGCGGCCAATTTGATCACGATGTCATTAGGGACACGCATTGAAGCAATCGCCGCAGTGGGGGCGCGGGGGTCATTCTCAGCACCCGTGCCTGTTAATTTTAGGCTAGTGCGTATTTTTTCGAAATCAAATTTATCGGGTGCATCGTAGTCCTGATTTTCTTTAAGAGCATCTAACGTTAGCCGTTTCGATTCGACCCCACCTTGTGGTACTACACCATGTGCAGTCCAGACAATTGCATTGAGCATAACCTTGCGAAAATTGTCATCAGCCCAATTCCAATGATAGTGGCCCCCAGTAAAACCAAATCCACGACCGCCATTCGAGTTCTCCGAAGCCCATGCCATATGTTGGATTTCACCTGCCGCGACTGCCGCTCGTACATGTGGGTTACCACTATGCGCGCCGTCCGGGCGCGAAAGACTTTCTTTCGGTGGTAGGGCGCTCAAAATCGGCGTGACACCTTTGAGCCCTTCACGAAATCGCATGTGGTAATACCATTCGTCGTTGATTGTGAATGGCTTAACGCCACGCGAGATCGGATGCACTGGAAATTTAGAGAATGTCGCCGTCCAATGCGGGTTGACCGACCAATTCGCTTCAAAATATCCACCAATCCAGTCCAGGAATCGGCTACCGACCTCACCTTTCTCTACTTCAACACCGTAATGAATACATACGATACCAACTCCCTTTTTCGCGAGTGCATCTACCGCAGCTATATGTGGTACCACCGGATGTCGCCCGCCGCCGTCAGCGTACATAACGATACAATCGACGCCTTCCAACGCCTTGGCATCTTTGGGCCAACCATTGCGGAACACGTCGATGGCATAATCGGGCTTCGCCGTTCGAATAGCGTCCGCTAATATCATACAACCCGCAAAGTGTTCATGACTGCCATACCCGTGACTGCGAACTCCCGCAATTAACGCGATCTTTTTTTGCTTAGCGGCAATTTCTCTAATTTGTATATTTTTGAATTGCACCGTCATAGGGGGACCGGCGTGCAATTGCAGTGCTAATAATCCTTCAGTGGCTGCTTTTGAATTTTGGTTGTCCGTTACATCAATCGTTACTTTGCCGTTAAGGATTTGAGTCAAGTGGTTCCCATTGGCGATAATTGTATAGTCATTCCAACCCTCCTTCTTGGTTACCGCAAGAATATCTTGTTCGTTGGTAGTGGCGCCGACGCGAATCTTTTTTCCATTTTCGTCGATGACTACTTTATTGCCACGTTTTGCGAGGACACCGCGGCCTCGTTCTTCATAAAGCGTCCCCGTCCAGTTACCAGCACCGTCGAAATCTGCCTGGTATCCGCCCACCACCCACTTTTTGACCTCTTTGCTTCGATACTGCACTCCACTATTGCCGCCGACAATTCTAAATTGTAATCGCAGTTCGAAATTGCTTGGCTGCGAACCGCGGTAAATAATGAAAGTGTTACCGTCGGTGGGTTTATCTTTTGTTGTTTGCCCCGTTATCGCGCCGTCTTGTACGGACCAGAAGTTTGGATTGCCGTCCCAGTTAGTCAGTGTCTTGCCGTCGAATATTGAAACAAAGCCCTCATCGCCGTAGACCGCGGAGTTGTTGACAATACCGCAGCACATCGCGGTTAACAACAGAATTACAATTTTATTCATCAGTTAAATGTTCCTTCTAATACAATTTTATATTGACTTCATTGTCCCAGGACAGCACCGCGTTCAAAGTGATTCTTAGTTGGTAAACACTCTTAGTCAACGGCGACGTTACGCGTTGCTTTTTCATTATAACAACGTCTGCCAGTCCGTGTGACAGTCGGAACTAACCATCATAGATATTACTACCGTTTTCCAAAAATGGAACCGCTAGATGTTTAGGCACTTTAGCCGCTGGATCTCGAATGACCTGCGGGGAATATTGCGTCACGTAAGCGCGACGCATGGCATCAGTGCGATTGGCGCTACTGCAATGAAACACAAGGCTGCTGAAAACAACCAAAGTTCCCGCTGGCACAATTGCCTGCAGTCCCTCGGCGGATCCAAAGTACCCCACCTTGTCGCCGGATTCCTCATTGCGAATGTGATCAACTAGCGAACGTATACCCACCTCGGAATACGGTAACAACGTTACGGTGCCATTTTCCGCTGTCATGTCATCCACGGCGGCCCAAACGGTAACATACGGTGTGTGTGGGAATCCCAAATACCCGCCATCTTGGTGCCACGCAAAAGGGCGACCGACTTCCGCTGCCTTGGCAACGTACTGGTCATAAAACAAGTATGCATTTTTCCCAATCGTTGCTTTACAAATATCCGCCATCAACTCCCCAAACACATATTCCTTAAGCCCTTCGACATGAGCGTATTGTTTGGCAATATGATAACGTTGATTACGGTGGCTAATATGAATTTGGTCCGTTCCCAATCGGTCCATTTCAGAATGCATGCGATCAATCAGAATATCACAGGCGCCACGGAGCAATTCTAGCGTCTCATTTGATAAGACCGAATCCAGGATGAAATAGCCTTCGTCGATAAATTGTTGCTTTTGTTCGTCCGAAATCAATGGTTGTGTCCTATTTACATGCGTTGGATACAACGCGCCAAATACTTGCGGGATTTGTTGATTACCCCGTTGGTCTCGCTGATTGACGGCATAATTGGTATACCGCGAGGGGTAGGGTGCATAAATATTTCCGTCAAGCCGTGATAGTTAATATCCCGCAATGCCCGCAAGATCGGTGTGAAATCGAGTGTTCCAAATCCCGGCAGTTGCATCAATTCATGTTCCTTGGGCATTGGGCGGTGGCAACCTAATCCGTGCTCCCACGCATAGAAATGTACGATGCTTTTATTGCAATGTTCAATAAGCTTAGATATGACCTGACTATTTTGTGGTAAATGATAGGGAGCTAAGGCGATGCCGAGGTTGTCCGACGGGTTCATGTCTGCGAAATATTTTAGGGAGTCCGGAGAATTGATTAAGGCATTACTATGATTTTCAATCGCTATTATCACTCCCGCTTCCTCGGCAATTGCTACAGTGGGCCGCATCTTTTCAATAAACTCGCCCACCTGTTGTTTCAACGACCCCTCACTGTTCCTGCTGGATCCACATACGATCATTTTACCACCCAATTGTTTAACAACTTCTATTTCGTCCGACAAGCCAAACGGTCCGAGGTCGTAGCGGGTGGTCATTTGTGGTTTGACGTCGGCAGCGACACACGCCCGCAGGTAGTGATTGTGGCCAATTGAGTCAATTTGATTTCGTTGGTCTCCGTGTGAGGGAGGCCACAAGTCAATGCAGGTGGCCCCTATTTTCGATACCTGAGCGATACATTCTCGCACGTCAAGTGTTCCGTACATACACGAAGCCAGCATGTAATCAAGCTTAAATTCAACACGCTTTTCCTTTCCGAGAACCCAATTAGGAGCAATCATCGCGCTCGCCCCTAGAGTCGCTAGCAAAGACCGCCGTGACATATCGATTTCATTTTGATGCTGCATAATGCTTACTTATCCAAATATTTGATTCGATTCTGTAGCTTTACATTAACACTTTGGTAAGCGTCGTGCAAATTTCCCGAATCAAACAGAGATTGGCGGATGAATTCAGTGTCATCCGCACCAATGGCCTCATTAAATATTGGTTGCAAATACTGATATGCTGTAGTTGTGATAACTAGATTGTCGGTATCGTACAGTTCGGGATGAACCGTCCTCGGATGAATTTCGCCCCACTCATCACGAAAAACACTTGCATCGTAATTCCCATGCACAAATGTGAGACCCGCGGTGTTCCATTGTAGCGTCGCCACACGATTATTTTGACCAGAGGTTAACATCTCAACCGCATGATATCCTACTTGTGTCCCGTGAAACCGATCAAATGACAATGGCCGACCACCCCGTTGGGTATGTCCCACCTTGCGAGTAAAAATTGCCGTGTCAGGATCATCAAATCCTCCTAGTTCCCGCAAGAACGAGTGGGGGATTTCTTCCAAAAGCAATTGTTTTAGAGATGCAGCCGCACCGGCAAATCGTTGGTTGCCAGCAGGGTCACTACTTCGCCGCGAGTCACCCAAGAAATTTCCATTTAGATCCCGTATGCCCTCACCACAGACAATTACCGCGTGCTGTTGATGCCGGCATATTTCTTCGACCTTGCTGGCCAATAATGCCACGTCGACACGTGCCTCAGGGATCAGGACGATATCCGGTTGCCCATAACTAGCACCGACAGCGATATAGCCAGAATGACGTCCCATCACCTCCACAATAGCTATGCGACGATGACTTTCTGCTGTAGTTCGCACTCGTTGAATCCCGCTCGCAGCTACAAACACGGCAGTTGCATAACCCGGGGTAACGTAGTTTACTAGTGATTCCAGCGCAAAGGTGTGGGATGCTTCGTCAGACGGAGATTGCCGCGTGTAAACAATCCCCTCACCATCGTCCTGGCGGGACCACTCCGAAGCTTCTCCTAAATAATTTAGCCCCAAATCATTGTCGATGGTTTTGGGCGCTAAAATCGTAGGTAGGCACTCACACAACGGTTGCATTCCATTAAGCGTACCGTCACCACCAACGCACACTAATCCATCTAAATTAAGCGCCCTCAGTCGTCCAAATGCTGTAGCTAACGTTGTCGGTTGCGTTTCGTCGACGTACGTGCGCGAGGAGCCCAAGATCGTACCCCCTCGAGTAGGATCGAGTTCGGGAATCGCGGTTAGTCCGGGATTCAACAACAGGTGGGGTACGTCGGAGCGGTAGAGAGATTGAAAGCCTGAAAGGAGACCGATCAATTCGATTCCACATTCGTTTGCTTTTTGTGCGGCGCCTAACAGCGTGGCATTCAAAGCCGGCGTATCACCGCCCGCGGTCAAAATTCCAATGCGTTTCATCGTTTTACTATTACATACCTGATTAGTGCGGAATTTTCGAGGCGACTACAATTGGCTAGCTAGTCAGTATACCAACAAACTGGGATAGTACCGTGCTTACTACGGATGACCTATCCGATAACAGCAATAATTCAAGCGTTTCCAATTCCTGTTGCCCGACTAAAGTGGTCACGTCGATTACGATACGATTGGGGATTTCAACTCCTGAAACCAACTCCGCCACACCTTCAATCAAGACGTTCGTGTTGTCGTAAGTTCGAGCTGAAGCTAGCAAGTCAGGGTCATCACCTAAGTCAATTTCAACCACACTACCATCAATAAGAATGACGTTAGAGCCGGTTGTTTCGCCGCCGATAGCCGCGAATTCGTTAAACACCAATTCCCCGAAATATGTTGATTTCAGCATTCCTTGGAGTAACGGTTCCAATTCAGCGGTGGTGCCAAATTCATCTCTCACGAATTCATCGAGATTCATCCCAGTTTCATATATATTTCCAATGTCACTCAGCAGTTCCCCGAAGTCGTGGCCTTCCAGCACGAAGTCGTCGTAATCGTCGGTTTCTAGGAATTCACCAACAAACTCGTCCAACCCAAATCCACTGTCATCATAAGTCTGGAAGACGTTCTCGAAATTATCAATCACATCACCATAATCTGGGAGTTCGATTTCACCAACAAAACCATCGATCTCGTTGAACAATTCGTCAAACACATCTTCAATGTCATCAAATGCATCCGGATCAAAATCGTATTGATCGGGATATTCATCTATGGCAGTGGGGTCGTTAGGATAATTGGCATTTACCAACTCAGTCAAGCCAACGCCAAGCTGCTGAAGTTTCTGCCGATATTCCTTGTCAATAACGCCGACAGCCATTTCAATATCCCGATAACGAGCGATTACCGCCGCGTTGTTGTCGAGCGAATAGCCCAAAAAGCTGGTTAGCGCAGCGTCGCGTAATACGTTGGAACGCACAAGATTATTTGTAGCTTCTATAAACTGCTGAGCGACTGGCTTCAACCCCGCTGCAATATCAGCAAAATTGGACTCGCAGTATTCTGATGCGAATTCCAACTGTGCTTCAAACTCGGCCTCTTCAGTATTTGTGGCACCGTTTAGTAGGTTAATTATTCCTATCACGTCATTGGGAGCAACCGAGTTGTCTCCCGTCGTGTCGAGGTAGGCCCCCACTTTTCCGTCGAATAAATCGAAACCATTGAGCGCATTTACAATCGCAAGTGCATCCGCCGGCGTAACAATTGAATCGTGAGTCACGTCCATTGCTATAACTGGGTTTTGGAATGCGAAGACATCTGCGGCAAGCAGACAACGCGCCTCCAAACTTTCCACTTCCAGACCACGAAGATAGACGAACGACTGTTTTTTCAAGTTCGACCGCAAGTTTAACATTTGACATTTCCTCAATACGCTATATTGGCAACAATAGACAAACACTCAAAACAGTAGCAAACCGAACTCACAACATCATTTTCGGTAAGCGGTGTTTGAGCAAGGGCGTATTAAACTTTATCACCCCGCAGTCAAAGACTTAGATATTAGTTGTTCAAAAACCGCAAAGTCAACACAATATGATCTCTTCCACAGATTATCTACTCGGCATAACGGTTTTACCGGAGTATTTTCAAGTCGAAGGCGCGGCGCAAGTAATAGCCAATTGCGTCGAGACAGCCCATGCAAACGCTATAACCACGTCACCTTACGTCATGTGCGAGGCCGTTCAGACGTCACCGCAATTGGCGCAACGCGAACCCCCAATCGATGCCGGCGCCGGCGGCGTCCGTCTGTTGGATCGCCCGCTGTGGGGTAAACGGGAATTATATGTTCAAACTGCACCCGCATTTTCACCCAGTAAGACGCTTTACCGTGACCTCAAATATCAACCCCCATCCCAAACTGAACTTACACGGGAGCAACAACATCATATCCATGAAGCATTAAAGTTGGCCGATGAAAATGGCGTACTGACATACATGCAGGTTCAAGCGGCAATTCCGCCGGGGTATCGAGTACAATTCGCCGCTACAGATCCGCACGATCTGCCACTATTGCCCAACCAACAACCCCCGCAGAACCGCGTTGCCGCGAATGCCTCTTTAGCGAGCGCTGATATTCTGGATTACCATTGCGCCCTGGTTGTCGACCTGTGCAATCAATATCCGAGCCTCACGGGTATACGAGTGGATTGGCCAGAGTATCCCCCCTATCGATTAGATAGCGTCTTTTTAGACTTTTCGCCTGCGGTCGACGATTTTTCCGCCCATCGAAAAGGTACGTCATTCTCCTCAATTCGCCAAAGTATCGGGGCATTCTACGAGGCATTTCACGGTAACCCACATACCATCCTTACCGACTCGTTGTTACAAGACGTCATTGCCTCCGGTGCCCCCTGGAAAATGCTCGCTGAGCGGTTTTCTCAATACATGATAAGCGACTGGTTGCAACTAAAAAATGATCTCGTTTTCCACTACATCCAAAAGCTCAGAGCTGCGCTTGACTCCCACGGGCACCAGGACAAGCAACTCGTGCCACACGCGTTTCCACCGCCATTTAACGTCATGAGCGGATTGGATTTTAGTCGTATTGCACCTTTAACAGACCACATACCCGTCAAACTTTACACTATGCATTGGGCGATGATTGCGCGGTTCTATCTAGACCAAATCCACAAGAACAATCCACAGCTTACCGAGTCGTTATTGGTTGCGGCCATTTTTAAGTTACTTCAGATATCCGATGAAGCAGCACCCGCTAGGATATCTGACGTAAAATATCCGTCTCCGTCCGAATCACACCTGCCAAGTGAACAGGTTCAATGTGAAAAAATCGCGGAGGCCCAATCAGCGGCAGGCGAGACACGAATCGCCGCACTAGTGCATGGCTACGGTCCCGTTGAGGACACGGTGAGCAGGCTACGAGTTGGCCTCCGTGCGACAGACAATCACATCTGGGTTAATCGCTACGGTTACCTCAATGATGAAAAGCTCGTGAAACTCGGAGCTCTAGTTCTCGATCAACTACAATAGGACTTCATGGACCACGATATATTCCCAGTAGCTTCCGACTTACATTTGCCCCCGCTTGATGACTCGCGGGGGCTACGATGGTGGGCGCTAGTCATGCCGTTCCTCGCGATAGTTTTCCTCTTTGGTTGCTACGCTTTGGTTAACGGAGATATTTGGTGGCACCTGAAGACGGGCGATTTGATTCTCGAACAGCATAAGATACCCAGCGAGAATTCATTTACGTACACCAATCCCAAGTCATCGTGGATTGATTTACACTGGGGTTTTCAGTGCTTCGTGGCACTCATCTATAACCAGTTTGGTGGCTTCGGGCTAATATTCATTAAGTCGTTAATCGGTGCCATCACATTTCTACTGCTCTTGCTCACATCCAGGAAATCTCTACCCGGTTGGTTGACACTGCTTTGTTGGACTCCGTTCCTCGGTATTTTTTCGGCTCGGTATCTCGTACGCCCCGAAATGTTTTCGCTGTTGTTCGTTGCCTGCACGCTCTGGGTATTGCATTTTTCCCGCCATCGCCCGTCCGTGCTTTGGTTACTCGTGCCAATACAAATTGTGTGGGTCAATACGCAGGGATTGTTTGTTCTGCAACACCTAATTGTTGGCGCTTTCCTACTTCAGCAACTTGTAACGTTTATACATACACGACGCAACGTTCAATTATTCCATCGACTATTGCTCGCATTCATTCTCTCAACAATGGCGAGTTTCATTAATCCCTACGGGCTACAAGGGGCACTGTTCCCGCTAGAGTTGTTGGGCAAGATGTCTGGAGAATTACGCGCGTTTTTTCAATCGTTAGCCGGGGAAACTTCTGGAATGTCCGAATTTATCGAACGCTACGGATTAATTGCAACTACTAGGAACTCAACAACTATTACGCTATTCAGCACCGCACTAGTCGTGATGTTCAGTCAGTTGGCGGCAAGTATCTATCGCCGTAAAATGGACATTTATCATTGGTCGCTGATCGGAGGCTTCGCGTACCTGGCCTGGCAGATGAATCGCAACTCAAATCTTTTCGCGTTGGTCTACGGTTACATCTTATGTACAAACGCGGCCAATATCATTGAGTTTTACCGCCTATCAAAATTGACGGTCGACGGCGCAACAGTCAACTCCTCCCGTCCGCCACTCGGGCTATCTAAATACTTATTTCCATCCGCGCAGATAGGTGCATATCTTATCGTATTTGGCGTATTGGCTGTGACATTCAACGATGCACTGAACCATCGGGAGCAAAACCCCGGCCAACGACCGCAAAGATACTATTTCACCGAACAACATCCCTGGTACAACCACAGTGCGGCCCAATTTATCGCGGAAATACCGGCACGACTTAATGTCTATGTTCGACACCAGGGGACAGGCTTCGCGGGCGTCGTGATCTATCATTGTTTTGATGAACAAGGAAAATACGGTAAGCGAGTCTACGCTGACGCTCGACTTGAAACGAACTCTGTGAAAGTTTTGCGTGATTTTGAATCTATCCCGCGGCTTCTTGAACATGACATGCCGGCAGCGGAAGAACTACTGGTCGATGAACATGGGGAGTTACCGTTACTAGTTTTTGGTAACGGCGATTTAATGCAACGTCCGGACCTATTGCAATCACTCATCGACAGTCCACGATGGCAATGTATTTATGTTAGCGATTTTACCCCGCAGTCAGTGGATCTGGGCGTCGCCATGTTCATGACATCCACTAAACGCGAATCAATCGGCCTCACCCGCATGTCCGTTGAACCGTTGTTACAGACTTCTACGTTTTCCGGCCAATAACCAACGTCTTACCCATTTATTTGATCAAACGTGTTAAAATGGACGCAGGACAATAACTATTTGCGACTAATTACTAATCCCTAAATAACTCATAGTTGAGGCATCATGCAAAGATCAAGTCTAAATATCCCTACAGCAATCGTGACGTTGTCCGCAGTTATGCTTCTGGTGTCGGGGACACATGGCGCGGATTGGGCAAGTTTCCGCGGCCCCTCTGGTGATGGCGTCAGTACAGCCCGCAAGCTTCCGCTTAAATGGTCCGCTACAGAAAACATTGCTTGGAAAACTCCAATTCAAGGGCAGGGTTGGTCATCGCCAGTCTTACGCGACGGTGTGTTGTACATAACCAACGCCGTCGCAAAAAACGCCGAGGTAGTACCAACCAGTTACCAACTCAACACCATCGCAATCAACGCCCAGTCGGGTAAAGTTCTGTGGAACATCAACGTATTCGACCAACCGATCGGCTCCGCTAAAATTCATTCGAAAAATAGCCATGCTAGCCCTACGCCAATCGTCACGCCAACGCACGTATTTGTTCATTTTGGGCATCTCGGAACAGCCTGTCTGACCCTTAAAGGCGAAGTTGTTTGGAAAACGTTAGCGTCAGAATATTCACCTGTGCACGGTAACGGCGGTACGCCCATCCTGCACGATGGGAAATTGTACTTTAGCGTCGATGGAAAATCAAAAACACTCGTAATTTGCCTCGATGCAGTCACAGGGGACACGGTGTGGGAGTTCGATCGTCAGAGCGTGGCATCGCGGAAGTTTTCATTTACCACGCCAGTAATTATTGAAGTCGGCGGAAAGCCACAATTAATATCGCCGGCAAGTGATATTGTGCAAGCGATTGACCCGCAATCTGGAAAGCTCATCTGGCAGGTTAAATACGATGGATACAGCCTTATCCCCAAGCCGGTATATCACAACGGACTGTTGTATGTTTGCACCGGATACAACACACCGTGGCTATATTGCATAGATCCGACAGGCAAAGGAGATGTAACCGATACGCATGTTCGCTGGAACATTCAACGTCAAATTCCACATACGCCTTCGCTGATCCTAGATGACGGAAAATTGTTCATGATATCAGACCGTGGGATCGGAACTTGCCTCAACGCTAGTACCGGCGAAACAATTTGGCAGGAGCGTGTTGGTGGGAACTATTCAGCTTCGCCTATCCTGAATAATGGAAACATCTACTTTACTAGCGAGCAAGGCGATACCACTATTATTAAGGCAGCAGAACAATATCAGGTTGTAGCTAAAAACGCCCTGGGGCAAGCCACCTTGGCTTCCTTGGCAGTCGCGGAGGGAGTTATATATATTCGCACCGAGTCACACCTATATCGGATCGAAGAGTAACAGGACACTAGAACCTCTCGCAGGCGTAGTAATATCACCGGATTGTGCAACGAGTTTAAGCCCTATGGACCGGCGACGTTGGCGCGTGTAGTCGTCGTGTGTGTAGGGCGTAGATAATATATGTTCGAGGCGGCGGGTTGGTAAGTAGTCGCAGCGATGGTCTAAACAAAGTTGTGTTCTGCCGCAGTACGGGTTTCATTTAACGTCGACTGACGATGTGAGGTATGTTACCTTTCCGTCTGTTCCTACCACTACGACGAACGATTTGAATGGACCTGATGTGGGTGTGAATTTGGCGACGGCGACCGCGAATTTCCCGCCGGCAGGAGGCACTCGGGTGGGGTGAAACCCGAGTCGTTCAGAATGCAAAACCCAATAAACAGTTCCTTGTGCCTTTAGTTCGCGCTGCTTCAACATCTCCGTCGAAAATGACATACCCGTACCATTTTCCAGAAGAAGAGGAACCGCTACCGTGTTTATTAACTTATATTCGGGATTTGGTAGATTGCCTGGCATGCGGAATGTTACTGCCGGTTTTTTTGGCGTGTTGGCTTGCATAGCAGGTTTTGGGGAGTTATTCGCCTGGTCAAAGGGTTTGTTCCCGGTTGACTTAGGTGGTCGATCCTCGTTGTTGGGATTTCTAGGTTTAGATGACGGCCTGTTACTATCGCCATTTGCAGGCCTCTTGAAAGGCAGTTGTTTTTGCGGTCCACGACCATCCGAGGGTTTTTCTTTTCCGGGCCCGGAACCACCTAGGGATTGTTGGTCAGCGTAGTTGCCCATCTGCGGCGGGCCCATAGCTTGGGGGCCACCGAGCGCCTCGAGATAACCGGGGGATCCTTCCTCGCCGTCCACTTCAGGTAGATTAAACATTCCCTGTTGTGTATTCAGATCGGCGTCGAGACCACCACCATCAATACCGCCGGAGGGATCAAGTGATTGCAACATTTGTTGTTCATCACCGGCGTCCATCATCGCCCCGTCGGCGGAATTTTCCTCTATTTGCATATTTTCGTCCATATTTTCCATCATTCCAGCGTAATCGCCATTCATTGAGGCGTCGCCAAATGCGTTGTTGCCGTCCGCGTCTTTGGCCCCTGGTTGAGCCATTGAAGAATTGCCTCCTCCTATTTTCCCGGCGTCAATTGCGTTAGCGTCTTCTGCGGGATTAAGTTGTCCGTTACCGGTGGAAGCCCCCCCATTTGCTGGAAGAATCTTGGATAGCTGTATTCCTAGGTCATTGCAACCCAGCGTTACTACAAGTAGGGACGTGACTGTCAAACAAGGAATGATTACAGCATTTTTCATAATAGCTCCATAAAAGTCAGGCCTAACAAAACAATTCTATCGTCAATTGACGAAAAATTCAAAGGTGAATCTAAACTCAGTCGCCTTGGAAACCTGTCGTGTGGCCTAGGTTATCGTCCTTTCAACCGAAATTTATAGGGAATCTCCGCGTCTTCGCAAAAGCGGAAAAAATTGCCCAACCAGTGGTTCGCCGACGGGGATTACTGGGATTCCCGTGAGCAATGGCTCGGAACAATTTGATGACACGCCGTCCGTCAGCATATTGATGACCGCCCCCGGCCGTGATTTATCCGTAGTGTTTTGAAAACTGCCGTGGACAGTTAACGGATGGTGAAAGACCATCTGTCCTCGCCGCAACTCGATCGGATGAGGTTTGCGTAACGCGTCATGCTGTTCCTCTGTTAACGCGTCTTTAATGGCTTTCATTTCACCGGCCAACCCAATAATTGGCAACAACTGCCAGCGATGACTGCCGGCAACATAATGCAAGCATCCGTTAGCTATCGTCGCATCTTCAAGCGCCACCCAACAGGTTAGGTGCGACATCGGACTTGTTCGCGTCCAGTACGAATAATCTTGATGCCAAGCCACGCCCCCGCCATGCTTTGGCGGTTTGTAAAACAATTGGTCATGCCAGAATCGGATATCAGCGTCCAGCAATTGAGTTGCTGGAATCGTTACCGCCGGTTGCCACAATAGATCATGGAAACCCTCGGATATTCGCCACGCACCGAGCGCATGAAATAAAACATCCGACCCGCTATCACATTCATTCAAGTGGCATTCATGCCAGAGAGAGTTGTTAGCGTTTTCAGGTGAAATCAAAAAGTCTAGGTCCGCACAAAGCAACTCCATGAACTCTTCACTCAAGGATTCCTTGCCTACCACAAATCCGTGCTTGCGATACGAATTAACTTGATCTTTCGTTAGTCGAAATCGTTGTAGGTTTCCGTCCGCCGCAGTGGAATATTTCCCAATCGGTTGTGAAATCGTTGAGAGATCTATCTTCACGTTACTTTATCGCCCCTATGCGAGGGATTTTCAATGTATTTCTAAAGGCATCCCATTTAGCTCGTGTCTTACCACGAGTTTCATCATCGGCGAAACCCACATGTGATTGACTGAACTGCCCGTTAGCGTACACGCTAATACGGGGAAACCCGTATTGTTTGGGATCCTCCTTCGCCAATATTAGCATTGCCGCAATCGCGACATCTCGCAGTTGTGTCTGATATTGAACATTGTTAATCCGTTGCGTTACACCGCAAAAGGATTTGTCGTCTATTCGCAATTCCAACAGTGCTATGTCCGCTTTTGTGCCGAACATCGAGATGGCGATCATCACCGTTTGTAAAACATGACAAGGAGATTGCTTGTCCCGCACCAACTGCTGCGCTCGAGGTAAACACTGCGGAATATTTAAGCTCATGGCCAATGAAAACGCCATTTGCGCATCCCAACTTTCACAGTGCATTAAGCAACCGGCAAACAACTGTCGTAAAATGTTGGCGTTTGCGTTCGTGGGATAGGTATAGCTGCCTGTACTGTTCCGAACCCGCAATTGGTTTGCGAATATGGCTTGATTGCATAATCCAAATATAGTCTTAACGCTATAACGATTCATCTTTACGTCATCGATACCGGCCGCAAACAGTAAACCCGTCACGCTCCCGAGGGGGATAGTATCCATTCGCCTTTCCTGCAAAGTTACTTGGATTTCTGCACAGCGACGATCAATCTCTTTGCCTATATCCACTGAGCCATGTTCGATCGACCTACAAAGGCGTGGCTCCGCACGGCTTATTTGCGCGAAGACCCGTCGGGCTTCCGCAGTCTCCGTAATCTTGGAACAAAAGGAGCTCCATCCCGGTAATTTGATGTTTACATCTCCCACACCTGCCTTAATAAATTGTTCGAGCTTTTGTTGGAATACGTTTTGCTCAACAGCGTCGAGTACTCTCCCCGCGCGAAAACGAGTTTCGCGATTACCATCGCGGATGGCAGCATTAAGTCCGGGAATTGCGTCCTCACCAAAAGCTATCAATTGATTCATCGCTCGTTGCCGCACCACAAATTTGGTTGCAGACAGGTTCTTGATTAAGGACGCAACTGCGATGTTATCGCTATCGACATCTTCGGCTAATGTGGGATTTACAGTACCGACGAGCAATGCCACACAGTATGTAAATGATAATAAATACCTTCGCGCTGCGCGGCAGTACGGTTCAATAAACCTATCGCCGCCACGATAAATAACAAGTTTACTCGATGAGCAATACGGAGAATTCATTTTATTATGCCAGTTACAGTAACGACGCGTGTTCGACCCTCAAAAAGGCACGCCTTGACTATATTATGCCGCAGTGCATGGCGAAAGGCTAGAGGCAACCTAACGCTTGGTCTAAATCCGCAATTAGATCCTCCACATGTTCTAACCCCACGGACAAGCGAATAAGCTCATCATGAATGCCGTTGGAAATTCGATCTTCCCGATCATAACTTGCATGCGACATCGAGGCAGGCTGACTTATTAGGGATTCAACCGCCCCCAGAGAAACGGCTAATTGAAAAAGTCGCGTGGACGCGACGACTTTTCGAGTAGATTCAAAATTCGCGTCTATTTCCATGCTTAACATCGCGCCGTATCCACCGTTCATCTGTTGCGTGGCAATATCGTATCCCGAATGTGAAACCAAGCCCGGATAGTGTACACGTTTTACCTTCGTGTGCTGTTGCAGATATTCCGCCACACGCAATGCGGACCGGCACTGCTCTTGAACACGCAGTTCCAACGTTTTTATCCCGCGACTTATCAAAAACGAATCCCACACGCTCATGCAGTTACCAACAGAATTATGAATGAAGTACAACTTATCGTATAGATCATCATTATTGACGACCAGCATTCCACCATTGGCATCCGAGTGGCCGCCTAGATATTTTGTGGCCGAATGCATAACGATATCGGCTCCTAATGACAAAGGTTGAGTCAGAACCGGCGTGGCGAATGTGTTGTCAACGCCTAACAGGATGCCATGTGACGAAGCGATTTGTGCGCAGGCTGCGATGTCCGTGATTGACATCAACGGGTTTCCGGGACTCTCGATCCAGATCAGTTTTGTCTCTGGTCGTATCGCCGCTGTTAGCGTTTCTGGTCTGCTGGTATTTGCTAGGGAAACGCCGATGCCAGCTCGGTCGCAAATTTTATGCAGCAGACGATAAGTCCCACCATAAATATCGGTACCAGCAACGATGTGGTCGCCGGCACTCAATAACATGGTAACGCAATGCGTTGCGGCCATACCGGTCGCGAAAGCCAATGCGCCACTACCGCCTTCTAACGACGCCAAAGTGGTTTCCGCGGCATCACGCGTTGGATTCCCACTGCGCGTGTAATCGTAGGGACCCCACTCCCCCGGTGTCTTCTGTACAAATGTTGAAGCGACGTGTAGGGGCCGCACTACGGCGCCCGTCAGTTCATCCGGTGAATTCCCGACATGAATCGCGCGTGTGCTGAATTTCAATTGTTCTTCTTTTTTGCCCATGTTCGATACCACTAGTCCTGTAACGCCTGCTCCAAATCATGAATAATGTCGGCGGCATCTTCGATGCCGACCGACATCCGTATCATGTTATCTCGAATACCGAATTGTTTACGTTCATCCGCACTGAGCTCAAAATAGCTCATAATCATTGGTTGTTCAATAAGCGACTCAACGCCACCAAGAGACGGTGCAATTTTGGGAATCATAACTCGATCCACAATATCCGCAGTTTCACGCCAATTCGCCCCACGCACTTCAAACGTTACCAAACCTCCAAAGCCTGTCATTTGCCGCGTTGCCAATTCATGATACTGATGCGACTGCAGACCAGGGTAGAAAACCTTTGAAATACGCGGGTGTGTTTCTAAGTATTCCGCGACCGCTTGTCCATTGGCATTATGTTGTTGCATCCGCAATGTAAATGTCTTCAAGCCTCGTTGCAGCAAATACATGTTGTGGGCGGAGTTGATCGAGCCCATGATTCCCCGTAAATACCTTACGTCCGAGAGTTGTTCTTCCGACCCGCAAACCACCCCAGCGAGCAGGTCATTATGACCACCGAGATATTTTGTTGCTGAGTGTAATACATAATCTATTCCGTAGTTAAGGGGTTGCAGGTTGTAAGGCGTTGCTAGCGTGGCGTCAATCAAAGTCTCGACGCCATGGCGTTGTCCCAATTCCGAAAATTTCTCCAGATCTACGACACTTAAATGAGGATTCGTTGGCGATTCACTTACTAGCAATTTGGTGTTTTGATTAATTGCGGCGGACATAGCATCATAATTACATGCCTCAACCTGCCGCGTGATGACCCCAAATCGGGCGAGATGCTGTGCGCAAAATTCACGACTACGATGGTAACATTCGTCAAAAAAGACAATTTCGTCGCCGGCACTCAATTTCGTCATTACCAAGCCAACCAGCGCGGCCATGCCGCTGGAATACACGATGGCCTCCTCGCTTCCCTCGAGTGCCGCAAGTTTTCGCTCGACGACCGCCTCGTTTGGGTTACCGTAACGCCCATATTCTTCGCGTGATTCTCCCTTTTCAATATAGTCAATAATTGATTGGCTATCTTTAAACGTAAAAGTCGACGCCAAGACAATCGGGTCTGTGATTGAATCAAGCGGCTTTTGACGGGATTCGCCGCTATGAACCGCGCGGGTTGCCGCGCCCTGGGTTTTATGTTTTTTGAATTCCATTATCCGGATACCAATGCTGCCTGTGGTTAACAATACACCTACCGCAGACGCGGAGGCGAATTGTTTAGAGTATTATTTTAACGAATCGCGATAGAAGAAATGCGCGCCCTCAAAGCAGTCGCTGCGGGCAGAGTCCAAACAAACCCGCTACCTGCACAGAGGTATTATCGATTGTTGGTAGCACTTTAGCAGGTTAAGGCTGCAATCGGCCACAAATCCCTATATCAGTAATCTACTTCTGCTAACGTTGTCCAACAAGACGTAAAACATGAGGCGTCGCCCATAAAACGCTAGTTCGTCTATCGTCGTAATGGATTATCGGGAATAGACGGGATTCGAGTAGCATTGGGTACACTGTAATTGACCGGGCGCACCAAGCCGAATTGCACACCATTACCTACGGCTCGCTGTCCCTGTGTGGAAGGCAACAATAGGGAGGTTGCTGGGGCTACTTTTGCCGGGACCTCTTCGACTGACGTTGCGGGTGTAGGCTCTTGTGTTGTATCTGATTCGTAAATAACACCCGGCACTATCTCCCCGCAACCGTAACAATTCGAGCCATAAAACCGCTCAGAGAATAACAACCCACGAATGCGGCTCATCCCCCGTCGCGGCAAAATGCCAGCCAAGGTCTCACGTAAGCCCTGTGCAATCGCAGGAAGTAAAGGTCTACCACAACCACAACCGGAGTGGATAGGACCTAGGTTGCCAATAAATTCCTCGCTTGACCCCAAAGTTGATTCGGCAACTGCAATCCGATTTCCCGCGAGCAGCGGGTAATTGATCGCAACTCGCGGCTGGTAATACGAACTGCTTGGAGCAGAAACTCCTTCCTGTCCATAGGTATGGTAAGTTCCGACATTTAACAGAACAACAACTAAACATGAGACAACTATTTTGCAATATATCATGCGCGCATTCCACCTCGCTAATACGTTAGTTCGACTTGTAAACGATTAACAATAACTTCGGCCTCAGATAATCCAGATATTTAGAGCAAACCGTTCAAGCGGAGTATCCTTCGCATTCCACCAGGAATCCCCATCTTTCGCAACATCCCAAATAGTGAAATCAATCTTGACGCGGGTGGGTGTTTAATAGTACTAATCTGTTTCTATTTTGATTTGATTTAATAAGCCAGCCGAAGTGTTTGTTTTGATGCCCTATCCAAAAATCAACTACGACGTTGTTCGCTTGGCGGTAATCACTACGTCATTGACACTTATATTCGACGGTGGTGCTCTCTTAACGGCGGCACCCGTTCAATTTGCCAGTTATCAGGATAGCGGCGAATTGGGTGATCCCACATTCGATGCATACGAAAACGGAGCTCCCCGCCCCCCAGCGTTTGGGGCAGGCGGAAGTGGCCTCGGCACAGCACCAGGTAAACCTTGGTTTGGCCCAGAGTACACGGAGCCTAAGAATCCTCCTAGTAATTCCCTATTTTCAGGAAACCTGTTCGGCCAAAATCGGCGGGCTGCGGCAATCGACATATTTCGCTTTGCTGAGACTCCTCGGATTCAATATGCGTGGATTCCTAACGGGAAGAGTGGCTACTCATTGAGCATTTCCGAGTTCGACGTGTCAGTGGTATTTGCATTTCCAAATTTCATGGAATCGGAACAACCCATCTATGTCGCGCCCTCATTTTCATTATCCATGTTTGAAGGTCCCCAATTGGCGGAACTTCCCGGGCAGGCGTACAGTGCTTTTTTGGACATGCAATGGACCACCGACCCCTCTCAGCGATTTTACGCCGACCTCGGACTCACCGTTGGCATTCACTCCGATTTTGAAACATTGACCACTGACAGTTTACGCTTAACCGGCCATGCTTTAGCTAACATCTCTCTCGACGAAAACAACACACTAAAATTTGGGGTGATGTACTTGGACCGCGTTGACATCAAAATGCTTCCGGCATTCGGCGTTTTCTGGAATCCCCATCCCGAAATTCGCATTGACCTATTTTTTCCGCGCCCCCGAATGTCGCAATATTACACTTCGATAAATAACTATGACGTGTGGTGGTATGTCGGCGGAGAATACGGCGGTGGTAGTTGGACTATGAAACGCACGGGCGCTTCTTCCGAGCAAGTCGACGTCAACGATTTACGCCTTGTTACCGGATTCGAATTCGGACTCGCTGAACAATTACGACAGGGGCGTCACGTCGGCTTTATAGAAGCGGGAATCGTATTTAACCGCGATGTCATCTATAAAAACTCTCCCGCCGACAATTTCAGTCCGGGCACAGCGGTGATGCTTCGTGCCGGCGTCGGTTATTAACCGAACGTTTAATATTACTCGGATACCGACCACTGCACATGCGGTTCCCCATCCGGCACTTCTAAATTCAACATCAATTGTTTTTCACGAACTGGGCGCAGCACGCCCACCGTGATTGTGTGCTGTCCCCGTTTTAATTGCAACTCACATCGATTACCACTCACCGGCGTAGGTGTCCCATCGACCCAAAGTAGCAGACCCATCCCATCGTCAAACACCAGAGTACAGCGACCTCCGTCTTCACTTACATCCAATTGCGTGCGTATGAAACTGACGTTATCCACGTTCGAACGGGGCTTAAATATGGCCAACTCACCAATTTCCACATCGCCTTGGACCGTTGCATAGAAGGGCGCCCAAGTCAACGCCGTATCGTCGCTAGCGGCGGTGTCTAAGCTGGTCCGGTTGATGCGAAGATGTGCCTCGTCAGTCCACAGCAATTGCTGCCAGCTACGAGCTATTGCATTTTTACTAATCTCAAAGTCACCAACTTTACCAAGTCGAGACATAAAGGCCACAAGGTCAATAAGCTCTTGACGAGTAAGTGCATCCACGGCACCGTCGGGCATTAGGGAACGTCCCTCCTTTTGCAAATCGATGTCCACCTTAAGGATCGTGACAAGTTCGTTTTTTGCATCTCGGATGACTACTGATTTGTCGCTGGATCGAACGGGCACACCAGAATAGACTTGTCCATCAACATCCAATATTTGAATTGAATGATAGTTCTCTTTAACCTTTCGATTAGGAGCAATTAGGCTTTCCACGAGATAGTCGACTGGGGCACTTCCTCCGATGCTTACTAAGTCCGGCCCCACTTTTCCGCCCGCTCCACCTATCGCATGACATAACATGCATTGTAATGAGGAACGACGGAATACCGCTTGCCCTTTATGGGGATCGCCATTGTTGAGTGCCGCGGTCGCGAGTTCTTGGACTAACTGTTCAGAATATTTCCAGCCCGAATCGGCAATTTTGCCCGCGGTTCGTAGAGAGTCGATAAGCGCCGCGTTGTCCCCTGTCGCCCGCTGTGCGGTGCGTACTGCTGTCTTGGCAACATCGGCGGAGATCGTCACGTCCGCTAGTAACGTTGTCAAAACTCCGGCACCCTGTTTGTTTCGCAAAACAGCTGCCAACGCAGCAGACGTTTCAACCATCGTACTGCGTTGCATCATCAACAAAACCGCCTTTGCTGCAGGGACGATGGCAAACGCTGCCAGGGCCTCGATTGCGGCGACCGCTGAGACCTCATCATTCCCGCTTGCAATCCGGCTCAAATCGTTACGCGCCGCCTCGTTTTGATACAAACCTATCGCACGAATCGCCTGTGCCTGTACTAGGCGATTTTCCGTTTCCGTGCTGCTTTTCGCCAGAAGAACATAATATTTGTCAAGTTTCCAGGCGCCGGCGGTTGCAAAGACCGCGGAACGATAGGCAGGACCGGCGTTCGACATCAATTCCACCAAGTTCTCAATTTCTGCCGGGCGTACTCGTCGCCGACGAAACTCTTCGATTAATTCAACCAGTATCGCGCCACCCGCCGCCGCCTCTGTTTTCGCGTTGGTCAAAACCCAAGCTATTGCAGTTCTAGCTTCATTAGCCCCTCCGCTACTGGCTATGGCGCGCAAAACTCGCTGCGTTCCATCGCTTTTGAATTGCAGGCCCTTCAATATATTTACTAATGTCGGCGCCACATTCCCCGAATCCACGGACTCCAACGCATAAAGCAACTTGTTGCTATCGCCATTGAACGAATACCTACCCGCTTCGACTGTTGATAGCCACACCTGTTTCGTCTCACGTAATGCCCTCCAAGTTGCAAAATCGATGAAACGATCCATTGGGTATTCCAAAACGGACGAAATCTCGGTGACCGCAGCTAGGTCAGATTCGCTAGACAACGCCCGCACCGACTCAAGTCGAACCCGCGGATGTTCATCACGAACAGTAATCGACAGATAACGCCTGTAAGCAGGTAATCTCGAACGCTGATGCGATACAACACGCACAGCAGCCGCACGAATGCGGTGATCTGAATTGAGTAGCAATTGTTCAATTAAAGCCGCATCGACGTGGTCGACACATTGCAACACCCATAAGGCTTCCAATAGTTCATGTGCGCCCTGTGGATTCGATGCATTTCTCTTGGAAGCCCATTTCAAAGTTTTATCGACGACGGCAACGTGATCGTGCTTTTTTAGTTCCAACTTGGCATTCAATCGCACCCATTGCTCGGGTAATGTTAGCGTTTCGAGCAATTCATCGATATCCATACTACCCACATCAATTGGCTTGACCAACGGTCGGTCCTTCGCCGTTATTCGCCAAATTCGCCCGTGTACGTGATCGCGTCTCTCGTCACGAAAATCTACTTCGCCGTGTTGAATAATCGGGTTGTACCAATCAGCAATGTAGATAGCGCCGTCAGGCCCCATCTTTACATCAATTGGCCTAAATGCTTGGTGGCTGGACTTTATCAACTCTTCAACTTGTTTTGAGCGGTAACCCGCCTTGTCTTCGGTCACCTCAAAACGACAGACTCGGTTGGCGCGGAAATCATTTGCGACCATCGAGCCCCGCCAATTCTCCGGTAAGTGACGACCGCTGAGGATCTCCAATCCACAATGTTTTGGACTGCCCGGATTGAGACCAACAAGCCGCCGAGGCTCGCCCGGCGACGCCACGAATACCGAACCTGGGAATACATAGTTGATTCCCTCCCCGCCCGCTCCATCTGTGGCGAAGGACTGTCCCCAAGCGTCGAAATGGTGCCCCCATGGATTTACTAATCCCTTACATACCACCTCTAGTTGCATTGACTCCGGTCGAAACCGCCAGATACCTCCACCCAGAAGTCGTTTGACGCCGTAGGGCGTTTCAATGTGGCTGTGAATATAGATTGACTGATTCATATACAACCAGCCATCGGGACCCCAACGCAACGTATGCAATAGGTGGTGAGTATCCTCGGAACCGAACCCCGAGAGGACGACTCGACGTTTGTCTGACACTCCATCACCATTGATGTCTTGGAAATGCAGTAAGTCGGTACTGTTGGCGACGTAACAGCCACCGTCACCAGGAACCACACCAGTTGGAATGAGCAAACCCTCGGCAAACACGCTAGTTTTTTCCGCGACACCGTCTCGATCGACATCCTCAACAATGATAATCTTGTCGCTCGCTTTTTCACCTGGTTTAATATGAGGGTAGGACTCGCTTGCAGCTATCCATAACCGTCCCTGTGGGTCAAAATTCATTTGGATCGGCTTCGCCATGCGTGGATCGGACGCGTATAAATTCACTTCAAAACCTTCCGCGATCAGAAAGGACTTCAGTTCAACGATGGGATCAACACTGGGTATTTCTTTCAATCCACGTTGCCCAACAGATGTCGCCACAAATACACACGACAGTAAACACGCCACTATGACTTTAACTGTTCTCATAAGTTCATTTTCCTGTTGAATCTAAAACGCCGGCAAATATCGATCTAAACCAGCAGCTGGGAGAAAATTGTGGATCAACTTCTGCGTATTTCAACGCGGTATGAGGTTGAATTTTGAATCGATTGGATATTATTTTCAAACCCGTCAATGATGGGATCAAACTGCGGTACTTCGACGGCATTGTTTCCTTGTTCGTGTTTCCGGAACAGGAATAAGTACGTTTCATTTTGCGGGCGGTGGCGATGAAAAAACATCATGTTCTTCGCTGCGGTTAGTTCATAGGCTCGTTTCGCCGTGGCGTGTTGAAATGACGACGGTAACGCCACCCCGATTTTTAATTGGTTGGCGGTGACCCTGGCTAGTTTAGTATCGTCGATATAGATGGCGTACTTCCCCGGTCGTAAATCATCAAACCGGAGGTGAACCAGATTAGCTTTAACCTCATCATTTCCGTGACCCGACATGTCTAGCGACACAATCCGCGTGGGCGTCATTACAAACCTGATACTGTCGGGCAACGCAATATAATCCGAAATATTGACATTGGTCCCTTGCATCCCGCTGACACTGAAAATCGATTTGGGCAACTTCAAATCATCGGCTATTTGGCGCGCTAACACCTGATACCCTTGTGACGTTAAATGTATTCCATTATTTGTTAATCCTGAGTGCGCTGGCAATACCCGCCAGCTTTTCGGCCGCAATTCATGTTTAACGCCAGCCTGCCCTGAGGACTCTGGCTTTGACAAGTGAATAACAGGTAGATTCTGCTCTGTCGCCAACGAATCAATTGCATCAATGTATAATTTTAATTTGGCGTTATAACCACCCGGATCCGGTAGTGGAGGACCCAAATTTTCGTAGTAACGAGGTGTCACCAGAATAACTGACGCTTCATGAAGTTTCAACGCGTCCAAAAGCGTTTGATACCCAAGTACAAATCGACTTAACCCAGCGTTTCCTGCGTGTGCCTCATTGGCGCCATAACTAACAATTATTACCGACGGTTGCGCCAACGTCATATCACGTTGTAATCGTTCAAATCCTTGGGAAACGGTTCCAAATACCGCTCTGCTTTCTCCCCAAACATTGTCACCACTCCAGCCCAAGTTTCGAAATGTTACGCCCGAAACACGACTCGAAATTTCGGCCTCAACATGCCCGTAGTTCTGCATTCGTTCAACAAATGTACCGCCCAAGAATACAACTCGGTCGCCTGATTTAATTAAGGGCTTTGTGTCGGCGGAAACACCGCTGCAAAACAATATGGATATAGCAATGCAAACTAAAACTTGAGTATCACGAATCACTGCATTTACCTTTATAAATGTTCAATTTTCCAAACGGGTGGCACTATTCAATTTATGGAACGCTGCCGAAGACGAATTTGAGAATTATAACAGAATTTCAACCCGACGACTGTGCCCCGTAACGCCCTGTAAACCATAGCTGGACTTTATTGTCCTTGACTAAATTGCCCCCAATGCCTTCAACTAGCACCGCTAATGTTTTAACAAAGATATAATTCCTCGGCTCGTCCGGCGTTTATTAGTTATTGCAATCATGCTATAATTGCCCTGCTAGCGGTGTAATTCGCACCTCGATTTGCACCTCAACCATTACACGAAATCTGCCTTCTCTCCAATCAGGGAAATCCCCATGAATCTGCACCTTGCACCAAGACATGTGTTCCGAGTTATTTGTATCGGTGTTGTCGCTGTGTTGAGCAATCCAGTTGATTGTGTCGCAGGTGAAATCGACGAGTTGACTGCAACCATCCGCGACATTGGCCCGAAAGGTGAAGGGCACGTAGCCGCCCAACAAGCTTGGAAATCATTATCCGCGCAACCTGTATCTGAACTTGTGACTGTACTGAAAGGTTTCCAAGGTGCCAATCAACTTGCGACGAATTGGTTGCGGGGTGCAGTAGATGCCATCGCACAAACCGCACTAAACGAATCCAAGTCGTTGCCTGAAACTGAACTTCAAGCTTTCGTCATTGATCACGAAAATGCACCGTTAGCACGACTTACGGCTTATGAGTGGTTGCTGCGAGTCAATCCGAAAATTAAGAAATCGTTACTGCCGCATTTCCTTGACGACAGTTCACTTGAATTGCGCAGAGATGCTGTTGCGTCGCTGTTGGATAGTGCCAAATTGTCCGCCGATAAATCTCAAGCCGAAACCGTTATCGCGGCCTACCGCAGAGCCTTAAATCATGCTCGTGATTTAGATC
This sequence comes from Planctomycetaceae bacterium, assembly GCA_018660825.1. GTDB lineage: Bacteria > Planctomycetota > Planctomycetia > Pirellulales > Pirellulaceae > UBA721. The sequence continues at coordinate 10,895 of JABJJO010000077.1, read as the reverse complement.
AAATAGATGAAGCAACCAAACAAATAACGGATTTGGGCGGGATGGTCGATCTACCCCGACATTTCGGTTTTTTGCTGGACTGGCACGTGATTGCTCCTTTTGATAATACCAACAAAAAGGGACTGGACATCAATTACACACCGGAACTCGATGCCAACCGATTTATTGACTCGGCAGTTACACATTTGGGAAAGTTACCGGATTTGAAATGGAAAAACGCGGCCTCCGAGGAACGTTTCGGAATTGTCGATCTCAACGGGATTTACCCAGACAAGTACAAGGGCGCGATAGCGTACGCGCATACAACATTTGAAAGCTCGTCCGCACAAAACGTTCAATTACGACTGGGTTGCATTAACGCCAATAAGATATGGATCAATGGAAAGCTTTTGACCCGCAATAACGTTTATCACGCAAACATGATGATCGACCAGTACATTGTTAATGCATCGCTCAAGAAAGGCAGCAACCGCATCCTCCTAAAAATAGCGCAAAATGAACAAGAGGAATCGTGGGCACAGCGTTGGCAATTTCAACTGCGAGTTTGTGATTCCAATGGTACGGCTATTCTCGCGACGGATCGATAAACCATCACAATGCAGAACATTTAACAAACCCCAACATTCATCCCCCACAAAACCAATGAACAACCTAATTAAACACCGAGTAAACATTTTAACAATGACCGCCTTCTTTTTAACTCTTTCACCACAATTGTGGGCGGAGGAGTGGAACGGTTTCCGGGGTCCTCAGGGAAATCCAGTTTCAACCAGCGAGTTACCTCTGGTGTGGGACGTCGAAAAAGGAAGTAATATAGGTTGGAAATCTGAAATCCCTGGACGAGGTGTTTCCGGACCTATCGTTGTTGGTAACCGCATTTTTGTTACAGCTAGCGGTGGCGTAAATCAACAACGACTTTATGTGCTATGCTTTGACGTAGGGTCCGGCAAGCAATTGTGGAGAAGGGATTTCTGGGCGACAGGACGCACATACAGTCACCCAACAAGTGCTAATGCCGCTCCCACTCCTGTGTCTGACGGCAAACTGCTATTCGCGTTCTATTCATCTAATGACCTGGTCTGCCTAGACCTCGATGGAAATTTGAAATGGTTTCGCGGTCTCGCGCATGACTATCCAAAGGCCGGTAACGATGTTGGAATGGCAGCGTCACCAGTTGTCGCTGGCAACGTTGTAATTGTGCAGATCGAAAATCAGGGCGACTCCTTTGCTTGCGCTGTTGATAAGAACAGTGGCTTAGAGGTGTGGCGCAAACCGCGAGATCCGCGGGCGAATTGGTCCTCGCCAACAACCTATACCCATGGAAACGGTGCGCCTACCGTAATTCTTCAATCTGGTTCCGGGCTGACGGCTTTTGATGCCGACACGGGTACGAGTATTTGGGACATTGGCCTTTCCTGCGGCACCATGTCGTCTCCACTGGTCGTCAACAATGCCCTGTACGTTACCTCTGGCGGCATTACCAAACTAGGGTTAAACACGCCGTCAGGAAAACCGAAAGTGATTTGGGCGGTGAACAAACTCAACTCTAATGGTGCCAGTCCGGTTGTACTCGGAGATAACTTCTACACGCTGTCCGGAGCTATTGCCAAAGGTGCAAATTCCAATACCGGAGAAATTCTTTGGCAGCTCAGATTGAAAGGCCGATTTTGGGCAACACCGATACTCGCCAATAAACACCTTTACTTCATAAATCAAGATGGTTTAGTTCAAATCGTTGAACTCGAAGGCGACGGCGATTCGCAAGCTGCGAGTATCGTTTCTGTCATCGATATGGGTGAGTCCGTACTTGGTACACCCGCCGCGGCTGACAATGCGTTATTTATTCGCAGCGATAAACACCTTTGGAAAGTCACCAATATGGTAAACGGCGAATGACCCCGCAGATCTTCCAGAAAGCGATTCACCTTGAACGAGATCTTTCACTGCGAACTTAGCACTCGTCCGGTATCCGGTGAAATTCGGCCACCCGGTTCAAAGTCGATTACCAACCGCGCGTTGGTGTGTGCAGCGATGGCTAATGGTACCTCCGTATTGCGGCACGCGTTGGACTGTGACGATACAAATGTCATGGTTGCCGCCCTCCAAAAGTTGGGGCTATCAATTGACTGGCGCAAGGATACCAACACGTTAATCATTCAAGGGTGCGGTGGGCAAGTCCCCGTAACAACTGCGAATCTATATGTGGGCAATAGTGGCACGACCATACGGTTTCTCACTTCCGTTCTGGCAAGCATGCAGGGAGAATTTGTCCTCGATGGTGTCGCCCGCATGCAACAGCGACCGATCCACGACCTGGTAGAGGCCTTAAAGGAACTTGGTGCCGACGTCCAATGCGCACCCAATGGTTGTCCACCCGTGACGATGATTGCAAATGGGTTTTCGCGGAACACTTGTCAAATAGCCGGCAACGTCTCTAGTCAGTTTCTCAGTGGTCTTATGTTAGCAATGGGCAATTCATCACGTGATATTGAATTGCATTTGACCGGCACCCTCGTTTCAGAACCCTACATTCAGATGACGATCGACGTACTTTCGGTTTTTGGTCGTACCGTCAGGCGGAATGAAAACAATGTCTATTCATCCGACGGGCAACAAACGGCATCCGGTGCCGAATACGATATCGAGCCTGACGCGTCAGCAGCAAGTTACTTTTTTGCTGCTGCGGCGGTTACCGGGGGCACCGTGACAGTCAGGGGATTGTCAAAAGACTCAATTCAAGGAGACATCGGATTTTGCCATAGCCTAGAACAGATGGGGTGTCAGATTTATTATGGGACCGACTTCATACGCGTTCAGGGCGGCGAGCTTATTGGAATCGATATCGACATGAACGCCATCAGTGATACTGTATTAACGCTGGCGGTCGTCGCGTTATTCGCCCAAGGCCAAACTACCATCCGAAATGTGCAGCACATTCGAGATAAAGAAACGGATCGTATTACAGACCTGTCGCGAGAATTACGCCGATTAGGTGCTGTCGTTGAAGAATTTGAGGACGGAATGAAAATCACGCCAAGCAAATATCGCGGTGCAATCATTGAAACCTACGATGATCACCGGATGGCCATGAGCTTCGCCATCGCCGGACTTCGGATTCCAGACATATCGATTAGTGACCCCAAGTGTTGTCACAAAACATACCCGAATTACTTCGAGGATCTGGCATCGTTAATAGACAATTGACAGCTGCAGTATTGTTATCTAGAGGAGGATAAAAAATCCCCACGAAGCGTTGACGCCAACGTTATTTGGGTTTTCCTAGATTATTGTCCGCTTTGTCGATTAGCTCATCGACACGTAACAGGATCGCGTCACTACAATCCTCTTCGTTCGGCGTGAATACGTCTTGTACATCACCAGCCAAAAAATCACCGCCACAATGATTACAAACCATTTCGCGCCCTAAATACTCAACACGCACCTGCAATTTGCGACCGCAAGTGGGGCACTCCTTCACGAAATATGTAGTTTGAGGCATCTACGATTCCCTTCTGTCGTCCTAGTTGGTTTTACAAGACGCCTAACTCTTAATCGGCGACTTGACTAACTCTGAGCGTCGATTTTATAGATAAACTGCTGCCGCCACAAGGACCGATACAACCGCCACCCGAATTTCGGCCTGGCGACCAATTTCCTGGGCCCCATCACATATAATTACGAAAAGGAGTTTAAGGCGCTCGCCAGAAACGTTTTTACCCCAGCTTCAGGGTGTAAAATACCATGGGTGTTGCCAGGGGTTTAGAAATCCGTGCAATCCCGAATATATCGATAAGGCCAGGCAAATACCCCATAGAACCATTAGAAGCATCGATTTACGCACGACATTCCAAGCCGGAATCAACATCAATAAAAATAGTGGCGTTAACCAGAAAAACCATCGAAACCCACTAGCAACGCCGCCATAGTTTCGATCGGCCAAGGGACGTAGAGTATAAAATCCAATTAACACAACAATAAGTGTAAATAACACATAAGCAAAGCGGCGCCAAATTGGTTCTGGATCGCGCCAAGCAACGGCAATACCTATCAGGGAAAATAGCCAGATCGGCGTTAGCGAAAATATACCATGGTGGCCAATAGTCATGTGTACTAAGTACAGCAATCTTGAGGGCTCGCCCAAATCCACACCACTCGCAGCCCCGGGCAGCCAATAACTCGCCCTTCCATTTACTTCATAATCGTACCAATTATCCCAGTCCCGAATTTCGTATTTGCTTCCAACCTGTTGTAAAGCATAGCGTTGTCTGTTCTGAATATCAAAGATACGCCACCGTCCCGCCGTGGGGTGCTGCTCAATAACGATGTTACTCATCCTGTGCAAATCTCCATCGTTGTCGGTGCGCCTCCAACGTAGCGCGAGACTTTCGGGAACAACACCTGCTACCAATAACGCTTTGTCAGCTTCTTCCAATGATGCAAGTACCTCGCCGTCGCTGCGATGAGCATAGGGTGGGCGCAGGGACCCGTGGGCCCAGTAATTGCATCCAAAGAATGCAAATGCGACCACGCCAATTCCAGCTGCGCCAAACGTCAGCGTCTGTATTGGTGACCGAATCAGCAACCAAATACCTACTAATCCCAGGAATGATAACGCGGGTAGTTCGAACGTCACACATAACGCGGTCATAACACCAACACAAAAGTAATTGAGCCATCCAGTGTTGGTGTGGTCCTCTATACGTTTGGGCTGGTCCTCTATACGGATCAACAAACAAATCACGGCTAAGGTACACACCGCTGCGGGTAGATGGTTGTTTAATGAAACAGCAAAGGTGGAAAGGAAAGTGCCAAATCCAGCTGTTAGCCCCAAACAAATCAACACCGATCGTTGCCTTACGAAACGCTGACAAATCACCAAGTAGAGCCACAGGAATATTCCAAACAATAAAACTTGGTTAAGAAATACGAGTCCTTTAATCCCCCATAACGGATTTTGGAGAATGTCGACTCCGAACGTGCGGTTAAGGACCCAATATTGAGAAGCAACGAATAGGATGTATAGTGGTGGTTTACTGGAATAGAAATGCTCAACACCCGAACTGTCGATATGGTAGACCTTGTCAATCGTGCCCCAATTGCCGCTCGAACCGCGCAATCGTTCAACATCATCAATAGACCATGATCCCTGATGCACTAATGAAACTACAGCTGCCCATCGACTGCGATCATTCGCGCAGTGCATACCCGTGACGGCCTCTCGTCCCTCGATAAACTTGCGCGATCCATCAGTATCCTTATCAAAATACTGATGCCATAACATGAGGCGAATGGTGATCAACAATAGAGCCGGCAGGATCAGCCATGCCAACTCTCGTCTTGACAAACCATCCAGTCCAAGATCATCATTGCGACTGATATCGGACGCGTTTCTGCTAGAATTTGATCTAACCCTAGATGACTTGTCCGACTCCTCACTGATAATTTGTCGTCGGTCAGGCATCGCCTTTATCCTGTTTACCCACGGAGTCCTTCACCGAATATATTTGCTCGTCCCGTACAGTTTTTTTGGTGATGAGCTCCGCCAAGAACCCCGTAGTTAATAATTGAATACCAATGATGCCACCGGCGATGGAAAAGTAAAACAAAGCTCGCTCATGTAGATGGATAGGATCTGAAACCTGCGTCACTCGATGAACAACCCACCAAAAAGTCAAAATTGTCATGGTCAGCCCGGAGATTGCAAAACAGCTCATACCAAGGGACCCCAACAAATGCTGCGGGCGATTGCCGTAGCCCGTAACCAAGTGGACAGTAAGTAAATCAAGGAAACCTTTTATGATGCGTTTCACGCCATATTTTGATTTCCCAAACTCCCGCTCGCGATGATTAACGACGACCTCTCCAACTCGCCAACCTCGCGACGCTGCCAACACCGGGACGAAGCGATGCAGTTCACCGTAGAGTTGTATTTCCTCGAGGACCTCGCTGCGATAACATTTGAAACCGCAATTGTGGTCGTGCAGTCGTACACCAGTCAGTTTACTGACCATTAAGTTGAATGCTCGTGAGGGTCCAACCTTGTGCCAGGGGTCATGGCGTTTCTTTTTCCAACCACTCACGACGTCAAGATCTTGGGTTTTCAAAACCTCTAAAAACCTGGGAATCTCATTAGGATCATCTTGTAGATCCGCATCCAGAGTAAACACGATTTCGCCCTCCGCCAGTTGAAATCCAGCATTTAAGGCAGCGGCTTTTCCAAAGTTCCGCCTAAATCGGACACCGACAACCCGCGGATCTTGTTCATGTGCGGCAACGATGACATCCCATGAGTTATCGGTCGAGCCATCGTCCACAAATATTATCTCATAATCAAATAATTGCTCATTCGCAACGGCCTGGATTTCACTAATTAGACGATGCAGACTCTCAGCCTCATTTAAAACTGGAATTACAAACGATATCATATTCTCGATCCTCGAATTTATGGTTTGTTTTGGGCAGAGCGATTCGTTTGACCATTGTGGATTAAAAAGGCAGCTGCCGCACCCAATTCACATAATAACCACAGCCCTCGCAAACTAATAGCGGAAATTACCGCGAAAACTGGACCAGTCAATGGAGTGAGTAGCGTAGAAATAACCATTTCCCGTACGCCAGCTCCACCTGGCATTAGCGATATGAAACCCGCGACTAAAGACAACGATACAGCCGCAACAACCTGAGGATAGTCCCAAACGGCTAATATCGGACCATCCTCAGGTGGCGGGAAAGACTGCAATACGAAAATCATACTTGTTCCAAAGAAGAGCCACCCCACGGCCGCCAGTAGCCAACCTTTAGCTAGGAACCGCCAGCTCAAACCGTCAATAGCCTCGGCCAACATCGACAAACCTCGCCGCTTACTCAGATATCGTAATACGAAACGAAACACTGGCGGACTCGCCCCCACACCAGCCCCCACCGCGAGGCCAACGGCTAATAACGTCAACCAACCACTTTGGTGCGTCCGCCCGTACCCAATAAAAAGTAACAAGCTTGCCACGATTCCTCCGACAGCCATCATTCCAAGGGTCTCAATGAATACCCCAACAACGGCCACACTACTCGAGACGCGCGATGAACTAACTCGCTCACTACGGATAATCACAACCAATGCTTTACCTGGTACGTATTTTCCTAGTTGACTAACAATATACGAGCGAAGTGATTCCACTAGCGTTGGCCGTTGCCCCAAAGCGAGCAGCGTGAGATGCCAAAACAACGCGAAACACAATAAGCCAATCATATAACATAGCGCGGCCAGTATTACGCACAGTAGATCGAGGTTCAACACTGAAAACTGTGCTGCGGAAAATTCATCCCCCGCTTCCCGAAAAGTCTTCTCAATCCAGAAAATGACGACCGCTACAACAGCGAGGCGAAGATACAATTTAAGGTGATATTTATCTTCAGATTTGGACTCAACCAGTTTGTCAGCTTGCGTCTGGCCGACAACGGTTTTTTCGGTTCCTAACGATTGTTCTGATTCGGGTGACATTTGAGGTACAACCAGTCGTATTCAACGCGTTTACTTATTTTGAAACCTAGCGTATTGTCAATAATAACGTAACAATAATTAATAGCGGTCTTGGCAGACGGAATTCTGATTTCCTTGACGTGCTAGAGTATTAGTATACATCGCACTCTCTCAAATTTGGGAACAAGTCGTCACCAACTCATGGCAGAAACAAATAATAAATACCGCCGCCTGGTTTCTTTTCTAGTTCTAATCGCAATCATCGTCCTTAGTGGCGCGATGTTTTATCAGGTTATGGCGTCCTTTGTGCTGCCGTTGTTCTTGGCGGCTGTGTTGTGTGTGGTTTTTGCACCACTTCATCGACTCATTCTGCGAAAATTAAAAAATAGAGTACGGTGGGCCGCACTCGCCACAACCACAGTTATCGCTTTGGTCGTGCTTCTTCCGCTGATCACCACGGTCAGTATCGCCGTCGTCGAGGGCAGTAGACTCGCATCCACGATCACTCCTGCCGTTATCGCCGACAATCTTGGCAACATTCGACAAAAATTCAACCTAAATATCCCACACAAAGCGACTTTGTTGAAAATTGAAAGGGAGATTGAAACGCTCACCACAAGTGACTCCATGAGTCAGATCGATCAAGTCGCCCAATTGCACGCAGATCACGAATCGCTTAAGCAAATACGATCGCAGCTAAATACTCTTGACTTGAATGTGGAGCAACATCCCTCCGCCGCCGTACACCTAGGGCAGTTAAACAAATCGATTGATTTTATTCTCGAACACCTCGATGATACCGTATCTCAAAATCACGGCCCCGAATACCTCACTGGTCTGGTTGCCGTTAGCACTCGTTACAATAAATTCAAAACAGCGCTGCTCGGCGGTACGGTTCATGCCTCGATCGCTGAAATAGTTAATCCGTCACCTAGCCAACTCCAAGAATACAGCGCGAATTTCTTTGATAATAGTTTGCGGAAACAGATTTTGAGTGTCGGCGCCAACACGCTCGGGTTCGCCTTGCAACTCCTCGCTGGAATTGTAATCATGCTTGTCGCAACATATTTTTTTCTGATTGACGGGGCCCGCATGGTGCAGTCAATTACCAAATTGTCGCCCCTTAAGCAAGATTATGAGGACGCGCTTATCCAAGAATTCGTGACGATCAGCCGCGCTGTCGTCGTTGCAACCCTGTTATCGGCATTAGCACAAGGGCTTTTGGCCGGTATTGGATTTTGGATTGCGGGAATGAACTATGTCTGGATGCTTACGGTTGCTGCCACACTCTTGGCACTCGTCCCGTTTATAGGCGCTGCGTCAGTCTGGCTGCCCTGTGCGGTATACCTGATCGTTTTTGCGGATTCACCTTCATGGGGCGTGTTCTTGTTGATTTGGGGTGTTGGACCGGTATCACTAGCCGATAATATCGTCAAACCATATATTCTTCAAAATAAATCCAATTTACACCCGATGCTAGCGTTACTCAGCGTTGTCGGCGGTGTCCAAGCACTTGGACCAATTGGAATTCTAACTGGCCCTATGGTCGTTGTCTTCCTGCAAACTCTACTTAATCTGTTGCATCGGGAAATATCAAGTATGGACGGGCATGACGGAAACGCAAACGGATTATTAAATGAAGCCGCCGACTAAACCGAACCAGTGATTTAATCTATTCTGAATCGGAATCGCGCGGGCTAGTGGCGTCCGATGACGTTATCCGACGCTTGCGATAGAAGTCAAGAACAGTCATTCCTAGGTACACGTTTCCGCCAACTGAGATAAACAGTCCTAGTAAGGTGACGCTAAACAGCGGCCAGGAACGTTGCTCAGAGGGCAGGGGACTAGTCGCTGGTGGGCTGGGTTTGCCTCGTACAACATTGGCGTTATTCGTTGTTGCCGCCGCCAACCTCACAAATTCAGACGCGTCCTCTTCCAATAACTCCGGTTCATGGACGGCGGTTCGCACCGGTAGCTTGGTTTCATCGGACGCCACTGTTAAATCTGGTAAAGCTTCTAACACGATGCGGCTATCCGCGTCGTGAATGGCTAGCAGATCTAACGCTGGGATTGCAATTTGCTCAACATTCTCTGCGTTGTCAGCAACTACAGTGGAATCTGGTTTGTCGAACACCGGCACCACTACTTGGACAACATTTGTTGGATTGGTTATTTCTGGTGGCTCAATTTCCAACACCGGTTTTTCGTCAACAACTTGGAGCGCCGTGAGTAGGGGTAGCGTGGTCCCCTCAGGTTCCAGAACTATCCGCACGTCTTGGTCATCCTCGACGGATCCTACTGCATTGCCCGGCAATTCAGCGGGACGAACTTGTTCCGGAATTAACAGAGTGTTTCCACGAGGATGGTCCAGTTCAGTCTGGTCGGTTAAAGGAAACGCGTCGTAGTCATCGGTTTTGGCATTGGGAGTCGAAAAATCGAGAGGGTCAGCGCCAATCGTGGGTTGAACTTGTTTCGTTTGGTCGTCGTTAACAGGAAAACCATCAATGTCAATCTCGCCTGTTCCAACTTCGGGATCTTTATTGTTTTCATCGTCACCGTTAGACGTTGCGGGCTCAAGGGTTATTCCGTCCTGGCGTTCGTTCGAGGTTAACAACGAATCGGGTTTAACAAGTTTTTCATCTCCAACTTGGATGCGAAATTTACGAATCCCAGCTAACTCGGGCGGAATCACACTTTCGATAGCGTAACCTTCAATTAGTTGCTGGGCAACTTCGGGCTCAATTTGAATCACGTAAACGGAATCTTCCTTGCCGTCAGGTACAACACCATAGTCGACTACAAAAAAGTTTGCCAGCAATATTGCGATTATTCTGCTCATGTCACGACTTCCAATCAAATACGAACTGTTTACTAATATGCATGCCTAACGATGGCGGTGCCCTAGCAGTTTACGCTGCTAAGCCATCTCCTTCATCAATATCGCCAACGCCCCGTTGTTCATCACGACCGTCATCTATAGCGTCCCTGCGGTCATCGCGCCCCACAAATTCAACCTCGTTATCATCCTCATCAACGATTTCGATGTCATCGTATTCATCTTCGTCATCCGGAGTTTGTGAGTCAGCAAAAGAGCCCTCAACGTCTTTGTCGGTATCGGCGCTTTCGGGGCCACGATCATCTGTCGTCAAGTTTGAATTAGCATCCACGTCGAGTTGGTCCATTTCCACCGAAACCGCCTCTACCAAACGCTCCACACCTTCAATCTCCTGGACCGCTGAAAGTAAAGCATCATCCTCAGCGACTTCCTCCTCAACGACTTCCTCCTCAACGACTTCCTCCTCAACGACTTCCTCCTCAGCGACTTGCTCCTCAACGACTTGCTCCTCAACGACTTGCTCCTCAGCGACTTCCTCCTCAGCGACTTCCTCCTCAACGACTTGCTCCTCAACGACTTCCT
>JABJJO010000202.1 GCA_018660825.1 Planctomycetaceae bacterium | reverse complement strand
TGCGAACCACTTTAACCCACAAAACCAGAATTAACGGTTTTGTCGGAATACTCGTCATAATCGGCACACTTTCACCATTTCCACACCTCAGATGTCGATTTTTGACGTTTTCATGAAAATTCACGACGCCAAGACATCCAAATGGGGGCAACATGGAGTCGTTTTCAGCGAAAATCATGACGAAAAAGACTACCAAGTTAACCATCCAATATCGCTTCCATGGTTTCTAGGTGCGAATAGTAAGGTTATCCATGTTTTCATACAACGTCAGTTTTGGAATTTAGTTACCAATCCCAAGCATTCATGGCAAAAATACAATCTTAGTAATTCTCAGATAACATCATTACCGAACAACACTGTAGAAGCATTATTCGTCTTGTTTGCAACATTGCTAGCACTACCAATAAACAAACAGGTCGGAACGTAAAAGGATTCACAGAATGTCAAAGCAATCAACCATCGTTGTCCTGTTTCTTTTAACTCTGATGAGCAACGATCTGCTAGCACAATTCGCGTCAACGCCACAGATTTCCACGCCTGTCTCTTACAGGGGCGCTTCGCAGGATCAAACATCTTCAATTTTGCAACGACTTGAAACGCTCGAAAAGCAATCGCTTGCTGGTCACAAACGTGACAGTGGCATCGACACGTCCGCCACCCAAAAGTGGACCGGTCGAATCCATCTCGATCACTGGGCATTTATTGAAGGTGATAGTGTTACTAATGAAATGGAAACAGGTAACCCTCTAACCGGTCCAGCAGACCACATCGGATTCAGACGATTACGCTTCGGCCCCAAAGGGACAATGGGCGATCATGGCATCTATAAAATAGAAATGGACTTCGCTAACCCGGGCAAGATCGCATTCAAAGATGCCTATTTCGGAATCAACGGACTCCCCGTTCTTAACACCCTCATCCTAGGACAACAGAAACGTCCCTACGGATTATCAACATTGGCATCAAGTCGTTACAACGCTTTCGTAGAGCGACCGCTAGGTGTCGAGGCATTCAATGAAGACGCTCGACGCATCGGCATTCAATCCTACGGTGTTTCCAACGACAAGGTTTACAACTGGCGGTATGGAGCCTTCATGTGTGAAGACGCTCAAAACAGCGGGAAGATATTCGCGACGACCGAAAACGGAGTATATCAAGCGGAATTCGCTGGTCGGTTTGCTAAAACCTTTTGGTACGATGAGCAGTCTGATGGCCGCAACTACGGTCACTGGGGTATCTCGGGATCGGTAGCCAATACGGATCCAAATGCATCTAACAACCAAGCAAAGTTCCGCACTCGCCCAGAATCCCGTACCTCGAGTCATTGGCTTAATACCGGGCGGATCGTTGGTGCCGATCGCTATTCACTTTGGGGACTTGAAGGGGTACTTAATTTCGGACCACTAAACATCCAAAGCGAATATCAAGCTGTCCAAGTACATCGACTAACAGACCCGAGTGTCGTATTCCAAGCTGGGCATATCCAAGCATCTTATTGGCTCAGCGGCGATCACACTCCCTGGAGCCGAGACACTGGAACGATTGGCCGAACACTACCATTTGATCCCTTTACACCCGATGCCCAAGGTGATGACCCTCGTGGCGGCGCTTGGCAAGTCGCGATTCGGTACTCTTACGCCGATTTTACCGACGACGACATCTTTGGCGGCGTGGGCAACTCCTTGTCGATCGGACTTAACTACTGGTGGTCATCCCGATCCCGCTTCCAAATCAACTACATGAAAGGTCGCATTTCAGACTCTGCCGTTATCGGTGGCAATATCACCACCGGCACACCACAAAATGGATCCTACGGCATCCTCGGCGTCCGTTATATGGTCGATTTTTAGGTCGTTCAACAGAGTGTCTGTTGAATACGGAAAATCGGGTTAACATTTCTCTGAACCAGCGAACTTGTGGCTTCGTAAAACAGCAGTAAACTCGCTCATGATTGGATTTACCCCATTTGGCATGGTATAAGTATATCTCAATCTCCCTTGATATTCTTTCCCGCAAACG
>JABJJO010000048.1 GCA_018660825.1 Planctomycetaceae bacterium | reverse complement strand
CTGCAATAATCAAGTCCGCCATAATCACGCCGATTGTCGGACTCTGTACAATTCCATGTCCACAGAAACCGGCGCAGTGATAAAGTCCCTCGATATCTGGAAGTTTGCCGCAAAACGGTTTCCCATCCGGTGTAAAGGTCATGATACCGGTCGTGATCGTCATCGCCGTACGTTCGTTTATCCAGGGAAAACGTTGATTGGCGTTATAAACAAGCGTCGCAACGAGGATGTCATCTAATCGTGCCTTCATAGCAGACATATCAAAGTCGGGGGGCAGTGATTCCATGTCGTATTCGGTCGCTTCCTCGCCGTACATACCTACAATTAGGCCATCGCTTTCGGGCCGAGTGTATAATCGGTGGTGGCGATTTCGAACGGCCGGGGAGCATCGATCAATCTGGACGGCGGCGTCAGGACGCGTTGTCAGGTAGTGGTGGCAAATCGCAGCGGTTGGTAACACGCTGTCGCTTAGGCCGGCCACCAGGTAGGACCAAGGCCCGGCGGCATTAACGATTACTGGCGCATGAAACTCACCTGCGACAGTCTCTACGCCGGTGGCCTTGCCCCCGGTGACGATGACGTTGGTGACGGCACAGTTGGGGTGATACTGGACCCCATGTTTCCGCCCTACCTTTATATAGGCGCTGACAAGTTCGCCAGGTTGCAAATGGCCATCCGTGGGGCAGTAGCACGCGTCTAGCAAATCATCGGTTTTCATATAGGGCAACTTTGCCGCAACTTCGGTTTGTGTTAGATGCTCGATGTCGAAACCAATACTCTTTCCCATTGACACGAGATCCGAGATTTCCTGGGCCCGCGCGGGGGTTTCAGCAATACGTAATGACCCTGTTCGAACATAAATTTCTACGTCAGCCTGTTTTTCAAGGTCGAGTACGATTTCAACACCATCCATCAGCATCCGCGTCGATTCGGCGGTCCCGCGTAATTGTCCGAGTAATCCAGCAGCCCGACCCGTTGATCCGTTGCCCAATTGTTCACGTTCCAGCACTACTACAGATTGCCCACGTTTGGCCAACTGCATTGCCGTGCTTAATCCGGCAACTCCAGCACCAATCACAATTACGTCAAACGATGTTTGCGTTGAATTATTCATAACTACCATTCTGCCAAATTTTTCCGGCAACAACACCCTACTCATCGCTAATAACTGATCCACTTTCTAAAACGCTGCACTTAGTTGACTAACGCTTACTGCAGAGTCTCGTATGCGGAACAAGTTACAATAATCGCGGGGAAACAAAAGATGATGAAGGGGGGGAGCGAGAGCAGGGTAAATCGTATATCGATTATTGCATCCGCGTGAATTCAAATGCCACTTGCCAATCGCCTTTTTTTCCTGCCGTTAATTGATTCCGCAATGCGTCTCGTTGGTAAAAATCGCCCAAGAAGCTAGAGATGCGCGACCGAGCGTCTTTATTGAGAACATACATAACGAGTTTATTACCGGTTAACTCATATTTAACAATACTAAATGAACGATCTTTTTCGCCTCCGGCTGGTTTCGCAGAATCAGACGAACCCACATTGAGATACCCAGTATCACCAATCTTGGTTACCCAGGCGTACTGCGTACGACGTTTGTCGTTAGATTCACCAGGGAGCTGAGGTTTATGGAATTCAGTGAAACCGATAATGAAGACGTTGTCTTCTGGGGCATCCATTATATTCAATATCGAAAGTTCATCGGTCGTAGGCGTCAATTTCACCACCCCAGACGGATTACTGTAATCGTAGTTTGCCACCAACTTCCAAACGCCAAACAATTTTGTGTCAGCCACAGCGTCTTCTGGTGGCGACAGGGGGTAGTCCCACTCGCAACCGGCAATGACGATGAGAAGCAAGAACAGACTCAGGGGGTGGCGACTATTGTTGTGCATTTAGAATTCTAGACTTTCCTCAAAAGATTCATTCTACCAACAGCAACCCATTCAGCGACATAGATGTTGCCGTCGTGATCGAAGCAAGCATCGTGGGGATGGATGAATTTGCCGGGTTTCCAGCGAGCGGGTTGTCGCCGCATAGCAAAATTGTCGGCTAGCACTTCTTTGCGCCACGTTGCGTCATCGCCGAGTTGTGCAACGACTTTATTGTCTTTGCCAATAATTGTTATGCGGGCGTGTAGGTCAGGTACCAACATGAGGTCGCCTTGTATATCGATATCGGCGGGGAATAGCATGTCCTTTACGACACCGATATGTTTTCCGGATTGGTCAAAATATTGCAACCTAGCGTTGGCGCGGTCACAGACAACGAGCGCAGGCGTGCGGCCTGGCCGGTCATCCCACCAGAGTCCGTGCGGAGTTTGGAATTTACCGAGGGCGGTGCCGGTTCCGCCGAAGTGACCAATAACTTTTGCGTCTTTGTCATAGCGGATGATGAAGTCTGATCCATAACCGTCGCCGACAAAGAAACCCCCGTCAGGCGCAAAGGCGATATTGGTTGGGCTGAATTTTCGGCCCTTGCCCCAGATGCCAGGTTTCTGGTTGATGAACGGAGCGGCATCTGCGTAGGGGGCAAGTTTAGGTGCTGTCTGTTTCCAGATCGTTTCGCCTTTGAGAGTGGTTTTAGCGATGTATCCTTTATTGTCACAAAGGTATAGGTATTCTTGTCCGCCTTCCTTGCGGATATCAATACCATGTCCACCGCCATGGTATTCTTTGCCGAACGAGCGGACGAAACGTCCCTTGTCATCGAACACGACAATGGCGTCCATAATCTCGACTGTTTTGGTGCGATGTTTGACGTATATCAGTCCTTCAGCATCAACAGCCACTCCATGGGTATCTTCCCAACGAATATGATCGGGCACCTGCATGCAGTCATGCTCGACCACATATTGGCAATCACCTGAGCCAACTATTTTGGGTTTACGATCGGATTTATCTGTTGCATTTACAAAGGCGGGAGCACTGGATGCTGCGAGCATCGTTACGGTACTGTTTTGTAAAAACTGTCGTCTATTTGATTTTCTCATGGTGGTATTGTACCAGAATACAAGTGTGAATTTGTGGTTTCGCGTTTTTGTTAATTCGTGTAAATTTGTAGTTCGTATTTTTATATAGTAGTTTATCCACCATAGCGCAACTCGCTGGCGGGTAATTTCATCTCCTCGAGCAATACCGTGGCCGTACTTATTCAAATTCGCAATGCTCATAAGAGTTATGGGGACCAAGTGTTACTTGACGGCGCTGATGCTTCGATTGTTGAGAACGCTAAAATCGGCTTTGTCGGCAGAAACGGCGCTGGCAAGTCCACGTTGTTAAGAGTGATTCTGGGCGAGGAAGAGTTGGACTTGGGCGAGGTCATCTTGCACCCCAAATTACGGATCGGATATTTGCAACAACACGACACGTTTAAGCCTGAGGAATCAGCACTCGAATTCTTAATGCGAGACAGTGGTCAGACTGATTGGAAGTGCGGGGAGGTGGCCGGCAAGTTTGAGTTAAAGGATGCGTATCTTAACGGACCGGTATCAGCATTGTCCGGTGGCTGGCAAACTCGTGTGAAATTGTCCGCGTTGTTGTTGCATGAGCCTAATTTATTGCTATTGGATGAGCCAACAAACTTTTTGGACTTGCGGACGCAGATATTATTAGAGAATTTCCTGCGTTCCTTTCGCGGCGGTGTCTTGATGGTCTCGCATGACCGTGGATTTTTGCAACAGACGTGCAATGAGACATTGGACCTATCGCGTGGAAAACTAACGCAGTTCACGGGAAAGATCGATAAGTTTCTGGAGTTTCAGGAGGAACGTAAGGAGCATGATTTACGAGTCAATGCGACCGTTATTGCTAAGCAAAAACAGTTGGAGAAGTTCATTGCAAAGAATCGAGCCGGCGCTAATACGGCGAGTCAGGCACGTAGCAAGCAGAAGCAGTTGGACCGATTGGAAGTGACGGAAGTTGCTGGTGCGGAAGCAACGGCTCGTATACGGGCGCCGTTGGTTGAGCCGCGTCAGGGCACCGTGTTGCGCTGCGAGAATTTAGCGATCGGTTATGGAGATAGTGGTGAGCACGTGATTGCCAGCAAGATTAATTTGGATATTGATCATGGCGAGCGGGTGGCGATTGTCGGCGACAATGGGGAAGGAAAGACGACGTTGTTGCGGAGTTTGGTAGGGTCGTTAGTTCCGTTGAGCGGTGACGTTACTTGGGGTCATGCGAGTGTGATTGGGACGTATGCTCAACATGTATATACAACTTTGCCCGAACAGCGGACGGTCTATGAACATTTGGAATACGAAGCAATTGGAGGGACAACGCGTCAACAGATATTGGCGACGGCGGGTGCGTTATTATTTCGTGATTCGCATGTGAACAAGAAGATTCGGGTGTTAAGCGGTGGTGAACGGGCGCGGCTGTGCATGGCGGCGTTGTTGTTAGGTGATTACAACATTTTAGTGTTGGACGAACCGGGGAACCACTTAGATGTGGAGACGGTGGAGACACTGGCGCAGGCGTTGCTGAAGTATCGGGGAACGGTGGTGTTTACGAGTCACGAGCGACATTTTTTGAAACGAGTAGCTACGAATATCGTGGAAGTGCAGGGGGGTACGGCGAAAAGCTTTCTCGGAGATTACGACTCGTACATGTATTCGTTGAACCAGCAGGATAACGCGTCCGCTACACCGCAAGGCAAGCCGGTGGAAAAGGAGGCGGACAAAGGGGAACAGCACAAGCGTCAAAAAAAATTACGGCGGAAGATTCAGAATTTAGAGAAAAAAATCCAGGCGTTGGATAAGGAGAAGGGTGAGTTGAATCGACTGTTAGTAGAGACGACAGATGCGGATGAGGCGTTGAAGGTGCATACTAAGTTTGCGGAGGTCTCGGATTCGCTAGCGCATGCGGAAGACATCTGGTTAGAATTGACGGAGGCGTTGTAGCACGTTTTGTAGCATTCAGAGGCAATGGTCATCATGGATTTAATCACTTTTGCAATCGTAGTCGCGTCAATGGAATTCGTGGTAGGTCTAGCGTTATTGTTATCGCCAGAGCGAGCGCTAGATCGCGTTTTGGAAGTTCTAGACAATCAAGCGTTATTATCGGTCATCATGTTTGGTTTTCTGATACTGTCGGTATCCGCAGTCGTACGAGACCGTGAGTTTGAGTGGGGATTGCGGGGGGTGATCACCTGGATTGCGTTGTTGACTATTACAAAAGCATTGTTGTATATTTGGTTTCCCAAGCGGATGGAACCTCTGCAACGTCGGTTTTTACGACGTGATAAGCCGTTGTGGACACGGTGCATAGGCGTATTTATGTTATTGTTTTGCACATTCTTAAGTTGGTCGGCATACGCAATGCTACAACTCTGAGATTTTGTGTTGTTGATGGTTAAAAAGGGGTTGCAGCACCGTTGCCCCATTGGTCAATATCGATACAATACACGTATTATTGGTTAATATTTTTTGTACAGGCGAATAGCTTACAGTACCGAATGATATTACACAGGGCGATTAGCTCAGTTGGCTAGAGCGCTTCGTTTACACCGAAGATGTCGGGGGTTCGAGTCCCTCATCGCCCACTTGGGGTATTCCTACTGATGGACCATGACGGTCTATGACGGGGAATGCCTTTTTTTGTAGGGTCTGTGTTTTTACTGACGGAGCATGAGGGGCTATGAGTGACGGATCTGCCACTACCTGCGCCACTACTTGTTGGCCCAGTTTCATCGTAAATATAACGAAATATATGTCCCCAAACGGCCCTTTTGCGACAGTAATGGTGTTG
>JABJJO010000163.1 GCA_018660825.1 Planctomycetaceae bacterium | reverse complement strand
CGTTGACGAGGTGTTTTACAATAGCAAGACCCAACCCCGTGCCACCTAATTGACGTGAACGAGCTTTGTCGACGCGGTAAAATCGCTCAAAAATTCGATCCTGATGATCCACGGGAATCCCAATACCGGTATCGGTTACTTTCAGATGTACGGTCTGTGGTTCCGCTTGTATATTGACCGTTACCGTACCATCTGCGGGGGTATATTTCAGTGCGTTGTCGACGAGGTTGTCTAAAATTTGTGTTAGACCGTCCGCTTCGGCAAAGACCCAAACAGAGTCGCTTTGATTGAAAACCAAGGTGATGTTTTTCTTGGCTGCGTGCGATCGGTGATCATTAAGGCAGCGTTGTGTAATTTCCGTCAGATCGACCGTGGCGAAATCAGTAACGTTATCTCCCGACTCCAATCTTGCGATGCTCAATAAATCTTGAATCAATAGATTAAGGCGGTCTGACTGTTCTACAATACGTGTTAAGAACAGCATATTGTTATCTTCATCATGAATCGCTCCGTCAATCAACGTTTCTGCGAATGCTTGAATGGATGCTAAAGGTGTTTTCAGTTCATGAGAGACATTTGCCACAAAGTCGCGGCGCATATTCTCTAATCGATGAATTTCCGTGATGTCATGAAATACGATAATCACCCCAGGTTTTTTTGAACTGGCAGAGTGGTTTGAATTGGGAATCGCCGACGCACTCAAAGAAAGATGTTGTTCGTGGGGCGTTAGTAGTTCAATCTTACCATGAAACGGTTCATCGCTTTTACGTGCTTTGTGCACCGTTGTTTCAATCATTTGGTTCCGCAACACTTCCCAAATAGGTCGACCTTCGTCCCGATTTACATCCAAAGAGAACATGCGACACACGGCTTCGTTGGCAAAACGGATACAGTCAGATCCATCGACCGCAATCACTCCTTCCTTCATTCCTTCCAGTACGACAAGCAACTCATTATGATTTCGCTCGAGTTGCCGCATGCGTTTGCTGAGTGTCTTGCTGAGGTTGTTCAGCGTTTGTCCGAGTTCGTCGAATTCATTACCTTTGGATAAGTTGCGTGGCTTTTTGATTTGGCCAGAAGTCAATTCGCGCGCTTCTTCGATAAGTTGCACGACGGGTTGAGTCATTTTTGCAATTCCAATTCCCGCGATGCTGAGTCCACCGGCGATGATGATTAGCACGAGTGTTGCAATTTTTAATTGTATATCAGCGACCTGATCAGAAATTTGCTGTGTGCCTAGAGCCGCACGTATAAAGCCGACTGTCGTACCTTGATGCTCGACCCGATAGGCAATGTATAGCATTTCAATTCCCAATGAGTCACTAAAACGCTTCTTTTTGCCATGACCATTTTTCAAGGCTGCAATGAGCTCGGGTCGGTCACCATGATTGTCGAGTTGTTGCGGATCTGTTTGCGAGTCCGCCAAGACTTGACCCTGTTTCTCAATCAGCGTGATACGGGTGTCTATTTGCGATGTAATGGTTGCGATTACCCTTTGGAAATTCTCAAGGTCCGACTTCGCGAGAGCGTCTTCTGCTGGACTCTGTAATGATATTGCTGTGTTGCGCAAACGCAATTCCACTTGGTGGATTATTTGTTCATGTTGCCAGCTAATGGTGGTAGCACCACCGATAACGCAGCCGAGAATAATCAGCAGCGAAAAATAAGTGAACGGTTTCCAGAATAATCGTGTGGACCACATAGGGTTAATTTCAAGTTAATAAGAGACAGGGAAGAAGCAAAAAATTGATTCTAGGCATCTGCCGTTAAATTGTGTTATTGGTTTCTATAGCGATATCCGATTCCGTGGACGGTCTCGATAAAATCGCCATAGGCGCCTAGTTTTTTGCGGAGAGCTCGAATATGTACGTCGATGGTTCGTTCCAGTACGATGGTGTCATCACCCATAATGGCATTCATCAGATCCGCTCTGTTAAATACTCGCCCAGGGTGTTTCATTAAGTGCCACAGTAAATCAAATTCGGTTGGTGTAAATGCAATATCTTCATCACCAACGGTCACTTTAAATTGAATACGATCTAAGACAATCCCGTCAGTTGATAATCGGCCGGGCTCATCATCGGCAGACCCTTCTGTGCGTCTCAGTAAGGATTTGATGCGTTCCAACAGAATACGCATTTTGAATGGTTTGGTGACATAATCATCGGCACCCATTTGGAACCCAACGAGTTGATCGATCTCTTCGCCGCGAGCGGTCATCATTAACACAGGCAGGTGTTTGACGAGTGGATCACTGCGAATGTGACGGCAGACTTCGAAGCCATCCATGCCCGGTAACATGATGTCGAGCAATACAATGTCTGGGATATGTTTGCGAACGCCTTCGAGACCTTCAATGCCTTCGTCAAAAACGAGAACCTGGTACCCCCGCGACTCGAGATTGTACGTCAGAATCTCCTGTAACGAAGGTTCATCTTCGATTATGAGAACAGTTTGAGTTGTCATATTGAATGACCTCTTATAAAAGACGTCGTATGTTTAATGTTATTGAAACGGCTTAATGTGGTCACCGCCCACTAACGAAAATACCTCATCGCAGATGTTACAGCATTGGTCACCAACGCGTTCCAGTGATCGCGCGATGAGGATTTGCGCAAGTGGCCCCGCTAAGTCAGGTTCTCCTTTTAGAGCCTTGAGAGCAATTTCTTCACTGAGTACTTCACGCATAATTTGATCGTTGAGTGAATCAACATATTCATCTCGATTGCGATATTTATCGGCTTCCTTGGAATCTTTATTGATGTAAGCTCCGATTGCCCCGTTGACCATTTCTCGCACCGCATGACCCATCTGAATAATTCGTGGTTCTGGCTTCATTGTTGAGCGAGCCATCATTAATTGTAATAACTCCACAATATTTACCGCTTGGTCTCCAATGCGTTCGAGATTTGAAGTGACGTGTGAAACGGTCAACACATACCGTAAGTCGGTTGCCACCGGTGAATAGACGGTGAGGATGCGGACAACCTCGCTGTCGATAGTGACTTGTAGGTTGTCCATCACATCTTCTGATTCCAAAATGACATCGGATACATCTATGGAGATGTCTTCGAGGCCTCGCACAACAGTGGCTATCATGGATTCAGCTAACTCGCCCATTTCTACGAGACGATGTTGCAGTTCTGTAAGTTCTTGATCAAAACGTTTCATTATCCGTACCGCCCTTGAATATACATTTCAGTTTGTTCTTCGCGAGGATTTAAGAACATGTCCGCAGTGGAACTATGTTCAATTATTTTACCCATTAGCATAAAGATGCATTCATCGGTTGCCCGCCGCGCTTGCGCCATGTTATGGGTAACAATGACGACGGTGTAGTCATCTCGGAGAGACTCGATTAAACCTTCGACTTGCTCGATACCCTCAGCATCGAGAGCGCTACATGGTTCATCCATTAGGATAACATCGGGCTTGAGTGGAATGAGGCGAGCAATGCACAGTTTTTGCTGTTGCTCGAGTGTTAACGTTGTAGCGCGTGTCTTGAGTTTATCTTTTACTGTATCCCATAGTGCGACTTGTTCAAGTGCTTGTTGGACTACATCATTACGTTCCCTGCGAGTCAGTTGTTTGTGTGTTTTGTGAAGATTTGCACCAAACAGGACATTGTCATATATGGATATTGGCAATGGATTAGGTCGTTGAAAGACCATTCCGATTCGTCGTCGTAACTGCCGCGAGGTAACATCACTGTCATAGATGTTTTTGTCTAGGATTTCGATATCCCCCGTTGTCTTGACGCCCTCGTACCGTTCGTTGATACGGTTGAAGCATCTGAGGAGTGTTGTCTTTCCGCACCCAGAAGGGCCAATCAAACCAGTAATAATCCCTTTACGGATGTCGATGTTGACGTCCTTCAAGGCCTGAAAATCGCCATACCAAAGATTCAAATCACGAACGCGGATACTGAGCTTGTCATTGGTTTCGGGCATGCTTGGTGGGTCCCCGCTTTGCAGTATCGGTTCCGGGTTTGAAGTGGAAGGATTGGGAGCGATTGTAGATGTAGACATTATCCAAAATCTCCAGTTACATAGTCGTGAGTTAATTGTTGTTCGGGATTGCTAAATATTTTTTCGGTGGGTCCCACTTCGATCATTTCTGATTTATTGAAAAACGCGGTGTGATCGGCAAGTCGCCGCGCTTGCTGGACTAAATTGGTGACGAGAATAATGGTCATCTCTTTCTTGAGTTCCAGTAAAACATCTTCAATTTTCATCGTGGTGACCGGGTCGATCGCGATGGAAAATTCATCGAGGCAGAGGATTTCCGGTTTATGTGACAACGCGCGAGCAATCGTAAGTCGCTGTTGTTGGCCACCGGAAAGTTTCGTGCCGAGCAGGGTTAAGCGATCTTTGACCTCGTCCCACAACATAGATTGTTTGAGGCAGTGTTTGACCAGTTCATCAAGTTCTTGGCGGTCATGAATACCCGCTCGTCGTGGAGCGTAGGCGACGTTTTCGTAAACGGACATCGGTAAGCCAACTGGCAATGGAAAAACCATACCGATCCGTCGACGTAAAGCATACACATTTTTAATGTGAGAAACATCAGTGCCATGAACTAAAATCTTACCCACCGTTTTGGCGTTCGGCTCAAATTCCAGTGTGCGGTTGATCGATTTAAGGAGCGTTGTTTTCCCCGCGTTGGCGGGACCAATAATGCCAAAGATCGTGTGTTCTGGAATAGCCAGCGAAATATCCCGCAGGGCAATTTCCTTGCCGTAGGAAATCGTGACATCTTGGAATTCAATATGTGAAGTTTGTGTTGTCATCGGTTTACCATTTTTTCCTAGAGCGGAGATAGATACGGAAACCAATAGAAATACTGTTAACGGCAATCACTAAACCAATCATCACAATAGCTGTGCCGAACTTGAAGGATTCGGGGACGTTTTGCCACTGTGTTGAAATGATGTACAAGTGATAAGACAGAGCCATGAAGCGATCTTCGAGGCCATAAGGAACCATCGAAGCCCAACCGGAGTCGGCAATGCGGGATGATATCATGGCCCCGGTAAATAAGATGGGTGCCGTTTCTCCAGCAGCTCGAGCAACCTGCAAAATCACACCTGTCAAAATACCACTGATCGAATTTGGCAATACGATGGTACGGATTGTTTGCCATTTGGAAGCGCCCATATTCCAACAAGCTACTCGGAATGGCTGCGGTACCGAGGCTAGGGCTTCTTTGGTGCTAGTAATGATGACCGGTAATGTCATCACTGCCACAGTACAAGACGCGGCGAGCAAACTGCGTTGCATCTGAAAGAAATATACAAAGGCCCCCAATCCAAATAGGCCATGAACGATACTTGGAACACCCGCTAGATTGACGACCGCTAAATTAATGAACCGAGTGAACCAATTATCACGAGCAAATTCATTGAGGTAGACTCCAGCCAAGATACCAATCGGCGCTGCAATAAGTAGCGACACGATGATCAGCATAAAGGTCCCGATTAACGGACCCCAAATACCACCAGCAGTCATGTTTTTTTCGGGGTTATCGAAAATAAAACCGACGGACAAAGCAGGCCAGGCTTTGATGAGTAAGAATCCAAGGATGAACAAAACGGGTAAAATCAAAGCCCAAGTCATTCCGAGTGTAATGAAACGTATAAAACGCTCGACTTTCCGGCCGCGAATTTCATTAGCCGTGATCGCAAATGGATTGTTGGCATCAGGTTTAGACATTGCTTTGGTCCCTTACTCCTTTGACAACCAAATCGGCAGTCAAGTTAATAATGAAGGCAAAGGCAAACAGCACGACGCCGATCAGAAACAAGGTGTGATAGTGCAGGTCGCCACGAACCGCTTCCCCTAATTCAGCGGCGATGGTCGCGGTGAGCGTGCGAACAGGATCAAATAGACTGGTGGGCATATTGACTGAATGCCCTGTGCACATCAGAACGGCCATCGTTTCACCAATTCCACGGCCGATCCCGAGCAGTACTGCTGCGAGCAGACCGTTCTTGGCTGCCGGAAATAGGACTTTGTAAATCATTTCCCAACGATTTGCACCCATCGCTAGCCCCGCTTCACGGAACGAGTCAGGCACAGCGCGTAATGCATCTTCGGATACGGATACAATAATCGGGACGCTCATTAATGCAAGGACGATACCTGCATTAAGTATGTTGAGTCCCACTGCTTCGCCACTGAGATTGGTAATTAAAGGATTCATGATGACTATGCCAATAAACCCCCAGACTACAGACGGAATTGCAGCCAAAAGTTCAATCAGAATTTTCAATATTTCGCGAGTTTTGTTCCCCGCAAACTCGGAGACATAAACTGCTGCCCCAAGACCCAACGGCACGGCTAATAGAATAGAAAAGAACGTAACCGACAACGTCCCCACGATTAACGCTAAAATGCCAAAAGCAGGCTTCTTGGAAGATTCGGGAATCCAGCGAGGGCTCGTGGTGAATTCGACGAGGTCGAGTTGTTCGACTTCAATTTCACCCGCAGCAATTTCGGTTCCAATGCCTGTTATCGCCGGCAAACTTTCTTTGAAAACGAATACGAAAATTGCGATCACAAATAAAATGGCACTCCAACCACAAATATAGATCACACCCACGACTACAGGCTCTAAGCGATCCTGCAGTTGCTGAAAACTTCGGCGGAAAGATAAATTGCCTTTTGTGGTATTCCTATCCAGCAACAGCAGCAACAGCAATAAAAGTAAAAGGGCTCCCCATCTAGTAGTGGTCATTCCACATAATGGAATGTCGAACACTACGGGTGCATTGAAATCGATCTTTGCAAGAATGGAAAAGATTGGCGGGAACCTTTCAATATTTACGTTGTTTTACTCGGATGAAAAGAGAAATGCAGGACGAAAAGTCGTTTGTCCTAATGTCGTTCTACTGTTGCGTGTAATTGGTTGCGGATGAATTGTATGTTATTTGACCGGAACGTATCCCATTTCTTCAATGATCGTCTGCCCCGTTTGTCCTAAAATCCAATCTAAATAGTCTTTCACAGCGCCGGTTGGCTCTTGCGGAGTGTAGATCAGTAGTGGTCGAGCAATGGGGTAAGTGCCGTTAATGACATTGGCCGCATTAGGTGCGACGCTGGGAGAATCATTATCGAGTTTCACTTTCACCATTTTTACACCATCAGTGGCGTATCCCATGCCGCTGTATCCAATAGCGCCGCGTGTTTTTTCAATCATCGAAACTACATCAGCTGATCCACTGAGGTCGATCGTCCCAAGCTTGAAATCGTTATCGTCGAGTACATGTTGGCGAAAATAAGCATAGGTGCCAGAGTTGTTTTGTCGACTGATGCGAACAATCTTTTGATTCTCTGTACCAGTTACGGTAATTCCTAGTTCTGCCCAAGTATTGGCCGTACCACCTTCCCCATAGATTGTTGTAAGTTGGGCGATGGTTATTTCTTCAAGAGGATTATCTTTATGGACATAGATTGCCAAGGCATCTTTTCCAACGGTGAATTCTTGTGGATCTAAGTTGTATTCGTTCTTCGCGCGACGAATTTCCTTAGCTCTCATCTTGCGACTTGCATTTGCCATGTCGGCTAGGCCTTGAGTTAAACTGGAAATGCCAACACCACTTCCGCCGCCGGAAATTTCAATGGTGATTTCCGCCGTCTCGGCTTGGTATTTCTCTGCCCACGCTTGAGCGAGATTTACCATCGTGTCAGATCCTTCAACGCGAATTGTATTGCTAGAGCCGTCTTCTCCGGAACCTTGACGAGAGCCACAACCGAGTATGGTTAACAGGAAGAAACTTGATAGGCAGGCAATGAGAATGTTTCGCTTAGCCATGATAGGTCTGGTACCTCACAAAATGAACAGGCTTTAATCGGTAAGTTTACTTATCTCTTCGTCACTAATGTAAGCAATAAGTGTGAACGAATGACTAAGGTAATGTTAAGATTTGGTTAAGATATCGACCAAAAACGAGATGCGCACTCGTCACAAAACGGTTTGTATAAAAACCATGTTGATTCTGCATAGAGTTGGTCCGCGATCAACTCGTAAACAGCGGTCGAAGCAGGGCACTGAGGCCGATTAAGAAGAGAGCCAGCAGAGCATAGGATTTTAGTTTTTTGCGGTCGAGTCGATTGCCGATTCGGATTCCTACCGCGGTACCAATAAACACGATTGGTAATCCTAGTGCGCCGAGGATGAGACCATTGATGGATGATGCACCAAACCTCCACGCTAATATCAGAGCTAAGGGTATCATGCCATAGAACAACATCGCGAATAGAAAGCCGCGACTCTGTTTCGCTGTCCATGGTTGAAACATGACCCAAATCGCCACCGCAGGACCGCCCATGCCAACAAAACCTAGCATCACTCCACTTATCGAAAACGCGATGAATTCCCACTTGGTCGCCAATTCTTTTTGTTCGTCGATTCGGATGTATCTCTTGCAGACGACAATTAATATTAAGATGACTCCCAGCATTTGCTGAATCATTTGCTTACGTTCGTCGGCCATTGATTCTGCTACAACTTTGGTAACGGAACTGTCGTCGCCCGCCATTAGCCATTGTAGAAGTAAAACACCAGGCAAAATGAAGAGAATGCGGACGAGACCAGGCCTCAGTGTCGAACGCCACTTTATTGATCGCTGTAGTTTCCAAGCACCCAGTCCAGATTGCGTCATCGATGCAATGGTGATAGCGGCAATCGTTGTGTCGAGTGGGAAACCAACAAACAAGAAAAGGATAGGTATGCCAAATGCACCTGCGCCAAAACCAATAACACCTTGCAAAAAACAACTGCAAAAGAACACGCCCGCAAAGACTATGTATTGCCATAGTTCGAAATTTAAGAACTCGAGTTCCATAACTTAAATAGTATGACTTTCCGGCGACTCGATTTGGAGTGAGTAAAAATTCATAGCAGTTTTTCCAAGGATCCAATTTTGATCCTCTGTTGATAAGCGGCTAATGACTTCTTGTAAAGCAGCGAGGACATCAGTATAGCTTCCAGCGAGTTCGCAGACAGGCCAATCTGAACCGAACATGCAACGGCGTGGTCCGAATGCAGCGAGTGCGATTTCGATGTAGGGTTGCAAGTCGTCGGGTGTCCAATGGTCCCAGTTCGCCTCTGTGACGAGTCCAGAAAGTTTGCAGTAAATGTTGGAATGCCGGGCGGCCTGACGCAGATTGTGTTCCCAATCGGAGACCTCTCGGTTTTTGATTTTAGGTTTTGCCAAATGATCGATGACCAGCGGTAAGTTGGGGAACGCTTGACCGAGCGTGGCGGCATGGTGCAAATGCTGTTCATAAAATAATAGGTCAAATGGTATACCTAGCCGCTCTAGGCAGCCGAGCCCTCGACGAATATCAGAGCGAACGATGAAATTGTTATCAGGTTCGTCTTGCGTGATATGCCGAATGCCAACGAATTTGGAGTGTTTTTGTAGTTGCCGTAGATTTTCTTCGACATCAGGAGATGCGAGATCGACCCAACCAACCACACCCGCGATGAATGAATTTTGTTCTGCGAGACTTAGTGCCCAGTGGTTTTCCGCGAGTGTGTGTTGTGTTTGGACAAGGATGCTGTAATGCATGCCGGCGGCAGTTAAATGGCCAACAAGATTCTCAGGAAGATAGTCCTTGTTGATCGCTGTATTGGTTAGCACTTTGACCCAATCATAATCAAACTCGCTGCGAGATAAATCCCAGAAGTGTTGATGTGCATCTATGCGTATCGCCTCGGACTCCACGTTGGTCTTGCTTTCTGAATTTGCTTGACTCATTATGCTTGGCGAACACCAATGTGTAACAGTAGATTTGCAAATAGATGTTGGTCTGCTGTTTGAATTGTCAGTACGTGGTCACTAGTGCTGACAGCGGGATAAAAGGCAAATTTTTCGATGGGCTCTAATTCAATATCTAGATTTGCTTCGCGAAACGAAGTTCGAAATTGTTCCCATACCGGTGGATCTTCTGTCTGTGCGTAGGGTCCTTCGGTTTGATACATCATTGTATTCGCCGCTTCGACCGGAATTGCAGTCAGAAGTGCCCTGAGAACTTGGTCACACGTTGGCAGACCGGGACTTAGATTCAAGCTAACTAATTCGGCATTGGGACCTAGTGTTGAAGAGCAGGGGTAATTGCCATCGGCGATGAGGATACGAGCATGATGTCCGGCACGACCAAGGATTTCGTTTATCTGGGGATGGATCAGTTGATGTTTAAGCATAGCAATGAGCCGTGAACAGTGATGGGGTGATGTGAATTATAGATTGTAACATGTCCCGAGCCGTTCAGTTTTGCAGTTAATAAAATTCTAGTCCTACAAGCCAACCGAAAAACGAACGGTAGGCCCCTTTCATAAAAAAAACAGGGTATTGCTGCAATGCAGCAATACCCTGTGGTGTGTAAACCGTATTTGTGACGGATTAAGTAGCTGGTCTAGCAGCAGGAGCAGGTCGTTGACCACCCTGACCACCAGGTCGTTGACCACCTTGTCGTTGTCCACCTTGACCGCCTCGGCTAGGTCTTAGTTCTTCTGGTGAGATCTCGACAGGTTTGCCTTTCATCTTTTCGAATTCCTTCTTTTGACCATCGGTCAGGACTCCTAAGAGTTTTTCGTTGGTTTCCTTTTGCATGGTAGTCATCTTTTCGCGAATCTCTTGCACCGCCGCTTGAGCTTTTTCGCGATCGCCACCCTGAAATAATTCACGGACACCGCTGAATAGTTCTTGTCCTTTTTCCTGAGTCTCTTTTTGAACTCCAGCAAATTTAGTTTTTTGCTCAGCAGTGATTTTCAATGCTTTCTGTACGGGCTCAGTTAACAGAGCTGCCACGCCTTGAATTTGTAAGCGAATTTCTTCCAAACGTTCAACTTGTTGTGGCAACAACACTTCCTCAACGGCTTCGTTAATTTTTTTGGTGGTAGCTTCTTGTTGAGCGCGAAATTTTTTGAACATTTCTTCACGTTGAGTTTCTGTCAAATCACGGAAGTTTGGACGTTCACCTTGAGTGGATCGTGCATCTTCGCGAACTTTCTCAACAGCTTTTTTAATGTCTTCGACTTGTTCGTCAAGGATTTCAGCAGCCTTGCGGACTTTTTCGATTTGTAATAGCTGTGTGATCGAAACAGTGCGGGCTCCGGTGTTCATGCCACGGCCAAATCCGCCACCTTGACCACCCTGACGTTGACCGCCGGGTTGGGCTTCAACTGCCGAAGTAACCATGACCATTGCAAGTACGGCCAACATTAACGTAAATATTCGTAAGCGTTTCATTTTCTTATTTTCCAATGAAGAGATGAGTGTTTGTAAAAATTGTTTGATGTAAATAATTTTTCTTGTTACTAATAATTTAACACAAAAATGGACGGTGTGGTTTCGAGTAAAATGTGGTAATTGGACATTATTATTGATAGTATTTTTGTTTTGCGACCTGTTAAAAGCGGCTAATTCGGTAAGATCGAATATTTAGACGTTCTTTTTCCCTAATTACGAGTGATATTCTATGGCTTACTTGCACTGCCAATATGTCAGGCCAGCAGTGAATGACTAGTCGTCTATTCGTTGCTCGCTGGAAAAACTTGTTTTTACCGAAACCGCGGTACGCCTATTTTATTGGCGGAAAAGTAGTAGTATCTCAATTAGGAGCTACGGTGTTAATAACTTTATTAACTCGAATTGGCACGGCGATTGCAATTAGTATTTAGCGAATACCGGACGGCGATTCGATTTTTGTTCATAGAGGAGAGAATAGCGATGCTCGTTAAACGATTAGATCCGTTGCACACGGAATTAAACTGGCTTAAAGATGAAATGCAACGAGTTTTTGGACCTGAAATATCGTCCAGACAACCTGGTCTAGATCCGGCAATTTCAATGTGGGAAGCAGAGGATGCTTACTATGTTGAAATAGAATTGCCAGGCTTGACGGAAAAAGATGTTACCATTGAGCTTAGTGATGAGAATGTCTTGACTGTAAAAGGTGAGCGAGTGTGTCCTCAAAATCGTACCGACAAGTGGATATTTAACCATGGTCGTTACGGGAGATTTGAGCGAGAGTTTAAATTGACTCGTGCAATTGATAGTGACGGTATCTTGGCTCATCTCGAAGACGGCTTGCTACAGGTTGCTTTGAGTAAACGTGGAAAACAAGCAAACCAAAAAATCCAAATTAACTAAGCTTTTCTAAGGGTGTAAGGACAAATTAATGTTTTTTATTGATCCGCTGTATCTGCTACTCGTGTTTTTACCAACACTACTTATATCAGGCTTATGTAGTTGGCGAGTGAAAGCAGCATTTAAAAAATACTCTCAAGTCCGTTCAATGAATGGTTACTCAGGGGCTCAAGCTGCCAGAATGATTCTCGACCGTGAAGGGTTACATGATGTACAAGTTACCGAGGCTGGCGGGTTTCTTTCGGACCATTACGACCCGAGAAATAAAACACTAGCCCTTTCAGCAGAAAACTACCGGGGCACTTCCGTCGTGCACATTGGTATCGCTGCTCATGAAGCTGGTCACGCCATTCAAGATGCTCAAAACTACGGTCCACTGAAACTGCGATCAGCAATTGTTCCCTTGGCGGCGTTAGGCAGTAGTCTAGGCTATGGTGTCATCTTCGTTGGGATGATTTTGATGTGGGTGGCCAGCGGCAAGATTGGTTCGATTGTGATGCTAGTAGGTTGTGCGTTGTTTGGGTTAGTTTTGGTATTTCAATTAGTGACGCTACCGGTAGAGTTTGATGCGACTGCCCGAGCTAAACGAATTGTGGTGGAAGCAGGGATTGTCTATCCAGAGGAACGAGTTGGAATGGATAAGGTGCTCGATGCTGCCGCCATGACCTATGTGGCGGCTGTAGTGACGACGCTCTTGACCTTAGCCTACTACGTCATGCGCGCGTTATCTGGCATACGAGACTAAGCTGCGTCCTAAGTGGTTATCATGAAATATTTAATTTGTATCGTGGTGTATTTTATTTCGTAAAGCGAGAATTTATGAGACCTATGCGTTTTCTTCTAATAACTGTTTTGTCGGCCAGTGTTTTCAGCGGGCTATCCAAGGATGTTGTTGCTCAAATCACACCACCTAATGTGATTGTGGTCATTACGGATGATCAAGGATATGGCGACATTGCTATCCATGGCAATCAAATGATCCAGACGCCAAGTATGGATAAACTGTATGCACAAAGTGTACGTTTAACCAATTACCACGTGGATCCAACTTGTTCGCCGACTCGCAGCGCCTTGATGTCCGGCAGGTATTCTACTCGCACGGGCGTCTGGCACACGGTCAATGGTCGTAGTTTGATGTCGACCGCGGAATACACGATAGCGGAAGTTTTTCGTGACAACGGTTACAAAACAGCGATGTTTGGTAAATGGCACTTGGGTGACAATTACCCCTGTCGCCCTCAAGATCAAGGATTTGAGCATACGTTTATCCACGGCGGTGGTGGCGTTGGGCAAGGGCCTGACTATTGGGACAATGATTATTTCGATGATACCTATTGGCGTAACGGTGTTCCCGAAAAGCAAAAGGGATATTGCACAGACGTGTGGTTTGAAGATGCTTTGAGTTTTATTAAACGCAACCGCAATAAACCATTTTTCGCTTATATTTCAACCAACGCCCCACATGGTCCTTACATTGTCGACGAAAAATATTCGCAGCCCTACAAAGACAAAGGCGTAGGAAAGGGTCAGGCTGAGTTCTACGGGATGATCGAAAATATCGACGAGAATTTGGGACGGTTAGTCAATAAACTTGATGAATGGAAATTGGCCCATAATACGATTTTGATTTTTACAACGGATAATGGAAGTGCGATGGGGCATCGAGTGATTAAGGGTGCTCAGTGGAAGGGCTTCAATGCGGGCATGCGAGACGGAAAGGGATCGGAGTATGACGGTGGCCATCGTGTCCCGTTTTATATTCGCTATCCTGCCGGCAAATTGGGCGGCGGCCGTGATGTGCAGCAATTGTCAGCGCACATCGATATACTACCGACTTTAGCTGAACTATGTTCGTTGAATGATAAATCTGCTGCGTCACGCGATGGGATTAGCATTAAAGCGGCACTTGAAGGTGACAGCACAACAGTAAAAGAGCGGACTATTTTGGTGCATTCACAACGTATCGAGAATCCGGAAAAATTACGGAAATGTGCGGTGATGACCCAGCGGTGGAGATTGGTCAACGGTAAAGAATTGTTCGATATGGATGTAGACGCCGGGCAAAAACAAAACGTAGCAAGTGAACACCCTGATGTGTTCAACAGACTCACGGCAGAATATGACCAGTGGTGGAATAGTTTAAAACCGGTATTTAGTCAGTTTGTGCGAATTGCAATTGGCAGCGGCGATCAACCTGAATCGTTGTTGCATTCACATGATTGGCATGCTGCCGGTGGGTTACCACCATGGCACCAAAACCATGTTCGGAGCGGGGCGATGGGGAATGGTTTTTGGGCAATCGACGTAACTGACGCCGGAACGTATGAAATCGAACTTCGACGTTGGCCAAAGCATATTAATAAACCGCTGGATGCCGTTAGTGCTGCGATCACAGTCGGTGGTCGTGATGAAATGGCGGTTGTGGATAAAGAACAACCAACGTCGATCACATTCAAATTGGATCTACCCCAGGGGCCCACCAAGTTGCAGACGTATATGACGTTGCCCAATGGAAAAGTGCGGGGGAGTTATTTTGTATATATTCGGCGAGTGGACACCACAAATTAACGTGTCGTGAATAATTTGGGGACCAGCAAGACTTCGTGTTTAACCAAACACCTCTTTCACGGGTGTGCCTTGGTCCGTTGTGGGAACGGGGCGGTCACCATCGTAAAATAGTTTTCGTGGATTGGTTCCCATCGACCAATGAATTGTGGCGTGCAAGTCGGCAACGGAAATGGGACGGTCGACAATATTCATCCCCAGTTCATCGCTTGTGCCGACGGTAATTCCATTGTTTAAACCGCCGCCAGCGAGCGCGACGCTGAAACATTTGCTATGATGCCCCCGTCCGCCACCGGCGTCGAAACCCGCGGGGCGACCAAATTCAGAGGCAACGACGATCAGGGTTTTATCGAGAAACTTTTTTTGCTCGAGATCTGTCACAAGTGTTGCCAAGGCGTGATCGAGTTCTTGAATTAAAACATGTTGGTTGAGTTGTCCTTCGTCGTGAGTGTCCCAGCCGGTTCCATTCACGAAATTCAAGTTATGCGACACTTCAATAAACCGAACTCCGCGTTGGATTAGTCGTCGTGACAGCAGACAGCGTTGGCCAAATTCACCACCATAAGCGTTCCGCAAAACAGCAGGTTCTTTGTCCAATTCAAAAGCGCTCATGAATTGCGGGCCGGCCAACTTTAAGGCTTGCGAGATCGTTTCATCATATTGCGCAATTTGTTGAGAAGTATCGCGGGCAAGAAAATCACGTCTGACTTGAGCAAGTAAGGCTTCACGCCGTCGTTGGCGTTGGTCGTTTACATCTGGACTGCGGTTCAATCCAGCGGGACCTTCGGCGGTTTCCGTTAGATACATAAATCCAGCCTTGGACCCGAGAAAACCTGGGCCTCGGGTTACGTTAGGGTATCCGATGAGAACGTAGGGCGGTACTTTTTCTGAGGCTGCTGCTCGATGGTAGGATACAGCAGATCCGATCGATGGGTAGGTAATTGTGCCGGTCGTTTTACGTCCGGTGTGCATCATATTTGTCGCCACAGCATGCTCGTCAATGATTTCGTGGTGGACCGTGCGGAGAATGTTAAAACGATCGAGAATGTTAGCGCATCTCGGTAGATGTTCACATAATTGCGTTCCGGCTATGGCCGTATCGATTGGAGAATAGTATGATCCGGCTGTTCTCTTTTTGGCATCTCCGAGACGCTTGGGGTCCCATGTGTCGATGTGGCATGATCCGCCCCCGAGCCACACCATAATGACGTGTTCGACTTTTCCTGCAGGAAAGGTCCATGGCATATGCTCTAGATCTTCTGCCCCGCAGAGGCTCTCCGTTGCCAATGCCGCAGTTGGGAGGGCGATTGAATTGGCGATAAATTGCCGTCGTGTAACAGGATTCACGATACTTCCTTTACAGGTTCACAGTTTCAGTGTTTACCGGATGTAAATAAACTCAGGCGAGTTAAATAATACCCACACCATATCTTCCATTCGTTCACGCCAAGCCGCGTTCAATTGCGGAGTGGGTGATTCACCCCGATAAACAGCTTTGCGTAATACAAGTTTAATTTCGTTAGCTTTCATGGTGTTATGATTGGACCAAGAGACTAGGCCGCGTGGTAATTGATATTTTAGATTCGCTGCCAATGTGAGTTCTTCTGGTGATACGCTGACCCTTCGGTCGGAAAATCCGTCGCGAATTAATTCGACGAACATATTAAGTTCTGCCTTATCAGGTGTGCGTCCGAGGATACGTAAATAGGTTTGTTCAACGAGTGTGGTAGGGTTCTCAGCGTGCAAGGCGAGTTTTGTGAAGGCACTGGTTAATCCTAACCGCACATTGTCTCGCAAGA
This sequence comes from Planctomycetaceae bacterium, assembly GCA_018660825.1. Lineage (GTDB taxonomy): Bacteria > Planctomycetota > Planctomycetia > Pirellulales > Pirellulaceae > UBA721. Next base: position 5,682 of record JABJJO010000163.1, on the reverse strand, counting down.
GCAAGCCATTATGGAGAATTGCGGGTTGTAAGACATTAACTTCTTGTTCGCGTTGATTTGTAGGATTTTGCCGTGCGCCGTTCCATCCAAAAACAGTCATAGCAGAAGTGAATGGTTGAGCAAAAGGCAAGGACAAACTAGGGCGATCACGTTCGTTTCCTAATGATGCAAATTGCCAAGCACGCTGTGGAATCCCTAGATTGAGAGAAACGGTATAATCTCGTGCTCCATCAATATCAATATTCATGGGACCGGCATCAAACGGTCGGCCGCTGGCTACAAAGATGGAATCAATAATTTGTTCAGCGGTCATGCGCCGCGTGGCTGGCCCAGGAAATAGAAATGCTCCACTAGCGGGTAAATCAATGGCTTGTCGCTGATACGTATGGGAGGTAAAGATCAAGTTGGCAATGTACTTTAGGTCATAGTTATTGGCGATAAGTTGGCGAGCCAAGAATTCCAGTAGTTGTGGATGAGAGATATCGGCATGTTCCCAATCTTCAATAGGCTCGACCAAACCATATCCCATTGTTCGTTTCCAAAGTCGATTAACGATGACTTGCGCAAATCGCATGTTACCCGGGCCGGTCACATTTTCAGCAAGCTGCGCTCGAGTGTCCGTGCCGCTACGAATTAGATTTTCCGGAAGTCCGACTTTACCCAGCTCGGCAAATGGCCAGACTGGTGCGACGGCAGCGCCTGGTTTGAGCGTTATTGGAATATTGGGCACAGGTCCACCAGTGGTGCTGATTGGAACCGTGCTTGATTTAGGAACGGTTTCATTTCCACGCTTTAGCATGGCGGCAACCGAGAACAAATCCTGCTGAGTTAAATCATGAAAAGGTGCGTCGTGACAACGGGCGCATTGTAGTTGAATTCCAAGAAAGGCTTGGGACAGTATATGGGCCTTGGCTGCCAGCGGCACGTCATTTTGTGTTGCCATCGAGAACCCAGCCGGGCCACCATAGTATTCACTGCCCTGCATCATAATAAGATCAGTAGCAAATCGATCCATTGGTTTGTTGTCGATAAATGATTCGTGAATCCACCAGCGAAATGGGCCAGTGTTGTTTAAGGTCGGATTCACTAGATTAGGATTCTCGGCCAAAACATCCTGCCAATATGCTGTCCAGTGGTCAGCCCAGCGATCGTCACTTAAGAACTGTTGTATGAGTCTGTTGCGATCAATTGGCTGGCCTTGAGCAGTGATTGCATTGATCGAATCAGCCGGATGAATTGTGCCGATTGTATCTAACGCAAGTCGTCTAATAAAGGAATAGTCATCAATTAATGGTTGTGGTGTTTGCTTGGCTGACCCGAGTCGAGCGTTAATAAACTGATCGATCGGATTCTGTATTGATTCATGGAATACCGGTTTTGGTGGTATCAGCTTAGGTAGGTTACTAATAATATCGTGAGCTACGACATGACGCCGGTGCCAATAGTCGCGTTCTGTCGTGGTAACCGCTAAACGGTTTTTACGGTCGATAGCATTGATTTCCTTGTGTGATTTGCGTTTGAATTCCAGCCATGGCTCGTTCGTTAGGGTGACATCAATGTGGTCACTCAATAGACTGAATTCACCATTTTCTGTTGCGATACAGACAGCTGTTTCACCGGTTTCGGGACGACGTTTTCCGCCGCCAACGATCATTTCAAACCGCAAAAGATGCTGTTGCCCGTCACCTTCGATGGTCAATACGACTTCGCTGTCGCCCCGTTGTAATCCGCGAATGGATGGTGCTAGATCATGATGGACTTCAAATATGGCACCACTTGCTTTGCTGGAGATATTGAAAAAAGGAACAGTTGCTTTTAATTCGCCGTCAATAAATAATCGCGCTCCATTGCGTGCTCGGACTAAGATGCGGTGAGTTCCCGTGGGGATCACAGCGTTGCCATACGCTCGAATCATAAACGGACTAGAGCGGTCGATCTTTATGCCTTGGGCGTTGTATTTATTAGGGATTTGAAAGAAAGCAAAAGTTGATGTAGTGTATTGATCAGTCAGTTGTGGACTACGACTCAAAAAAGACTTGTCGTTGACTCCCTCAAATATTTGAACGAGTACTTCGTTCTCAGGGATTTGTTTGACGTTGAATTCAGGAGTTTGCTCTTGGTATGAATATCGAGTTGCGATTTGAACAGCAGTTAATCTGTGGCGATAGATGGCAACTTCATCAATAGCACCCTCAAATGTTGAATTAGGATTGCCACTCAGTGCAGAGCCGATCCAGAGTTGGTCATTATCGACAACGGGCGGAGCTCCCGTATCACCTCCGAGATCCCATTTCCCGTAGGCCCGTTGGCCATCGATATATCCATGGATGTTCTTAGTTTTTCCGAATGTGTATGTGACGGCAACGTGATGCCACCCGTCACCGGCGATAATAGAATCGGTGCTGGTCCAGCGATGATATTGTTCCTCACCGGTTTTAGTGCGAGAGCGGAAGAGGAATGTTAGATTACCACTAGCAGTCAAACGTAAGGCATAGTTGTGGTTTTCCGCTGGGAAGCCGCTGCGGCCGGTTCGCCCTTTGCCGACAATGTACTGAAACCCGTTGAGTTTGGTTGGGCTTATCCAAGCTTCGATGGTGATGTCATCGCCGGAGGTAAAATCCAAGGGACTGTTGTTGCCGGGGTCATCCACGACAAGATATCCAGTTGAAGTAGGAATCCCAAGAGCGGGGTTGTTTTCCTTACCAAAGCCTGGGTGGATTGGAGCTGTAGGGCCGTCGGCTGTGGACGTTTTACCGGTTGTTGTGGCTGTGAGTGGTTGCGCGATGGCTAGGTGGTTGTGGAATTGCCCTTGTTTATTGGCTTGCATTTGCCAGTAAGCAATTGGCTTGTCTGGGAGGATTAGTTCCGAGTAACGAATGACTCTGGTGGGTGCCGCCGTGGCCGTCGTATTTAACGCCAGCAGTAAAATGATGCTCACAATTGAATATTTCATAGGATCATTATATCAAACGATATCGGAAGATGTTGTCGCACTTGTATTGGCGTCTTTAGTAAGCACCATCAGCAAGCGGTTTAGAGCCAGTGGTGAATCATAACCAAGACTATATATAGATTGGACATGGTAAACGCCTTTAATGCCTGTGGTTGGATAATTGCTATTTCCCAAAAAACCGGAGTTATCCTCAACTCCCCTACAGTTTTCATCCGATGAGTTGCTATGGAATCACCTACGTACCTTTACGTATGTGGGTGTTAAACTACGAAGGATGAGCGAAGTTATCTGATTACAGGTAACTCACACAACGGGCAATATCTGTTCATCCTTCGTTGTACATTCCTCACCCCCAAGAAAAGAACCCTAGACAGAGTGAATTCTGTACGCAGACGGGTTTGACGGGAGTGGTGCGCGCCTCAATGCTTCCGCATTTTAGGCATGTGCCACTCTCGTTAATTTGGGTGCTGTGGGGTTCAAGACAATTATGGAGGGTTGAATGGAAGCGTTACGAGTGTCCGAAGATGTTGCCCAAGTTTGGTTGGATTTTAAAGCTGACCAAACACGTAGAGATCTTCGCAATCAATTAATGGAAAAGTATTTCTCGATCGTTCGATATCATGGAGAACGAGTTTGGTCCCGCTTGCCGGATGGAGTTGAATTAGATGATCTAATTTCGGCTGGCATCTTCGGCTTGATGGATGCCATCAAGGCCTACGATCTCTATCGAGGTGTTAAGTTTGAAACCTACTGCGTACCACGTATTCGTGGTGCGATGGTGGATGAACTTAGGAGCATGGACTGGGTGCCACGTTTGGTTCGTTCTAAAGCGACCAAATTAACCGCCGGTACGAAACTCATGGAAGATAGATTAGGTCGGTCTCCGACGGAAATTGAATTAGCTGAACATATGGAACTAACGGTTCCGGAACTCGAAAAGATGATGCGAGACGCAAACGCTGTTTCATTGATTAGTTTGAATAAAAAATGGTATCAAACAGATAGTGAAAAAGACGTAAGTGAGATCGATATTCTTGATGATAAGAAGAGTGAAGATCCGACACGTCGTGGTCAAAAATATGATCTGTTACGACTTGTCACCAAAGGATTGAATCGGAACGAACGATTGATCATCATCTTGTATTACTATGAAGAACTGACGATGAAAGAAATTGGCCAAACGCTGAATCTCAGTGAAAGCCGAGTGAGTCAGATGCATAGTAGTTTGGTGCACCGCCTGCAAGGACAACTTGGTAGCCGTCGAGTGGAATTTGCAGCATAGATCCGTTACTTAATATGAAAAACGACTAGGCTCGCAATTGAGCCTGGTCGTTTTTTATTTGGTAACCACGACATCGGCATCGAGTGCTTTGGTGATCGAGTTTTGGATTTCAGCAAGGTGAGCAGCGCTGTAGGCATCAAGCTTGTCAGCATTAGCACCGACAAAAGCATTGACTTTGTTGAGCGTTGCCCGCAATCCAGCTCGAGCGAGGTTGGAAATAGGCTTATAGGCCTGATTACTTCCCGAGTTTGTCATTGCCAGATCAACGAGGCGTTTTACGTGTTCTCTTTGCAGGTTCCGGCGTAAACTAGAAATAGCTGGCTTACGAGCTGACGCTGCAACGGTGACTTCTTGGTCGAGTTCACCCCAGATTGTAGAACTTACCGTTTCTAGTAGTTCCGGAAGCGTTAAAGCGTCTTGGTCGGCAGCTATCCGGAATTCATTGTCGTACACTCGGCGTAACGTAGACGGGTTAAGTAGAATCGTCAGTGCCGAAGATTGAATTCCAGCGATGCGATCATGAATTGGCCAATCTGGGTCGCTTACTGCTTGCCGTGAACCACCGTCGAGCCACTTGTCAGTCGACATCCGTTGCAAGAGTTCGGTGGTTAGGCCAAATGCTTCGTCATGAAATGCAGTGTTTACTACGAAGTCAATCGCTGCCCGTTGCTGAGCAACTGGGACAACTTGTAGTGGAGCACGATCACCAGCGTCGCCTTTTTTGTCGCGATAAACGTGTACGCCACCAACCCAATTGCCCATCATGCTAATAGCGCGAGCTTGCATGCTTAGCGTGATTTGGTAGCCACGTCGTGCTTTGGACCAACTGTCACCATCTTTTACAAATTTATCGAGAACCAATCCGCGGTGGTGATTTGCAAGTTTCATTTGATCTTGAGCAAAATTTAAGGGGTCTTTGCCGTAATCGTAACGTCGAGCCAAGGGGTCAGGACCGCCAGTATCTTCGTCTGTGGCAAATTGCAATTCTGGTTCGCTGACACGAGCTAATATTGGCAGGAGGTCCTTTTCAAAGGTGTAACCATATTCGATGGCCCAGTAATCGTAGGGGCCAATGCCGTGCATTGAATAGTCGCCTTGTGCAGTTCCTGCTTCGAAGCGAATATTGGTAGGTGTATAGTCCATAACGCTGCCGCCGATTGGCTTTCCACGATGCTCAACCGAATTGATTTGTTCGAGCGTGTAAGCACTAGAGGCTTTGAAATTGTGTCGTAAACCAAGGGTGTGGCCGACTTCATGTGCAACAAGATGTGACAATTGAGGACCGATGAATGACTCTGGCATACCATCAAGAATCATCTCTTCAACAACAGGTTCTTGCGGTGCCGCTTTTACATCTTCTTTTACATCTTCTTTTACATCTTCTTTTACGGCATCATCCGCTTTAACTTGGCTAGCTTGGATTTCATAAACCATGCGCATGATGGCG
>JABJJO010000088.1 GCA_018660825.1 Planctomycetaceae bacterium | reverse complement strand
GGGACGGCTTCGAGTCGAGCGGCTGTATCGTGTTCGATAAATGTTGGCGTATTACTGTACCACCAGTGTCCATGGGTAACGACGTTAGGGAAAATCCAGGCGTAACTTGCAAGTTCTTGATTTGTTACGCTGGCGAGAACTGAGATAGGAAAGGTGACAGTCGGAAACGCATTCAATAGTTCTTGGTATTGAATCAGTGAAACACGACTGTCATATAGATCTTGCCCCTGAAATACGCCGTTCGGATAAACTCGGCGGTTGACTCCGATCATGAGATCAAAGGGTAGCTGGTGGGTTTCACATTGTTGGGTGATTGTCCAAAACATCCAGCTTGCCATTGCTGCGATGTGGCTCGCTTCCGCCTCAGTTCCCTGAGACAATATTTGTTCGAGTGCGGTCGTGGCTTGGGCATCAGAGATTTTTGACGGGCTAAAACTAGGTGGAAGTGAGATCGCACATGCTTTGGCATTGTTCGTTTTGAAGTACGTAAACAGAGCGGCGACAGCATTCCGTAAATCCGTAATCGAGTCCAACGATGTGTTGGTAGCAGCTTCGAGTCGGTTGCGTACTTCTTGATTGGCTAAATGAAAGACTAAATCATCGGTCCGCAAGCAAGGAATATAGACATTAGTGTCAAAACCTTGTAATGAGTCATCGAAATCGTTGGTCAGGAAACCCGCTTCGATCCCAGATTGTTCTAAGACTTGTTCGGACCATTTATCCGCGTCCAGTTGTACTTGGGCAGTGTCATAGAGCGATTCCCAATTCGATTCGTCGATAATGTTGCCCTCAAATCCAAAAAACTCTTGGCACATCTCAATAAACCAACTGTATTGAATTGTGTTTTGTATTGGCTCTAGATTTGAAAGTAACAGTTGAACTTTGTCGCGATCAGTAATATTGGGGGCTTCAATTAACGATTTTTCGAGGCCAGCAGAATGCGCAAGTTCGGTGTAATAGTGGTAGCCGAGAATGTCGGCGAGGCTGCCGGAAGCGGGATTGAGGGCATCAATATGGGTGTGTGGGTCAATAAGAACGATGCTGTCTAATTCGTTGTATATGTTCTTTCGTAATTGTTCGGACATGGCCGTTGGCTTTCTACTGATAGAGCGTAAAAGTGATACTTGGTTTTAATTTACCTGAGGACGTATTTGTACAGTAGGTCCTGTTCCCCGAAATATAGAGACGGTGGAATCTACAATTCCGTCGATAACAATGTCCAATTCCCACACGTCGAAATGCGGAATCTTAGTATGGTAGCTATTGATTTCCACGAACAATAGAAGTATTTGAGAAACGGGCGAACTTCAACCGCAAATTAATAAGAATTATTACACATTTGAAATTTAGGTAAGCTTCGAGAATTCTCTTGCGTTGATTTTAGTTGCACATCCGAACTTTACCTAGCCCTTTAGGCTGTCGCGTTAGCTGTTTGACTTTTGGCTTCAATGTGGACACAATCAGTATTGATTTAAATGTTTGTGAACGTAGAAAGTAGGATATTTCTGGTTTTGAGATTTGGATACATCGATGGATAAGCGACTTTGTTTGTTATTAGCAATTATCATTGGGTTTACAGACATATTAAATGTTTTAGCTGCCCCTCAGGATGATCAGGCCCAAGTTGATTTCGTAGATTCGATACAGCCAATCCTAAAAAGAAGTTGTTATTCCTGTCATGCGGTAGATAAGCAAGAAGGCGGGTTGCGTCTCGACCATCGCAACAGCGTGATTACCGGCGGTGATAGTGGCCCGATTGTAGTTAAGCAACGTCCTGCAGATAGTTTGATGTTCCAGTTGATTGCTGGCTTGGACGAGGATCGCGGGCGAATGCCGCCGGAAGGCGAGGGCACTCCGCTTACAAACCAGCAGATTGACCTTTTTCGACAATGGATTCAACAGGGGGCTAACTGGCCGGAAGCAGCTGACGTTGTCCAATCATCGACGCATTGGTCGTTCCAACCGATTCAATTACCGAAGTTACCGAAGGTTAAAAACGAGCGTTGGGGACGCACAGCGATTGATAGGTTTGTATTAGCAGACCTAGAAGAACGAGGGATAACGCCGTCTGCAGAGGCTGGTCGCAGTACTCTGCTGCGGCGTCTTTATTTAGATGTCTTAGGGCTACTACCGCCCCCCAATGTGGTCCGTGAATTCCTCACGGACACGCGTGAGGACGCCTATCGAATTGCTGTGGAACGCGTACTTGCTTCAAACCACTACGGTGAACGCTGGGGGCGGCACTGGTTAG
>JABJJO010000217.1 GCA_018660825.1 Planctomycetaceae bacterium | reverse complement strand
TTGTTACTACAAGTTCAAGTCGCTACCACGGCCACCGAACTCGACGGATTGATGCTGCAAATTCGAGCAATCCGTAATAACGTTCAACTCCCTTCACTCACTCGCGCTAAAGCAGCTTTTGCGATGGGCCAAATCAATACCAAACAATCATCACCAAATTACAAACTGGCGTTGGGTTTTCACAGTGAGGCGAACCAACGAGCAAGAGGACTTTTGAAAAGCTCCGAATTAGCAGAACAGTTCAGTGCCTTGGAGTTAATGGTCAACTCCCATCTGGCAATTGCTCATGACATTGCCTACGGCGAGTACACCGCCGAAGAGAAGAGCAGAACTGTTCCGAAATGGATCGAACTCAGTTGGAAATTCACTGCACACCTCTTAGCAAACAATTACCACGATCAAGCGTTAGGGCTCGACGTCTGCCGTTCTTCTTTGGAATTGTTAAAAAAACTGGACAACAGCGCCCCACTGGAAGTGTGGGAAGACCGTATCACCCAGCAGGCCGCTAATATTTCACAACTCAAAGGGACCTCCACTGAGTTTCTTGACCACATGCGGTGGCAACAAGCAATGGCCCTGTATCACGCCACAATCATTGCCCGCCAAGGTAAAGACGGGAACCGTGTTCAGCAACTCGGTCTAGCTGGCTACCAGTTATTTAGAGGACCGTTAACGGCGAAGACAAAAACCAAACGCTGGGATTCGATCTCGACCAAAGCAGCTATGATCGGACTTTGCTATACGCTGGGTTCAGTAGAAGCAATCGACAATCTAGATCATGTCAAGGCAATTCAATGGTACGACCAGACTCTGCAATATCTCGATACCCCAAATATTCAACAGTTTGCAGCAAAGCAATCGACCAAGCAAGCAACCGGTTTGGGTTGGCACGGTGAACGACTCGTAAGTATGGGCCTGTCCTATTGGGCAACGGGCAATAAAACTCAGGGACTACGTTTGACGCAGCAGGGAATCTCTTGGATTGAAACAGCCGTCCGTGACTATGGCTTTCCCAATCATCATCTGAAAATTCCTTACAGCAATCTAGCCGTAATGACCAAGTCAATAGAGCAGCGGCAAGACATTCAAAACATCGCCAACGGCGACAATAATTCCAAACAGCGCTAACCTCAATTCGCGACCGCTCTGGTACGATAGCCACTATGAGACTCTTTAGCTTTCTATTGATGGTGTTCGTATTTACGACACTCACTGAACTATACTTATTAATAGAAGTCAGCGATAAAATTGGCTGGCCCAACACCATCGCCTGGACAATACTAACGGGTGTCGCGGGTAGTTGGTTAGCGCGACACGAAGGCTATCGAACACTGGCAACCATCCGCGGCGAAATGTCCCACATGCGAATGCCAGCGGACGCTCTGTTAGATGCTGGTTTGATCCTGTTTTCCGGCGGCTTATTAATCACTCCTGGGTTTTTAACCGATGCCGTCGGGTTTAGTTTACTCATGCCTTTCACTCGGGCTGGATATCGCAAACTGTTAGCTAAGTGGGTCAAGGCTAAGTTCCGCTTCGAGAACTTCCCAACACAATCCGGATTTCCAAACCGCCACTCTAAGCAACAGCAGTGGGACAACGTAGTTGATGGTGAAGTTTTACCGGCGGATTCCTCAAGCCATGAACATGATATTATCGATGTCGAAATCGACGATGAATAATCGCATCAAAAAATCGCTAACGAATACCAATAGGCACAGCTAATCGTGAACTCACAAACAACGTTCACTCAAGTGACTCCCTCAGGCCGAGCGGCGATCACCACCATCGTCGTGCGCGGGCCTAATGCCATCAACGTCGTTGCTGATTTTTTTGAATCCGCCTCTAAAAAAATCCTCGCCGCGGGGACGATTAACAAAATTCTGTTTGGCAAGTGGCAAGCTCCTCTCACAGTTGCCGAAGATTTAGTCGTATGCCTACGTGAAATCAACGTAGTTGAAATACACTGTCACGGTGGCACCGCAGCATGTGAATCTATCTCCGCATGCCTTCAATCTCGCGGTTGCGTCAAAACATCTTGGCAGCACCAAACGTCGAATTACTACGGTGGTTCAGCGTATTGTCAGGATGTTTGGGAATTAGTTCCGTTAACAACTACCAGAGTTACAACACAAATCGCATTACGGCATGCGACAGGAGAAATCGATCGTCTGCTTGATGATGTACGGCACGAGATAAGCAGTGGCAAACTAGCTTCAGCGGCTGAACTGCTGCAGCCCTATATTTGTACTTATAAACTGGGCCGACATATTATTGATCCATTTGTTGTTGTGATTGCTGGCAGGCCCAATGCGGGTAAAAGTAGCCTGCTCAATGCAATGACTGGCGTTAATCGCTCAATCGTCAATCAACAGGCAGGCACAACGCGAGATGTGCTGCAGTACAAAACCATGATCCGCGGCTGGGCCATCTCGTTTTGGGACACCGCAGGAATCCGCACAGACGCTCAGACATTAGAGCAACTGGGTGTCGCTAAAGCCGAGCAAGCTGTAGCCACAGCGGACCTCGTGATTTGGGTGCATGATGTGACTGAAAATTGGCAATCACAGGTTGAACAGGTCGAACGAGAGCTAGACGATATCAATTATTTAATTGTGATCAATAAAACGGATATCCAACAAGCCGGAGATGACTTACCTTCGCAGATTGCTGTATCCGCTAAAACTGGTGAGGGGATAGATGAATTGTCGGAGAAAATCATTGAGCGATTGATGGGCGGTGGCGAGGATCAACAAACTCGACCAATGCTGTTAACCAAGTCGATGGATGATTCATTTAAACAATGGTTTGGCCAACTTAAGGCAAATGAAATCCCCACCGATTTATTACCCATCGGTCCCCCAGATCATTCTTGATCCAAAACATTTCTCGCGACGTGGATAATCCCTCGTAAACAGAGATGATCCATTGAAGAAGCATTGCATGGCAAGTTTAACACCACGTCAGAATCAGCACCATCGACGACTACATGTGCTTCCGGGCCTAGAACTTTTTGCTGACGCTTAACCACTGCTTCGATTGCTCCGATCAGTCCCCACACTAATCCGCCTTTAATTGCATCCTGCGTGCAGGTTCCAATGGACTGTGGCAGTCCTTGCAAATTAGAAATATCAACTTCAACCTCGGGCAGTTGATCGGTGTAATTCGCTAATGCCAGCGAACTTAGATAAATACCCGGCATAATAACTCCACCTAAAAATGCACCCTCAGTCGTCACGGCATCAATGGTCACCGCCGTGCCAATGTCCACCACGATCATGGGAAATAAATTCTCGCGAGCGCCGCGGGCACCAAGGGTTGATAAGAGTCGATCAATACCAACCTGTTCCTCATCCACTGCTGACAAATCCAGAGGTATATGTTGGTGGTTTAATATCGTTCGTTTTCTGGGTCGTGTTTGACTATCGAGCCAGCGCACAACACAATCTAAACTGGATTGGTTGACGCTTGCTAAGAACCACTGAGTTTCAACTGAACCGGAGCCCAATAAATCCAGCCATTGCGCATTACCAATATCTTCAGTTTTGAATGTTGTGACCGGGACGTCATGGAAATCTAGTGGAGTTAGCCCGTTCGGCAGCACAGCAGCTTTGATAAAACTGTTTCCAATATCAACGGCAACGACGCTATGATCCATCTTGACGAGCCTAGCCTTCCTGAGATGCTTGAGATTCCTTGATCGTATCGGCGATGTGGTTTGTCAACTCATTGAGTCCTTGCCCCGTGACTGCTGAAATCAGCATCACGTTCTGCTCGAGCTCAGCTTGCAGCTGTTGCTGTAACTCCTCAGATCCCGGCAATTCTGCTTTGGTAACAACAACGATCATCGGACGTTGCCCAAGTTGTTCGTTATATTCAACAAGTTCTTGCTGGATCGAGCGAAAATTCACTAGTGGGTCTGTACCATCCATTGGAGCGGGCTCAACAAGATGCACCAAAATACCTGCTCGTTCGATGTGCTTGAGAAACTCATGTCCTAGTCCAATACCTTGTGCCGCACCTTCAATCAAACCGGGGATATCTGCCATTACAAATGACCGTTCCCAATCGAGGATAACTTGTCCGAGATTTGGCTTTTTCGTCGTAAAGGGATAGTCCGCGATCTCTGGTTGAGCTTTGGTAATCCGACTTAGCAACGTGCTCTTACCAGCGTTAGGTTTTCCGACGAGTCCTACGTCCGCGATAACTTTTAGTTCCAAGATAACCATTCGCTTTTCGCCGTCACCGCCGGGAGTCGATTTACGCGGAGCCTGATGGATTGACGATTTAAAACGCGTGTTCCCTTTGCCTCCATAGCCACCTTTGGCAATGATACAGCGGTCGCCTTCGTTCACGAGATCCTTGATAACGTAGTCATCATTCGCATCAAGGATGAGTGTCCCAGGAGGAACTAAGATCGTGATTCCTTCCCCATCACGGCCTCGTTTATTTTTACTACTGCCGTGATTTCCTCGCCCCGCTTTCCATGATTTTCGGTGAGCAACAGCCGTCAAACTGTTGACGCCTTCTTGGGCAACTATTTCGATGTCGCCTCCATGTCCACCGTCGCCACCGTCGGGGCCACCACGAGGTACATATTTCTCTCGCCGGAAACTAACGCATCCGTCACCACCACCCCCAGCGATCAATTCAATTGTGACTTGGTCAACGAACACTGTACTTTTGTTCTCCCTATGGATTCTCTGACTCGTAGCACCCTGTGATAAAAAAAAGGGATATCCCCTATTTGTGGAGGACATCCCATATTTTATGAAGTCTGTGCCAATGTTGCCGTGGCTTAATTATCAGCTGCAACTACATTAATGCGACGACCTTTGCGGTCGAACATAACAACGCCTTCGGTCAGTGCAAACAAAGTAAAGTCTTTGCCTTGTCCTACGTTGCGTCCAGGGTGAAATTTATTACCCACCTGTCGCACGAGGATATTCCCCGCGATGACTCGTTCTCCACCAAACTTTTTCACTCCCCGCCGCTGTCCGTTGGAATCGCGACCATTACGACTGGAGCCTTGTCCCTTTTTATGAGCCATTATTCTGCCCTAAAGCTAATGCTGTATTTTTATTGTGTCTATTGAAACTGCGAACTTCATTTTTATACTGAGACGCGATTATCGGCAAGAGGCATAATCGACAGAAGTTTCGCTGGGCAACTAAAATTACCGTTTAAGAATTATGGAAGATAGCCAAATTTCAACATTTGAGCAAATTCGTGATTCAATTCATCTGAAACCACACAAACTGACAATCTCTCTGCAGCACGCTAAGCCCGCAATGTTTCAATTGCCACTACGGAATACTGGTGGTGCTGGCGAGGAATATAACCATTGGTTACGTGCGAAATCAACCATTCCATAAAGTCGCATAATTTGGACTTGCCGCCGAGTATAGATTTTGTAGATTTCGCTACCCACGGGTTGAGGGCGATTCAAGCGATTCAACGTTACTGGCAACAATACATATTCACCCTTCTGAGGTTCACCATCTAATCCCAGCTTGTCAAAGTTCACTTTCCGCAATTCAGACAGTTGGATATCTCGGTTACTGGCGATTACCTCCAACGTCTCACCCTCTTCCGTGAGATACAAACGTACCGGTTGCAGATCGTTATAATGCTGATGGTTGGTACGCGGGAAACGAACCACTTTACCAACGGGCAACTTATCCGGGGACGCAATAATATCTCGGTTGAGCTGGTAAATTTCCAACTTGCGATTTTCATCGCCAAGAAACCTTCGCGCTAATGATTTTAAAGTGTCGCCTTGTTCAAGTGAATAAACAATTTCAGGTCGCGGCAATGCATTTGGCAGCCCGTAATATATTGTGTCCTTCACCAAATCAATTGTGTCACCAGGACGATAGAAATTCAATTGTAGTGTTTTCACTTCGAATTCACGGCCAGAAGCAATTGGGTCACCTTTACTGATCTCAGCAGCAGCAGTGTCCTGATAATGATATGCATTCGTGAGGCCTTGGATATAAAGCGAAAAGAAATTGGTGCGCGGATCGATATCTTCCCAAACAACAACTCCCCACACTCCTTTACCCGTTTCCGCATCTTCTCGCATGAGTTTGGTATTCGACATCTCAATCGAGTTTAAAATCGGACCGTCCACTTTTTCGACTGCAGCTATGTCATCAGTGGCCGCCGGAATAAGGCGATCCAAATACTCTTTCGCAAACGTATGACTTCGCAGCGTAAAGTAGGGCATGAAATATCGAAACTCCGCGTCCTTTTTCGTATTACGAAATCGAACGTAGCGATCTCCATCGCTTAACGCTTCACGTTGTTTTTCAAAATGAACTTCTTCGCCAAGATAGCGAACTCGATAGACCATATACCACAATGTCTTGCGTTGCATCTTTCCGCTCGCTTGAGGTAAATCAACTTCGATCATGCGAAATGGTTTGAAAGTAAATTCCAATCCCCATATGCTGCGTCGTAGCGGCACACGTTGTGATCGTTCAAACAGCGTCCGCGTCGTGGGACTGAATTGTGGTTGCCATTTGAGGTAAGACCGAGCGGTAGTGATCTCAATTAGATCGGCTCGCGGTGAGACAGTTTCGCCTTCCTCAATTTCCGGCGAAATTGTATGCAACACTCCTGGAGCGAGAACACGAGGTGACTGCTGCGCGTGCGTTGATGCCGAAACTAGCAGCAACAACAGAACTACCACCAACCCTCTAGAACCGCTGGCTTGTAGGCGATGCCTAAGCATACAAGCAGGTTGTCGATTTGAGCGATTTATTACATTCAATTCATACTTGTCATTCATGGTCATCTTGCGACCCCTTCTTTTTCATCATGATCAACATGTTTACTGCTACAAAAACTGTAATAGTAAATCTGTCTGATTAATTCGAGTATAAAGCGTGGTTTTTCTAGTTCAAGCTTTTTTCGGTTTGTTTTAACGTTTACTTACTTCGGTAACCGCTGTTTGGATTGTCTCGTTTTCCGTGAACTGCATGGTTTTGACCAACTGCCGATCTTGATCAGCAAACTGCTCAACTCGCTCATTTGCGATCGTGAACACAATAGCCGACTGACTGCCTCGTGGGTCGGTGATGTGATAATAGATCCACTGAAAGGGAATCTCGTTGGCGAGACCGACGACAACAATGCGGAATAGTCGTCCGCCTGATTCATGTTTTGATTGTGTTGCCGCCGTGAACTGATTAAATCGCTCACCGAGAGACGACTGAATTTGATGTTGGAAGCGAGTGAGTGTCATTGTTTCCCCACCGGTGGGCGGAGGCAAACGGACGACGCTACACTGTGCGATCAATTCACCTTTCTTGACACAACGCATCATGAATAACTCGCGTTGATCTACCATAACATACCAATTTCGATCAACCAATAAATCAACTGGCGTTCCGCTGGGTCGCACCAATATTCGCTCCGCTCCAACGGGCAATGAACGATTCCAGTTTTCAACAACCGCTGGGGTTACCACTGAAAGCTCGGCCACCGGTTCAAGTTGTAGGTCTATTGTGGCCGTAACATCTAAACCCGGTTGAACGTCGCCAATTTCACGTTTTTCCGACATCGATAATCTGGCCTGCAGGAATCGTTGCCGCCGCAAGTCATATTCCGCAGTGATCTGCAAATCGATAACGGTGCCAACTCCGTTAATAGCGCCTTCGACCTTGCCTTGAAACCGCAGTTGAGCGCGGTCATCTTTAACGGACAGTAATGTGCCGATGACCTCGTGTTTCGAGATGGCATCAATGACTAGAATTGGTGCTAACGTTGCAAACGTGAGTTTCCACGTTGCACCGACAGTTAGCGAGTCTGTTGGTAGTAGTCGTCGTAAAGTTGTGGGGCTTAATTGGACGTTAAGCATGTCCAACTCATCACGAGTCAACGGCCCTTGTGGACAATACAGCAGATGGTCATCGAGTTGCAGCTGTTCAATGACTAATCGTCGATCTTTTCGTAGGCTGCCTGGAATTGTATTTTGACCGATCTTTATTTGTGTTGCGACGTTGCGATAATAGCGAATGCTGCGAATCAACTCGGTACTCTGAGGGTGATTCAACCACTGCTCGTAGTGCAATTGACCACTGACAACTACAGGTTGCTGCACGATCCCAACTCGCGATGATCTAACTTTGATCACACCAGTAACTTGGACGTTCACTTCGACGTTATCGAGTTGAGGTTGAACTGCGCCCGCAAACGAAATGTCTTGTGCGGCGGTGCTTTGGCAATGCGCAAGGGAAACCACGACGACCATGCTTAACATAGTTATTTTGTGGTTGAATCGTTTGTGTTCAAACCGAACAAACATCTCTTCGTAACCTCTGTATCGAAATCCTTCGTCTTAAAATCACATACCTCTTATAAGCCCAGCATTCGCTATATAGATGAACCGCACACTTTATGTACATAGACACCTAGTCGTTAATTCGACAATTTGAGCAAGATTTATTTAAACCAAAGTCCGCTTTTGACCTTTGTTGGCGGGAAAGAAACCTCTTTTTCCAATCGTTATGTATTGTTTTATGAAAAAAACTCCATATCACCTACAAAACGCCGGAAATACGATAAGTTACAAGCAAACGCCAACATAAAACTATTAGAAAAACTACAACAAATTGGACCGAATATTGGCTTAAATAGAGTAAACAATCGGCAATTGGGGTGCGTATTACATAAAAGGCTTGACATCACCTGTATAATAGATGTTAGTCACTTCGTTAGAACGGCTGGTAAGTGGTTTCATATTGAGATCAGAATTTTGCTAGCATTGTTTGTCTCAGGGGCGAGAGCGGATGTGACTTAAAAGGAAACCCCGAACTGGGTGAATTAGACATTGTCTACATTTGATCGGTCTGGGCAACAAAACCTTGGGAAGGGTAATGTTGCAGCTGGCTGGTAAAAACGACGCTTTGTTTAAAAACACACGGAACACCAGTTGGGAGAACATTAGAGAAGGGACCATCCTATGAACTCATCTTATATGAGCCCGCTGTTGCGCAATTTGTGCGCCCAACAACTCGCCGCCGCCACGCGGGAACAACTAATCGCAGGTGCTGATCGATCCGAAAAGCTGATAAGCGAATTACCCCCCAATGAAATGATGGCCTTCGGCCGAATCTCGCAAAAAATCACCGGCTGTGCAGACAGTTTTGATTCTACAAATTTAAACGAGCAATTAAACGGAGCGATTCTGCAACACGATTTGCGTTTGATCGTCGAAGATTTCACCGACGCCGCTGACATTAATTCTGACGAAGTTATAGAACCCGTCTACACCGTCAAAACATTAGGAACGCATTTGCAAGTTTCTAGTAAAACAATTTCCCGCTGGCGAAACAATGGATTAGTCAGCCGCAAGATTATTATTGAGGGTCGTAAGCGGGTCGCATTCCTGGCATCCACCGTCGATCGCTTCGTTGCTCAAAATCGACATCGTGTTCAACGCGGCGAACGATTCAGCCAATTATCCAAATCCGAAAAAATGGACATCCTCGACCAAGCTCGTAAGCTTGCCGCTGCCGGCGCTTGTCCATCGGAAGTAGCCAAACGACTGGCGAATCATTTCAGCCGTAGTATCGAAACAGTTCGATACACGTTGAAACGACATGACAAGAAGAACCCCGCCGAAGCGATCTTCCCTCGAGCACGCGGAAAACTATCCGAAGATTCCAAACGCAGTATTTTCCAGCGGTACCGACAGGGCACAAGTGTTTCCATGCTAGCGAGACAATTCAATCGCACGTCATCTACCGTACATCGCATTATCAACGAAATGCGCGCAACTCAAATATTGGAATTGCCCTTGGACTTCATGCCCAATGCGGAGTTTAGCTATCGCGGTGCCGAAAAACGACTCATGGCTCCGATTCCT
>JABJJO010000216.1 GCA_018660825.1 Planctomycetaceae bacterium | reverse complement strand
AGCCCACTCCAACGGCGAATGTTGCATGTGCTGGCCACTGGATAGATTCGGAGTTGGCAATCCTTTTTCGGTAAGCATCGATCCATCAGTACCACCACGAATGGAGCTCAAGCGGACGGGCACCTCTAATTCTCGATGGGCTTGTTCTGCAAACTTAACCGCCCGAGGCTCTACCGGCAAACCATCTGCCATATTGCGATATTGTTTCTGGTGCTCAATATTAATCGTGATTCCTGGGTAATCCTGTTCCACATCCCGCGCGATCGCTGCAACTAAATCTGCTTTGACTTGCAATTGTTCCGTATCAAAATCTCTCAATAACACGTCAATCACAACTTCAGCCACACCGCCCTGAACAACATAAGGATGCAGAAATCCCACTCGCTCACTCGTTGTTTCCGGTGCTTGGTCCACCGGCAACCGTTCGAGCAATGCTCCTGCCGCGCGGAGCGCATTGACCATGCGGTCCTTAGCAATTGATGGATGAATATTGACGCCGTGTACCGTGATCTTAAGTCCATCGGCCGAGAACGTTTCAATGTCAATATCTCCCGCTCCACCACCATCAAGCGTATAAGCGGCAACAGCACCTATTTTATCCATGTCGACGTGATTAATACCGCGACCGATTTCTTCATCGCACGTAAATAGTATACGAACTGGGCCGTGGGGAATTTCTGGATGGTCGAGAAGATATTGAGCAGACTCCATAATAATTGCGATGCCCGCTTTGTCGTCACCACCGAGTAATGTTGTCCCATCGGTCGTAATTAACGTCTTGCCAATTAACGCTTCAAGTTCGGGCGATTCCGCAACGGTAATTACTTTAGACGTATCACCAGGCAAAACAATATCACCTCCGCCATAAGATTCAATGACTTGCGGCTGCACATGTTCGCCGGTAGTTTCAGGGGAAGTGTCGAGATGAGCATTCCAAGCGATTGTTTCCGCATCCGGAACGTTGCCGGGAATCAGCGCCCACACCAATGCATTAGAATCCACGTGTACATCGTCTGCCCCAATCTCATTGAGTTCCGCCAGCAGAATCTCGCCTAACTGCCATTGCCCCGCACTGCTGGGATACTCATCAGTTTGTGCATTGGCCGTTGTGTTAACTTGTACATATCGCAGAAAGCGACTCAGCAATCGTTCGCGATTAAGCGTTGCTTTTTCAACCATCGGTATTTTATTCTCTTACTATTGAATCAACGTAAATATCACTCGCCAGACAGTTTGAATCCTGCAAAATTATTCTGTTTTCGCCTGCATCAAACCCGTGGCAAAACCCAACACGTCATCAGATCCCCGACAAGCGTCCATCAATGGGGAATAGTTGCCACTGCGTTCACAGAGTTCGAGCAACGAAGGTGCTAAACCCATTGTTCGTTGACCGGGTTGTATTTTCTCGATTGTAACGGCAATCGCTTCTTCAATTTTGCCAACACGTGCTAGTAAATCGATATAAGTTTCAATACCGACAGTTCCCCATTGATTGATATCCACGTTGTCAGATCGCTCTTTAAAATAATTCAACGCTTCGTCCAAGTTTTCACCAAGCAACGCCTGAAAGTAAAAAGCGTGGTGGCGATAAATATCCGTAAATGGCTCGTCGCCTTCGTACTGAAACTGCTCATGCAGCTCTTGACCGTATTGCGTTAAATCCAGTGCTAATCGCAAACTCTCTTCGTCCTCGAGTATCCGACTAAATCGAGTCGTCGACGCCAAATGCGTGGTATCAATATGGTAGGAGTGTTCTCCGAACATGCCTTCTTGGCCGGCGATTAGATCAGCCAGTGTCGTGACGGTCGGTTCACTGTCTTGGCGACCAGCAACATCCGCTTTGACATTCGTAAACAACTCTTGATGCACGTGTCTGAGCAATAGTTGCGCAACGGCCCGTTGATCCGCTTTGCCCTTTTGCGGCATCACTGATTCAAACGTCGTAATCGCATTACACGTACCGTAATTTTGTAGCACGACCGAAAAACCACGTGCCGGATCTACTCCTTCTTGCAGCAAGACTTCGACCATTTCATCAATATTGTCATCTTGGACTTCAATCTTATTGATCATTTCCCGAGCAGCAGCCATATCACCAACTGGTCGCATATACATCCAACCTTCGGAGACACGCCCAGCCTCGAGCAACCCAGTTCCAACTTGTCGACAAGCACCCAGCAACCCGTCTTCTAATAATGTTCGCTGTTTGGGATCGAGGTCATCGCCTGATTCACCATAGAGCAACGGTAGTCCGGCCCGGTGGCGGACTTGCATCTTTAAAGCTTCGAACAACTCGTGATGTTTCTTGTCCTGTTGCAAGCTGGCAATTAAGTGTTCCAGCACAGCGTCCACTCCACCAGAGGTGCATTGTTGTTCGAGTTGTTCAAAAAGAGAATCTGCCATCGTAATATAATTTCCTTGCTATTGTTCTATCCAATCATGTTTTATTCATTGTAGCACGAGCCCATCCCATTCGTCCGCTGGCGCTGGAAACGTCCCCCACATTACCGACTACTGATTTCATGCACTGCATCAACCAAAGCGATGACATTATCCACGGGAGTTTGTTGTAGCACACCGTGGCCAAGATTAAATATATGGCCATTGCGACCATTGGCTTGGGCTAAAACCATTTCCGCGCGGTTGCGAATGGTTGGAACATCCGCCAGTAATACTAAAGGATCGAGATTACCTTGGACGCTGCGATCGTGCCCAATAATATCCCATGCATCATCCAAGCGAATCCGCCAATCCACTCCAACGACGCAATTGCCACCCTCAGCCAACATTGGTAACAATCCGGGGTTACCCGTTGCGAAGTTGATGACTGGAATACCTGGAACCAACCCAGCAATTATTTTTTGTACGTAGGGCAAAACGTATTCTCGATAATCGTCGGTTCCTAGACAGCCAGCCCAAGAATCAAAAAGCTGAACGCATTGAACACCAGCAGCGATTTGTGCATTGAGGTAACGAGTGATTGCGCGCACAAAACGGCTCATCAATTCCTTCCAAGCGCCTGGGTCTCGATACATTATTGTTTTGGTGTTTAAGTAGTTACGGCTCGAGCCACCTTCGATCGCATAGCTGGCCAATGTAAACGGTGCGCCAGAAAACCCAATCAGTGGCATATCTGCCGGTAGTTCCTGACGAGTCAGTTTGACCGTTTCCATAACAAAATCTAACGCCTCAACCGACTCCAATTCAACAACTCGATCAATATCGGCTGCTTCTCGAATAGGATTATGAATCACAGGGCCTTCACCCTTAGCAAATTCTAAATTGAGTCCCATCGGCTCAAGAATCGGCAAGAGGTCCGAAAAAATAATCGCTGCGTCGACACCTAAACGGTTAACAGCGGTCACCATAATCTCAGAACACAGCTCAGGGGACTTGCAGAGTTCTAGAAAAGTCGTCTTGTTACGAATCTCTCGGTATTCTTGCATGTATCGTCCAGCTTGCCGCATTAACCACACTGGCGTCACATCAGTCGGTTCGCCTCGACATGCCTTCAAAAAGCAACTGTCAAACCAAGGGGCATTTTTGTCTAACGCATCGGACATTGGGCCGGAGAGCATTTGATGAATCCTCTGTTTTCGTTGTAATGTTTCATGGGAAAACTGAGCAGCATGCACGACGAGCTGCCCCATTTTTGAGTGTTCTGGTTCTAGGTCCACAATTAAACCATTGTCGCGAATCCATTCAGACGTGGTCGGACCAATCGATACAACCACGCTACGGCCAATGGCGTCTCGCAGTGATTCCAGTAAACCTAATTGTTCAGCTAATTCTAAGAGATTGGTTAATTGATGTGCTGAGGTAAAGAGCAAAACATCTCGGTCACCGTCAACAATAGCCTGCAGGTTTTCTCGTAGCGGTGCTGTATCCGCGGGTAATTCCCAGCGGTACACCTTGACCGAGTGAACTTTAGCTCCGCGGGCTTCCAAACCTGCCACTAAACTTGGGTTGGGTTTACCATATTCTTGAATCGCAATATTGATTTGGTTTAATGGTAAGTGGGTATCAAGTGTCACTAGTAGTTCGCGCCAAGTGTTGGGTGAAGCCACAGAAAGCGTGGGCGTGATCCCATACTCTTTCAACGCAGCGATTGCTTTCGGGCCGCGAGCAATCGTGGTCATATCTGTGAGGCAATTTAGGAATCGCTCCATATCCACATGCCGTTCTACGCTCCGCATTAAATATCGAACGCCAACACCCGTCATTAAGACCAGTGCATCCATTTCACCTGTCATGATATGGTTCGCTAAGTCAATACTTGGTCGGGTGTCTTCCTCAACGACTTCCTGCATCGAATGGCTAACAAAAGCGACGCCACCTCGTTTTTCAATGAGGCGCGCAAGCTCAGTGTTGCGGCGACTTTCAAATGCCGCCACTCGCAGTCCGTCAAAACCAGTATTAGAAGATAAATCCTTTTTCATGACCCCTTCAATATACACCAGTCGTTTCAAGCGACCATCAGGGGTGATTTCATGAAGCCGCTTGACCGCTGTCAAAGCGGGTAATAGTTTGCGAAAAATCGCGGATTGGTCAAAGATTTAACACTTTGCCGACGATTTACTCGGACAGTAACACGATGTTGCTAGGTATAGGCAATCTGCACAGCGAACAAGGACGTCGCTAAGCCTGTATCGCAAATATTAACTTTAGATTGAGTGATTTTCCCGATGCGACATAATATCCTGCCATTGAAACCTACTCAACCCGGCCATGCTGACGTCGCAAACACACTCAAACATGAGACACATGTCGAAGTTCAATTAGGCGATATTCTACCTGCACTGACCGATGCTTTGTTATCACAGCGAGTGTGGATTCGAGATTTCTCTGAGGATAAAATCTCCATCAGTAAAGATTTGTATGAAATCATCATGGCATATCAACGACTCAAACGCGCTGCCTAATTACCGCAACAAAGTACTATTCCTGCTAGTGATTATTCGGAGTAATTAATACTTCGAGACAAATCTTATTCGTTGAAACGACCGCTAAACGGCGCCGGCATGCCCGAATCTGTTTGCACTGGATGACAAAACAGTGAAGAATAGTGCTGCACGAATGTTGCTGAAAATATTTAATTGAGCCTAAGGATTACGAATATGTCCGACAACCAAGAACCGAACCGCATTGATGATCTACTAGATCGCATTCGCTTATCCGCTGAACGATTAGCCGACGATCGCGTGGACCGTGGCGACTTGAAAATTCTCAGCCGTACATTACGCGAACTGCGGTATGCCTTCAAAGTGTTTGCCCCTTATCGCAATCAACGAAAAGTAACCGTGTTTGGATCCGCGCGAACAGCCGCCACGGAACCAACTTATCGAGCCTGTGTTCAGTTTGGTGCCGAGATGGCCAAGCATGAATGGATGATCGTGACAGGCGCCGCTCAAGGAATCATGGAAGCAGGGCATGTGGGGGCCGGACGTGAAATGTCGATGGGGCTCAATATCATGCTGCCCTTTGAACAACATGCAAATCCGATCATTGCCGATGACCATAAATTGGTCAACATGAAATACTTCTTTACTCGCAAACTCATGTTCGTAAAAGAATGTGACGCGGTCGTTTGTTACCCCGGTGGTTTTGGAACGTTAGACGAAGCCTTAGAAGTACTCACCTTGATCCAAACTGGCAAGCGAGAATTGGTACCGGTTATATTTGCCGATGCACCTGGCGGTAACTTCTGGACAACCCTCGATCATTTCATCCGCGAACACCTACTCCGTGACGGCATGATTTCTCCCGACGACTTGCACTTGTATTCAGTTACCGACAATTACGAAGAAGCCGCTCTAGAAATCATGAATTACTATCGAGTATTTCATAGCATGCGGTACGTCGGACGAGACTTAGTTCTGCGGCTGCATCAGGCACTCAGTGAATCGTTATTAGCCACCATCAAGCAAGATTTTGCCGACATTCTTAACGGCGGTGAATTTGAACAACACGCTGGGAGACTCGAAGAGGAAAAAGATGACGAGACGACAAACGACATGTCGCGCTTAGTCTTTAACTTTAATCGCCGTGCACACGGACGACTACGACTACTCATCAACTTGATCAATGCGTCTGCCGGCGAGTAATTCTTCATTCAGAAAAAATATTTTCTGCCACCGAAATAAGGGCTGGGTATCTGTCCGTTTGTAGATCGCGTCCACAACCCGATGTCTTCGGCCGGTACAGCAATATCTTAAAATCCGCGGCTGCCTACGCGGCGTTTCGAAGAGCTGGCTCTAACCTTCATCCACTAGGAGGCAAACTCAAATGAACTGATAACCATAGTCGTCTATTTATTGGCCTCATGTACGAGATGCCCAATCTCTGGCAGGATGATTTTATCCATAGCGAGTGCTACCGCTGCTGGTGACCCTGGCATCGTCAATACAACCGTCTGTGACATCAATCCACCCACGGTACGCGACAAAATCGTGGCAGATCCGATTTCCGCATAACTTAATGAACGAAACAATTCACCATACCCTGGGATGATTTTGCTCAATAAACCACTGACGGTCTCAAACGTTTGATCGCGATTCGCGATGCCAGTTCCGCCCGTTAGTAAAACAGCTTGAATATTCGCGTCGGATTCACACGCGCGCAACAAAGCGATCATCGGTTCTGGATTGTCCGGGATAATCTCACGGCGGAAAACCTTATGCCCAGCCGCAGTTAACCGTTCGACCACCAATTTGCCGCCCCCGTCTGTCTCCATTGTCCGTGTATCACTTACTGTAATCACACAACAACCACATCGCTGTCCAGCTTGAGCACGATGATCTGCAACCGAATCAACCATTACATGCTCCTACAAAAAAATATTTCGCCATCACTGGACATCTCCCGAAAAACGTCAATTGTTTGATTGAGCCGGCGACATAATCCGATCCTCGAGGTTCGGTCGAAACATAATCAAAATAATCAGCGGTAATGACCAACCAAGATACAGCCCACCTCCGCCACCATTCCAAAAACGAGTCGCCAAAAGTAAGGCGGCAGTACAACTGATCAACGTTGCTAAGTTTTTCTTCGCTGGCCAAATCGCAAACATGATGCTCATCATAAAAAAGAAAGCGATAAAGGTAATGCGATACGAAGGTACCCAATGTAATTGCCACATCCCCTTCAACACATCTCTGTCCATTTCTGGCATCAAGAACCCATGCATTCTTTTAATCTGCAAAATTAAATCGCCTGTTTCTGGCCGTTGCGTTAAAACTAGCCCAGCAATCAATATGCCCCATCCAACGGCGACTCCAACCAACATTTTGGGCAAACCGCGTTGCCAATAAAACCCGACCCACAACGGCAGTAAGAACAATGGATAATAAATGCAAAAGGCCAGTGACAAAAACAGACCTGCTAAGAACGGCTTGCGATAACACAACAGCGCCCAAACCAATAATGCCCCCGGCAATACGTGATGAACATGCCCACCCATTTCGCCGGTATATGGAATCAATAGATAAAACACGGCAGCACCGAGACCCATATTCACATTTTGAAAATGCACGGATCCAAATAAGATCAAGCCGCTAACGATTGCAAGATGGGCCAACAAAACAATAATCAACGCCAATCGCTGTGTCATTTCAAACCGATACACACCCGGATCTTTCCCACCCTGATGAACCAACTCGAACGGCGATTTCCAAAAAGCAACTGCCACAGGCGGGATGTCTTCAAGAATACGATAGCCCGGCATATGATTGGGATATTGCTCGATTTCAAACTCCCGGTCATTCTCTAAATAACCTACGGTCACATTGCTGACTAATAAAATAGACAGGGAGACCAACAAGAAAGTTAGTCCACCGGCGGATAAGTTTGGCTCTAGCAGAGGGCGTCTTACTAATGTGCAGTCATACAACATCCTGACGACAAGCACGCCGCCAACGATCCATAACACGATATATCCAAGGCGTTCAATATCCTGGAAGCCATTAGTCAGCCCATGTGAAACTAGCAAGAATCCCGGCGTGAACAACGAAATCAGAAAGACGTCTAAATTGCGAATGCTAAACAAACGCCCAAATTTGAAGAATAGTGTAACGGTAAGGAACAGCGTAAGATATAACCATGTCGTTGATTCAACATGCGTATAGCTAAAGAAAATATCGTTTAGTTGTTCGTTCTCAAACATTCTTGTTCCTGTCAATAGTTGCAATGCATTGGTTCGCCCACAGGTTGAACTATGCTAACCACAGCACAGTTGGGCGGCCTTACAACAAACGGTCTCGTGCCTGTTGAGCCCATGGACTGTCTGGCGATAAAATCAAAAACGCCCGCCAATGATCAATCGCTTTATCACGTTGCCCCAGTTCATCAAGGGTACGAGCCAAATGGTAATGCACATCCGGATAATCTGGATGATATTTTAGAGCGCCATATAAAGCGGCAATCGCTAACTCCAACTCACCCGTGTCAATCAACACACATCCTAGATTGGCGCGCGCCTCCACATAATTTTCGTCTATCTCAATCGCCATATAATATCGTTCACGAGCCGCTGCATAATCACTGCGGCGATACAGTAATTCCGCTAGTTGAAAATTCACTTCGGCGCGCGGACCAAATGCTGTCAAAAATGTGCGGTATACATCGATCGCTAGCTCAAGTTCCCCTGCTTCCTCATACTCACTCGCCTGCATTAACATCGACTCCGGATTGTCTGGGTGAATCGCTCGATCAAGCGCACTACCAAATGATAGAATACGCGGGCCGCCGTCTCCAGTGCGATCACCATCGAATGCCGCTAGAACGTCTTGCTCACTGATTTCAATAATATCTTTAGCTGAAATATGTGGTGGATCCAGTTGCAATTCACCCTCAGTCTGGACTTCGTGGATCACATGGTCAGGCTCCTCCAATGCGTCAAAATCCAATCGCATTTGGCCATTGGGTTCGACCAACCCTTCGCCCTGCCGCAACAAAATCTCTTGCCCTTGTACAATCACCGACAATTGAGCTAATGGCCGTTCCACATCTGGTACGTATTTGGCTAATTCCGCCAAGCGTTTTTCGATTTGAGAGGGCGAGGCTCCAGCGGATAGCATTTCAGCGAGGTGACGAGCCGTTGCAACTTCTTGGAAGTCAAAGTAAGGCAAACGATGCACTTCCCTAGTAGGTATGATTAACCCACGTCGGTGCCAACGGCGAATCACAGCCACCGAAACCTCAAGCATCTCTGCCAGCATGGCTGGTGTATACAGCCGGCGAATATTTTGATCGGGATCTAGCATTCCCAACCGTTCCCAAAATTGAGTCTCCGTTATGATCTCTGCTTGCCCAGCTGAAACAGTTGTTAAAACCGTTCGAGGTAATAATTCCTCCGGATTCGTGGGCGGCCACTGCTCCGCCCCAAGCACGATAACATCAACATTAGCCTCTTCCACGTCGTCAGAATTCATCATAAACCCGCCCGCTTGGCTCACCAAACGATGGGCTTCGCGAAGGTTTACGCCTCCCAGTTTCCCGACAAACGCAACACGTTTACCTTGTAATGGATGGTGATCTGATGTTTCTGACATTCAATTTGCTTTCGCAAATACTAAGGAATTAAATTAACTTCCATGAGCCACAGTCACCCTGCTAGTGAACGACTCGATTGACCCAGCCTACACTGACATGCCGTCAACACATCCGATGTGGTCACTGCAAGCCAACATAATCTATTTTATTTTTTTATGATTTTTACTACCGCATCTTTTGCGAGCAATTTCGTTTGGCTAACCACCTTTTCACTCGAATCAAGGTTCCGCATGGCATCTATCAAATCAGATAGCTCACCGGTTTGATGAAACTCGGACAAAGAAACTACTGCTCGAATTGCATTGGTGATGACAACACTTCTCTTAAACGCATGGCTCCCTTCCGGCTCGCCATTTGTGATGGCCGTGTTTCCCGGATCTAACATCTCCAATAACACCGCTGTTGACTCCAATTTACCATATCGTGCCAAGCCAATCGCTGCATTAAATCTCGCATTGGGATAGGCGTCGTCAAGCATGGACACTAAACGTTGTATTGCTTTGTCGCCGCCAGCGACGCCTAAAGCAAATCCAGCGGCAGATCGCAGTTGATTTACGCGCAACGCATGATCTGGATTTTCCGCCTGTTCGTTGGAGACAGCGAGCAATGTTTCGACGATCCGGTCGTAATTCTCTGATAGGACGGATTCATCAAGATTGCTCATCAAAACGGCAACCGATTCCACTGCCGTTAAAGCGATCACTAAGTCATTGGCATTGTTGGTTTGCTGGGCAGCGTTCAACAAAGCAGATAAACCCGAGTCGATTTCAAATTCACCCAAACACTTACAGACAAAAATTCTTAATTTTACTTGATTTGCATCTGCGGTCTCTTCCGTCAATTTCGTTTCCAGTACAGCGATCAACTCCTGCGCCAACTCTTTATCATTCTTCAATTCGCTTGCCGGCGCGCGTAACAAGCTTGACAGAGTATATGCCTTTTGCCAACTTGCATTATTCATCTTCTGTAAGCCGCGCACTAATTCGGTAGGAGTTTCACCTCGCGAAATAAAATTGAATAACAACCAAACGCAAATAATCACCGCAACAATCATCATCGGGATTAAAAATAACTGCAGTATAAATCCAGCATTCGGTGGCCGTATTTCCGGCAACGCAGTATCTGCTACCGATAAGGGAATGGAGTTCTCGTCCCCCTCCGCTTGTTTTTGATTTTCCGGTTGCTCGATCAAGATTTTCCAACTCCTTATATTCCACAGTTTGGGTACATAAACCCACAAGATTTTAGTGTAGATTGGTCACTAGTAGCGTCAAGTCAAAACAAGATTCTATCTTTGTTTCTAGCTAAAAAATGTTCGTTTGTGCACATAACCCCTTTCACCCTAACGGTGAGTTTACCCGCCGTCGTTGCTTATGCAATTATTCGATAACACTTTGAATTCACCCGTTGAAAACATCGCTCTCGATGAAACGCTACTGCGGTACGCCGAACAGCACAACAGTACCATAGATTGCCTGCGTGTATGGGAACCAAAACAATATGCGGTAGTGATGGGCCGCAGTGGACAAATTGAAGCAGAAATAAATCTGCCAGCATGTCAACAAGATAACGTTATGGTATTAAGACGAGCGAGTGGAGGAGGAACTGTTTTGACGGGTCCTGGATGCCTGATGTATGCACTGGTATTAAACCTCGATCAACATCCTCAATTCCGTGACAACCACAATTGTCACGACACTATTCTAAGTGAATTGATCGGTATCCTCGCAACGTTGGATGTTCATTGTCAAATTCAAGGGTTCAGTGATCTCGTCTGTCAAAACCGCAAGGTTTCTGGCAACAGTCTCAGGCGTACTCGCAGTCATGTTCTCTACCACGGCACACTGTTGTGTCAATTTGACCTAGAAAAGATATCTCGGTATCTCACTATTCCCCCCCGCAAACCCGATTATCGCAATGACCGGCCACACCTAGATTTCGTCGCTAACATCGACTGCAACGTAGAACAACTCAAACAAACTCTGATTCAACATTGGGCACCACATGCCAAAAATGGTAATATCCCCCAACAACAACTGAACGAATTAATCGATTCCAAATACCAAGATCCGCATTGGTGTACGCCATAGCACATTGGTGGTCTGAGGTTACACCGCCACAAGCGGAAAGACGCAGGCGTGTGGTTAAACAGTAACTCGCATGCTTTTAAACTAAGCCAAATTTTTTGCGCAAAAACCATTCTAGTGTGAATAGGCTTGAGATGATTGTGAGGATCAGCCACGTGCTACCTGGTGACCGCCCAAATTGCCAAGTCACTTGAACCTCAACCTCGAGTTGCTTGGCGTTATCAATAATATCGCGAACGTGCTCTGCTAATTTTTCTGGAGCGACCATTTCACCACCGTCACTGGCGGTCATTGCAGCCAAACGTTGAAGTTGAGTAATATCAGCGATCGGATTACTTTTTTCCGGCTGAACATCAATGACTTGAAACGCTGCTTGAGCAGTTCCCAGCACTTCATCCTTGACAAATGCGGTGGCTGACAGTTTGTAGGCACTGGGTTGCTCGAGATTGCTCAACATCCCCAACCATTGTTGGTTTTGGCGACGGACTGGCACCGCAACTGCCGCGGCGTCACGGCGAACCAATTTGACTTCCCAACGCAAATCATCTGCCGCGACAACTCGACTACCCAGAGAATCCACACCTAGTTCAAAGGGGAGTTCGACTCCCGGCGGTATTCTTCTTTGGTCCATCCGCAACCAGATATCTTGTTGTTGTAGATCCTCTCGACGAGCCATCCATAATACACTGTTTCGCCAAAAACGACGGAGCTCCACCCTATGCCCCATCCGCGCCCAACGCCAAGTGGGATCTCCGGCAAATGCCAGTACTCTTCCTAGTCCAAATTGTCCCGAAACCAATAGTGGTTCTTGCTTACCCGTCTCGAGCAAGACTTTACCAAACGACTTCAACCCTTGAAAACGATTAGCTCCCAATAAGACGGGCAGATCGTTCCAAGGGGTCGCCGCAGACGAGATACTCGTAACAGGGTGACTTCCGGTTGGTTGCATCGTAAGTTCACGATCGAGGTGAAACATCTTTCTAACCGGATTTTCCACACCAATCTCCTGCTTCTCAAATGTTTTCATTTCAATCGGCAAGGCGGCATCCACTGGAGTTTCACGATAACCGCCAGGACCAAAACTATAATACCCACCAACCATCATCAATCCTTTTCCCTGTTCTACCGCATCCGCAATCGCTTGCAGATTCACCTCTCCAAATGCTCGGGCATGAACATCTTCAATAATAATCAGATCAAACTCACCATCTAATACTGCGCTGGTGCGAGGGTCTGGCCAACGGGAATCTTTACCATGACGAATATAGCTTTCTAATAACTCGATGTCTGGTGAAGACCCTAAGGACCGCCGCAATTCTAACTGCTCCCCAAGCCGGTTGCCGTAAAAATAAAGAACTCGCAATCCTCCCTCAAGAACAGTCAAAAATGCTGTTTGGGTATTGTTTTGCAGCAGTAATTCCCCGTCGACAGCTTCAATCTTCACAGCTATTTGATATTGGCCCGGTGTCTTGGCAGTCCATTGAAAACGGACAGGGACCATTGCATCAGCGTTATCAGCCACAATTTCCAGCGTCTCTTGGACCACCATGTTCTCATTTTCGGATTTCAATAACAATTGCACTCGCAACGGCCGGTTCGCGACCCCTTTTAGTCTTGCCAAACAATCGATGCTAACATCATTGCCCGAAAACACTCGATATTGTTGGGGTAGCTGTTCGATGGATACATCGCGAGCTTGGAACGTATCGCCCTCACGACCAAAAGGTACGGTAATCAGCGCAATTCCCATATTTCGTAAAACACTGATCGCTTCACGCACATCTACCTGAGGTCGATAGCTAGTCTGTGTTCCATCGCCCATCAACACAACTGCGTGGATTTGTCGCCCTGGTTCGGTCATCACTGCTTCATATAATGACGTACCGAGATCAGTTTGCACCCCGAGGGGTTCAGCAGGAAACGACACCCCGGCAGAACCTATTCGATTCTCGGTGATGGTGTCCGAATAACCAAATAGCCGCGCCGACACATCATCCGCTCGAGCATCAAGAACACGCTGAACCGAATCCCAGGTTGCCTGTTGATGTTCCCACCGCGAGATTTCTGGTTCCATTGAAGGTTGGGTCATACTTTGTGTCTCGTCAGCAAGGAACATGACCAAGGCTGGCTTCGTCTGCACTTCCGAAATCGTCTTGCTCGGACGCAACATAGCCAAGGCAAGAATCAGCACGATCACACATCGCAGTATCAATAACACTTGCATTCGCGCAGCGGACAAGTTATTTCGAGGCCGCACCAACAGGAACGTACACAACAGTAAAACGACCGTCGTAAACACGGCTGCATAACTGTCAAACACTGGGTCTAATGACCACTGTTGCATGTTCGCTGACCCCTAGATTTCCGGTTGTATTTCCATTGGTGGTGTTCGTTGCTGCTGACCATAGAATCGATTGGACATCAAATGTTCTAAGAAAAACACAATGGCGAACAAGATCAGCAGCAAAGGATAG
This sequence comes from Planctomycetaceae bacterium, assembly GCA_018660825.1. Lineage (GTDB taxonomy): Bacteria > Planctomycetota > Planctomycetia > Pirellulales > Pirellulaceae > UBA721. The sequence continues at coordinate 60,956 of JABJJO010000216.1, read as the reverse complement.
AACTCCTGACCGACTCGACGTTGCCTGACCCCAAATTCAATTTCATGTCGACTGCGGGCAACTTGAAAATCAATGCCGTTTAAACGACGTTGTAGTGTGGCTGGTGTCAAACGTTGCAAGTCACTGTATTGCTCTGGTACATTGACCGAGAAACCTCGGACAATGGGGCCATCTTGAATTCCCTTTAAGCGATAGGCGCCAGGGTGTTGTGTAAACGGAATCTGAATTGTCTCGGCTAAGACCCTCGTGTCCTGCACGTCTGCGTCTGGAGTAAACAACTGATAGCGATCCGGATAGGTCGTCGTTGGATTGCTGATGCGAACGGTTTCACCTGCCAAATAATTAAAACGTGATTCGCCTGTGCTCACGAGAGTCTCAGCAATCCCATTGATGAGTAAGAAATAAGGCCAATTATCATCACCACTAACTAACTCGTTCCACGATGTCCGCCCAGCAATTTGAGCCGGCTCTGAAATTGGAGTAAGCAGAGTCAGAACAGTTCCCTTTCCATGATTATGCTGCACCAACGCTGGGTGACGCGTCTGGCTAAACTGCATCACGGTTTGCGTTTGGACACCAAGGTTCTCTAGCTGCCAGTACCGCATTATTGGGAACTGAGCCCACGGAACGGAACTGGGCATGCTTTGAAAGGAACGCAACGAACGATGTTGATCATCACGGATTTCCAAAAAGTTATCTGCGTCTGCCCGCCATTGCCGAGTCAACGTGCCGCCAATCAAATCAGCATTTAAGCTAGCTGTAGATAATTCCATGTTATGTCCTAAGAACAAACCCAAAGATCCACCACTGACAACATACTCTGACAACTGTTGCTGCAAATCCTTGGGTAACGGTGGCGGATCAATAAACACAACACCGGTGTATGTTGATAATTCTTCATCTATTAAATTGTGATCGCGGACGATTTTGACTCGATAGGGGGAATGGCCTTTTTGCCTTTCCGAGGCTGGCGCAATTGCTTCGATAAAGAACCGCGTTGGAACATCCGGAGGAGCAACAACGAGAATATTCCACGCCGGACGAACTGAAACCGTTAAATATCGGACATCGTCAATAGCCAAACCATCAACGCCCGTTAAAGTCAACGATCCATGATGTTCACCAAGCGCCAAACCTGAAAGAGAGAATGATAACACTTGGCCGGTTGGAACGTCTGATGCCGCAAACGCAACCACTTGTTCAGCGAACTTGGTTGTCGTTGGTGTTTGCAATTCACCATCGGTAATAACCGGCAATGTCAGATCTGGGTTTTCTAATTTGAGTGTGACCGTTCGCTGAGTAGCACGCCCAATCGACTGCACATTAACCGTCAGGTTAATGCTACCCTGCTGAGTTAACACGGCGCCGCTCAATTTGGTAATTCCCAAGGCAACATTATCAGGCTGCTGCTGCCCGACATCAACTAAAAACAACTCACTATCGGCTACTCGTAATGCCGTCGACAATGATTCGGGAATAGTTTCCCAAGCAGATTTCGTAAGGTCGGTAAACAAATAAATTTCATGACGCGTTAACTCACTCGTCGAAATCAATTCCAGTGCACTGCGAATTGCTGTCTGTAATGATTCCGGCGTGTATGTAATTTGTAATTGTTCAATTGCATGCACCGCAGAATTAATGTCTTGGGTGAAAACAGGTGGCTGCGCAGCTAAATCAACCACCGCAACCTGACTGTCATTGGGTAACTGCCGCACCAGCCAATCGCCAATGTATTGCCCCGCGGCCAAACGCGTCTGATCATTTTGCTGATAACCCATGCGTGGCGAATTATCAAATACCAATACCGCGGCGACTGCCGCATCCTTATCACCAACAAGCACACTCTCGTCGTTTGTCAGTGTGCTGTATACAAACAATCCGTCAAATCCCAGCAACAGCAACAACACGATGGTGATCATCACCACCACCGAGCGGGTCACTTGCCCTGTAATAGCAGCTATCAACACCACAGCAACCAACAAGATGAGTAGGCTCAAAGCCCCGATGATTACCCAATTGCCGGCAACCAAACGATCGGCCGATGGGCCAGCTAAGGCGAACACCAGAATCGCTAACAATAAACTTCGCAGGAATAATAACAGCCATTGCTTAAATCGTAGCGTCCGTTTATTGGCAACCTGTTTTTTGCGAACGAAACGCAAGGCGGGAAACAGCTCGGCTGTTGGCTTGCGACGCATTGCCAGATGAATCAAAAACGGAACCGCTATCAGCAATCCTCCGATCATCATCGATGCATTCAAAAAAGCCACGACTTCAAATCCCTTATTTCGACGTCAGTACCTAACAAGGCCATCGTCTGTGAATCTCTGTTATTACTATCTATGTACTAGATGCCGACGGTTTGTGTACTAACCACGCGCCCGGCGACTCAACAAATACTCTGTTAACGCTTTGTCAAATTGCATGCTTGTATCCAATTCGACATAATCTACTCCAATCAACTGGCACTCCCTGCGATAAGTCTCTCGAAACTCTGCGACTTCCTGCATGTAATCATTTTGAAATCCAGCAGCGTCGACAACCACCGTTTGCTCTGACTCAGGATCCTGCAATTCAACCATGCCGGTAAATGGAAAAGTAACTTCCGCTTCGTCCAGCACATGAAACAAAATAATATCGTGACGCCCATGGCGCAATCGCCTCAATGATTCGAGAACAGGCTCTGGATCCACTAGTAGATCCGAAAAAACCATGACTAAGCTACGATGTTTGAGTCGGGCCGCAAGTTGATTGAGACTGTGGCAGATATCAGTTTTTCCCTCGGGCTTTAAATTCGAAAGCCGCGACAGGATAGTTGAGAGTTGCGAACGGCGGGAGCGAGGCGGTAAAAAGTCACATATCTTTTCATCAAATGTCACCAACCCAACTGGATCTTGCTGGTGAATCATCAAGTAACCGAGTGCTGCCGCTAAACAGATTGAATAATCAAATTTGGTTAATTCTTGTCGATACGTATAAGCCATCGACTGGCTCAAATCCATCGCTAGATAACCAGTGATATTCGTTTCCGCTTCGAATTTTTTAACATAGTATTTGTCCGTCTTGGCATAGACAAGCCAATCAATGTCCTGCGGATCATCACCATAGGTATAACGACGATGCTCGCTGAACTCGACCGAGAATCCTTGAAACGGACTAGCATGTAACCCTTGCAGAAACCCTTTAACAACAAACCTAGCGCGCATATCAAGCCGCTTGATCTGATTGATCACCTCTGGCTTCAAATAAGACTCGACAGCTGTCATTCTAAGTTCCTCGGCATCATTCTCTTCACAGCAAGTGCGACTACTATTACGTTTCTCGGGCTGAAAATCGTTTTTGCCATAACACAATCAATCTCAATCGTTATTCATATTTTTCAGCGGTCGGCAAGGGAATTTCTACCAGTAAGCGCAAGATGATATCGTCCGTCGTCATCCCTTCGGCTTGCGCCTGAAAATTTGCACTGAGACGATGCCGCAATACGGGAATCGCTATCCGTTTAATATCATCTACAGCAATACTAAAACGACCGTCCATCGCAGCTATTGCTTTGCCACCCTGAATCAAAAACTGACCCGCTCGGGGACCAGCTCCCCAGTCGATTAACTCTTTAATAAAGTCTGGAGAATCTTCATTCGTGGGACGTGTCGCTCTTACAACCTTGGCGACATAACGCACAATCTGTTCGCTAACAGCGACGCGATTTACTAATTTTTGCAGGTTGATCATTGCCCGAGCCGATAAGACTTTCTTAACTTCTGGTTTTTCATTGCGAGTCGTTGCCGTCAAGATTTGCTCTTCTTCGGATAAGCTTGGATACCCAACCTTGATATTAAACATGAAACGATCCAACTGCGCTTCAGGCAACGGGTAGGTGCCTTCCTGTTCAATGGGGTTTTGAGTTGCAATCGTAAAAAATGGTTGCGGTAAAGCGTACGTTGTTCCACCAACGGTAATTTCCCGCTCTTGCATCGCTTGCAATAATGCCGACTGCGTCTTAGGTGGAGTACGGTTAATTTCGTCCGCTAAAAGAATATTGCTGAAAATCGGTCCCTCAACAAACCGAAAACTACGCTTCCCACGATCGTCTTCTTCTAACACATTGGTTCCCGTGATATCGCTAGGCATCAGATCAGGCGTAAACTGAATTCGGTTAAAAGAAGCATCTAGGATCTTTGCCAGCGTGCTAACCATCATCGTTTTGGCTAGCCCCGGTACACCTTCCAGTAAACAGTGGCCACCGGTAAACACAGCTGCAAATAGCTGTTCGATGACCTCGTCCTGACCAATAATGACCTTTTGCAGCTCTTGCTTCATGACGAGACGGTGATGGGCAAACTCCTTGAGAATTTCTCCCAGACTTTTCTGTGGACTCGACAAAATCAATTCCTACTCTCTGTGTACACAACACCATTCAAACATAATTTACAACGACATACGCGCGAACAAAAAGCATGTTCGCGTGTATATCTTTTAATACCAGCGATTTTTTGTCTATAACAGTTTCCGTTAATCGGGGACCTTAAAATCCCAGCACAACAAAATTCACTTAACACCGTCCTGCATTCTATCATCGCACGTTTGCTTATCATGCAGACAATCTATGCATTCAAGGGCATTCATTGAAAATGAGGTGACATCACGTCTCGATTAACATTGCCATGTTTACCAATCATCCCTAAATTAATACGCAATCCCAGAAGTTATATAATCGTCCGTAATTTCCGTACCGCCAATTGCTACACTTAATTGTATCGCTAAAAACAACCCTTTCATTCAATTCAACAATAAATCCCCCCCGTACACCGGCCCCAATGTACTCCACCTGGGGACACTTACTCTTCATGAAACCTATGAACCGAAAAGCCCTCAAACTTGTAATATCGCTAATACTGCAATGCCTGTTCACTGTGGCACTTCCGTCAACAAGTCACGCTGAAATAACAGCTACGCAAGTCAACAACTCAATCGACCGAGGTGTGAAGTTTCTGCGCTCGCAACAACGCGACGATGGTTCGTTTCCTCAATTCACCACACCAACCGGAGTTAGCTTATTTCCGGATGGAGTGAGCAGTTTAGCAACTTTGGCACTATTGAATTGTGGCCTTGATCATCAGGACCCTACTATTGCCAAAGCGCTGTCGTATTTACGCAGCACAAAGATGTCTCAACATACCTACGTCGTATCACTGCAGTTAATGGTATTTTGCCACGCGCAACCACAACGCGATCAATTGTTAATCCGCCGCAACGCCCAGTGGCTAATCAACGCGCAAGAACCGACAAGCGGCGGATGGGGTTATGGGTCGAAACTACCCTCCACCGATCCCTCGAACAGTCAATTTGCATTGCTTGCTCTGCATGAAGCCGAACGACAAGGAATCGGAATCCCACCTCAAACGTGGCATGCCGCAAATATATATTGGTCGTCGCGGCAACTTGGTACCGGCGGCTGGACCTATGACAGCTCCTTCGGCCCAACCCCCTCAGTCAGTATGACCTGTGCTGGTATTGCGTCGATGGTGATCACTCAAGGTAAGCAAGTTAATATTGAACAACGGATTATTGGTGGGAAAGTCCAGTGTTGTAACAGTAATATCATCGATGATCAAATTGAAAAAGGACTCCATTGGTTAGCGCGTCGCATTCGAGTTGGTTCCGGCGCCTTCACCAAGGACACTTCGTATTTCTATTACATGTACTGTATTGAACGCGTCGGCCGGCTTACTGGAAAACGCTACATCGGCACGACTGATTGGTACCGCTTGGGCTGTGAGTACATCGTCAACCTCCAAGATGAATTACGGGGATCGTGGACAGGATCATTGGCCCACGGCGAGCACCAACCAGCAGTCGCAACTTCATTTGCCTTGCTTTATTTATCCAAAGGTCGGCGACCCGTTGTCATTGCCAAACTCAAATATGGAAAAACGAACGATAATTCTTGGAATCAACACGCTCATGATATGCAAAACATTGTGCTGCATACTGAACGACGATGGAATATGTATTTGACATGGCAGAGCATCGATATCAAACTAGCATCCACCAACGACCTATTGGAAACACCCGTGTTGTTTATTAGCGGTAAGGGTTCGCTTGACTTAACCACTGGGCAAAAAGAAGGGCTGGTTGAATATATAAACCAAGGCGGGTTTTTGTTTGTAGAAAATAGCTGTCACAACCCTCAGTTTGACAGTCAATTCCAACAACTAATGAAAGAACTATTCCCCCAAAGTCCGCTAGCACCACTACCTCCGAATCATGCCATTTGGTTTGCGGATTCACGCATTGACCCCAGCATGATCGGCAAAATACATGGGGTCCAAACCTGCTGCCGTACCAGCATTGTTTACAGCAGCGTCCCATTAGGCTGCTATTGGGAATTATACAACCCTCGTGAAGACGATCGGATTGCCAAGAATGTCGCGGAGGAAATTAATCAACGGCTAGCGCTTGGAACAAATATTTTAAGCTACGCTACAGGTCGTGAATTACGTGACAAGCTCGATCGGCCACTCGTTTCAACAACCACTCCCGCGACAACATCCGTGTTGCGGAAGACACTTACGATCCCCGAAATCTCACATAATGGCGGCAACGATGATGCCCCACGTGCGCTCAATAATCTCTTGCAAGTGCTCAGCACTCAACTCGATATCCGCGTAACAACTGGACGACAAGTATTAACGCTCAGCGATTCGCTGCAGCAATACCCGTTGGTGTTCATCCATGGTCGACAAAGATTCAAATTCAGTGCCCAAGAAAGGCAAGCGTTGCGGATATTTGTGGAGAACGGCGGTGTGCTATTTGGAGATGCAATTTGCGCCAGTCGCACTTTTACGGAATCGTTTCGCAGAGAAATGAGTCTTATCTTTCCGAACGATACACTGCGACGATTACCACCAGAGCACGCAATGTTTACTGACAAATACGACGGCTTTGATCTGGCAACGATTACCTTACGAACACCCAGCGCACGATCCGAATCACAAATGGCTGAGATACTCGAAACCCGTGGTTCACCCCATGTTGAAGCGATTCACATTAACGGAAGATTGGCAGTCGCTTTTTCGCCTTATGACTTAAGTTGTGCACTCGAAAATCAAATTTCCATCGAATGTAAAGGCTATTCCCGTCTGGATGCTGCGCGTCTCGGTTCCAATATTATTCTCTTTAGCCTGCAGCAATAACCGCTAGCCAAAAGTCTAAATGAAAACACTCGCTAAACAACGTAAATGGCTATTACTCGTGTTGCTCACTGCAATGCTCGTAAGACTCGCTATCGTTGGATTTCAATTCGAGTCGCTAACCGCAACAGACCCAGATAGTTACCAAAAGATTGCGGTGCACCTAGTTGAAGACGGCACCTATAGTCTCGAAGCCGACCCGACAGCTTTTCGGCCGCCCCTGTATCCACTCATACTGTCACTTGGAATATGCCTTGGAATACCCCACGGCATTTGGGTTGGTGGAATCCACATCTTGTTTGGCATCCTCACCGTTCTTCTCACCTATCGCGTGGCACTGACGATTAGCCGCGAGCCCGTTGCATTACTGGCAGCCGCGTTAGTCAGCATCGACCCGATCCTGTTGAATCAATCCATCCTAACCATGACTGAAACTACGGCCACTCTTCTCGGAATTTTGGCTATTTGGCTTTTAGTACGCATGGTCAACAACACCAATAAGTTAAATATCGTTTTAACAGGAGTCACCCTAGGGGCTGCTGGACTATGCCGCCCGACATTTTTCGTTTTCGCAGCGTTAGCACTGTTGGTCTTAATGTTTTCAAAAACAGTCCCTTGGAAAGAACAACTACGCACTAATCTCCTCGTTGGCTGTTGTCTGTTGGTAACGATCGCTCCTTGGATCATTCGTAATCAAATCAGTCTTGGCAAACCAGTCCTAGCAACGACTCATGGAGGTTACACACTTTTACTAGGCAATAACCCATTGTACTATAAACATCTAGACCAGCCCCTGGGGACATACCAAGCACAACATTTTGATCGTGGCGTACGACATTTCAACATCTCAGAGAATCCCGATGATGACTTTTGGGGACCGCTAGCGATAGGGCAACCCAAGGTCATTTCCCGTAATGAAATCGAACGAGATCAGTTTGCTTATGAAGTTGCTAAATATCATATTTTCCAGCATCCGCAATTGTTTGCGCGCTCCATCATGCGCCGTATCGGTAAGTTGTGGAGCCCACTACCCAATGCGGGCTCGAACAACGAATCCACTGCTCGATTCATACTGCGATTGGCTGTTGGTGGTTGGTATTTAACATTGTTTGCCGTTGTTTTTTGGTTTTCCGTGCGACATAGCAAAAAATGGCTCACCGCTCCCATGACGCTTGGACTCGTCATGATCCTAGCTTTTTCACTCGTACACGCCGTCTATTGGTCAGATATGCGTATGCGAGCACCGCTGATGCCCATACTCTACCTCGCCGCCGCGTTGGCTCTAATACCCACCCCAACTACAAAATCTCCTGCGATTGATCGTACTTAAACGAATCGTAGCCAGCAGGTTCAATGCGGTCCTATTCGTGGATACGGACGCTCATTCGCTCTGTGGTTATTAGCATTGTTGAAACTCCCTTAAATTCGTATACTTTTGCTGCCTCTACACCCATGTTTCTGCATGATATCCCTCGTTTTTTCATACAAACCGCTCAAATCTACCCGCGCAACAATTTGACCGCCATCGTCCACAACCTTCGTTATCAAAATGCTATTTGGACACGTTATTTTGCGCTGGTTGCTTTGCACATTTCACTCCTCGGATTACTGTCAACAACCGCTTTTTCAGCGGAGATTCAACTCCCCGCTAATCAAAACGACGCTCCCATCACAATCACAGGTCACGTCGGGTTTACCTGGACTGAAGGTGTTTATGAGGTCTGGCAGTTAACCCAGTGCCAATTGCGTCAGGGATCATTTTCTGCCCAAGGGCAGGCCGCCGTTTTGTGGATCGACCGCGCCGGACCAGCAGCGGGGCGATCAAACAATCTCATTATATATCTTGAAGGTGATAACACGCGCATTGAGCAACAACGGATCGCTGGACTACACCAAGTCCAGAACAATCACGCAACACCCGCCAATCGCATTTTAACCGACCACCAATGGTTCGGCCGTCTATCAAGCTCAGCCGCAATCACGGTTACCACCGAACAAACCTTAGCCGCACCGCGCACACCAACGAATGTCTTCAACCGTGCAATGGCTCGCTGGAAAGCTAGTCAATCGCGAACCGCGGTACAATTTGCCGGTTACCAAGATACGGATCCGGCATTAAATCGAACAACGCCCACTACGGACAATAGTGTTGGTATTGGCAAGCACCGATTGCGTCTGCAGGGACGCAGCAATGTTAATTGGAGTCTGCACGTTGAACAAAACACGACCGGAGGTGGATCACTCGCCATCGCTAAATCGGGGGTTCGGGTTACCATCGACGGAATCCAAGGCGGCGACAGTAATTCCTCAATCGTCACTATCGAAACGGACAGCATGGTTCTATGGGGGCCCGCATTTGATCAACTGCGGGGGGGGTCCATTACCGACTCTAATACACCGATCGAAGTCTACCTCGAGGGAAACATCATTTTCCGGCAAGACGATCGAGTGATCTACGCCGATCGAATGTATTACAACGTCACCCAAGAACAAGGCATGATACTCAATGCAGAAGTCTTAACTCCTGTCAACGAATATGACGGTTTGATGCGCATCAAGGCCGATGTACTACAGCAAGTCAACCGACAAACATTTCGAGCATACGGCACTGCTATAACATCTAGCCGCATGGGCATTCCAAGCTATTGGTTCCAATCCGACAAGATTGAAATTGTCGATCGGCAACAACCGAGTATCGATCCTATAACAGGAAAACAAAAACGAAACACCGTTACGGGCGAACCTGTTTTTGATCATCAGGTCACAGCAAACAGCAAAGACAACTTCTTGTTCTTCGACGGAGTCCCTATTTTCTACTGGCCTTCCATGAGTTCACGAGTCGATGACACTTCATTCTATTTGGATCGAATCCGCATCAAAACCGATCGAGTTTATGGACAACAATTGCTCATTGATTGGAACGCCTTTCAAATTTTCAATGTTGAAGAAGTTCCCGAAAACACGACTTGGTCACTATCCACAGATTTGCTTAGTGAACGAGGAGTTGCTTTTGGGACTTTGTATGAATACCAACGCGATGACATGTTCGATCTACCGGGCCTAAGCCGCGGCCAACTCGATGCTTGGGGATTACAGGACCACGGCACCGATAACCTCGGCCGAGATCGTCGCAACGTAACGCCCGAGCGTGATTTTCGCGGACGGATATTTTGGCAACACCGACAATTATTGCGGGATGGTATTCAATTGAGTGCCGAAGTGGGACTGATCAGTGACCGAAATTTTATGGAGCAGTTCTACGAACGAGTTTGGGATCAAGAAAAAGATCCAATGACCGGAGTTGCACTAAAAAAGATTACCGACAATCGAGTGTGGGATCTGGCCGCAAACATTCGCGTAAACGACTTTTTTACGCAAACCGACTGGCTCCCTAAGTTGGATCATCACTGGCTCGGTGAATCCATCTTCGCCGATCGTGCCACGTGGCATGAACATACCAGCGTAGGATTTGGAACACTCAAACCTGCTACCGCGCCGCTCGACGTCGCAGAACAAGCTAAGTTCGATCTGCTCGCTGGTGAAGAACAAAAGTATTCGGGTATCCGTGCGGCTAGTCGGCAAGAAATTGATTTCCCCATGCAATGGGGTAATGTCAAAGTGGTCCCCTATCTGCTTGGCGAAGTTGCCTATTGGGGCGATGACATCTCACACCAAAGTGTAACTCGGACCTACGGCCAAGTCGGCATCCGTTCAAGTCTGCCAATGTCGAGAACTGACGCGAATATCAAAAGTAAACTTTTCAATGTAAGCGGATTGGCCCACAAGGTTAATTGGATGCTCGACGCCTATTGGGCAGACGCTAGCGAAAACATGGATCGATTTCCGCGTTACGATGCCTTAGACGATGATGCTCAAGAACATTACCGCCGCCGTTTCTTTTTTGACACATTTGGCGGAATAGCGGGGCAAAACATCGCCTCTAAATGGGATGAGCGCATGTTTGCTTATCGGGCCAACATGCAAGGCAATGTCAGTTCACCCGTTACAGAAATTGCCGATGACGCCATGACATTCCGCTTAGCAACGGAACAACGTTGGCAGACGAAACGTGGGATCGCGGGAAAACAACACGTGGTAGATTGGATGGTTCTCAATGCGGAAATATTACTGTTTCCTGATGCGGACAACAACGAAGGTCAACACACCGGCATGTTTGACTACGATTACCGCTGGCACGTCGGAGATCGCTTTACCATATTATCCGACGGCTACTTTGACTTTTACGGTGGCGGGTTAAAGACAGTCAGTGTGGGTGGCGTCTTGAGCCGCCCAGAAAACGGACGCCTGTTTCTAGGTTATCGCATGATTGACGGTCCTATTTCCAGCCACATATTCAATGCTGCGGCTAGTTACAAAATGTCGCAAAAATGGATTGCCATTATTGGCACTTCATTCGACCTCGGCGATACAGGCAATATCGGTCAAAGTTTGTCCTTGGTGAGAATCGGCGAATCTTTACTCGTGCGTGCTGGTATTAATTATGACGAGAGCCGTGATAACTTTGGTGTCCACATTATGATTGAACCACGGTTCCTTGGTAACGGTCGCATCGCCAGATTGACCGGTATTCATACGCCTCCTGCCGGAGCGTATGGGTTAGAATAATGAATATTGGTAGCCGGCGCTTAAACATTCAAAGCGAATACATCGAATCAATGTGGAAAAAGAATATCATGCTCATCATCTGTAACCGTCGCTATCCACTAAGCTTGCTCGCATTATTTTTTATCAGTGCCGTCGCCTGTCCGCTTATCGTCGGTGCGGCTCCTAAAGGCATTCGCTACAAAAAACCCAAGCCGGCACGACAACAACCGACAGACAACGGGCCTGTCGAGGCTCCGCAAATCGCCAATGGTCCACGGAAAACGGTCGCGGTATGGCCCAAATACCAACAGGATTTCCGTTTCCCTAGTGTTGATGAACTTGTCATCGATGAACTTGTCAATTCAAATCAATACACCGTCGTGGAACGCCTCAACGTGCAAGCGTTAGAAATGGAAGCAAATCTTTTTGAAGACGTCCGGCACATCGGTGCACAATTAATATTTGAAGTTGCCGTAACAAGTGTCGATCAGCGAACCAGTCGTGGGTTGCAGTTTGGCTTAGGTGACTTCGGACTCGGCGACGGAATTGACGTCGTTGTCGGAACCTCTCGGACTACCGCCAAAGCAACTGTGGTATTACGAGTGATTGATACTCGAACAGGGGAAATCCTATCTTCGCAGCGTGTCACTGGTGTTTCGACAGGATCCGGTTTAAACCTTGGATTTGCATATCAAAAATATACACCTAACCGCGTTGACGGATTCAACGTCAGCTTCGGTAAAATCAAAGGCACATCGGTAGGCAAAGCTGTTTCTAAAGCTGTAAAACTCGCTGTCACGAAAACGACAAACAAGCTAAATAACCATCCCTGGGAAGCTCGAGTGGCTGACGTGGATAAGGATTTTGTGTATCTCAACGCCGGTCAGAATGCGGGTTTAGCTGCGGGCCACCAACTCGTCATTTCACGGTTAAGCAAGACCATCAGTGACCCACAAACCGGAGCGATTCTCGACGTTGTGTTGATCCCCATATGTGAGATCGAAGTTGTCAGCGTCAAAGAGAAAATAGCGATCTGTCGTATTACCACACGGTCTGCCATTGTTTCCGCTGACACAAACGTCGAAAAAAATCAAGTTGTCCACCTGAAACCAACACGTTAGAAGTCAATTTCAATGAGCAATTCCAATCAAACACTTAGAATATCTGGTCTGGTGCAAACCGAATTGGAGCTTACAGCTCAGCAACTAGCCACAGATGTCGACACTAGATTTCAGATTGCTGACATTGCAGACCTATTACCAAAGCGAGCGGGCGCCGCTATTCAGCTACAAGGTCTTTTGGAGTTATGTAAGCCTGCGTCTGCAGCAACTCATATTGGCCTGCACGGCTCGTTAGACGATTTCCATGCCAGTATTCCGCTAGCGGCCGTCTGTGACAGAGGCTTGATTGTGCATCATCTGGAAGGCGCTATTTTGAGTGTTGACCAAGGTGGCCCTTTTCGGTTTTTCATTCCCGATCACGCCGCCTGCCAAATGGATGAAATTGATGAATGTGCCAATGTGAAGTTCTTAGATCACATCGAATTCACCGCAGGCAAAGGACACGACAATCGCCCTCAGGACGAACAACAACACACAGCACTCCACGCTGAGCAGGACAAAACGGTAGGGACGACACCCGAGGCCTGAAGACCAACAACGAATCAAACGGTAGCCACGGACGATAATTTCGCCGACACGCGTTAGCCTATGATGCTTGAAACGCGGACTTTGGTGTAGCGTTGGCGATGGCCCGTGCGGCGTTTTGAATTTTTCCGCCGACGAAATTTCTGGACGTGGATTTTTTCACCCTTAATTTCAGCGATAACTTCTGCTGTCACCGAAGCGCCTTCTACTACAGGCTGTCCAACTTTGACACCTTCATCACCCGAAATCGTCAGCACTCGATCGAATGTGATCTCGTCACCCGCATTAACGTCACGAAGATCAATTTCAAGTTCTTGACCTTCTTCTACTTTATATTGACGGCCACCGTCGGCGATGATTGCGTACATAATAACGCTCTATTATCCAAATAAGTGTGTCTGTTTCTGTATTTGCATTAACAAATCAGCGGTAAAAACTATCTCGCACAAATGCGAGGAACCGTTAAAAATATCCCATGAACCCGTTTTCGTCGAGGGGCTAATCAGTGGATTCCAACTTCTTTTTCGCTAGTTTGCCCTAGGTTGAACCTAAATGCAGTCCCTCTCAAACTTTAACCTGTTTACCCTTACCATTGCGGCAATCTAATTCCAAATGTTCTGGGAACAATCCTTCAATACTAAGGACTTGGATAACCATATCTCCTACTTCTTCAAGGGCCATGATTTCACGACGTTTCTTATTGTTTAGATAAGCCGAAACACCTTCGTGCACGCGCACCGTTACCCGCGTAATTTCATCCTTACGGCTGGCCATCATCAACTTCCTAACAACTTCGATCGCCATACTTTCAGCCGTTTTCACAATACCACGACCTGAGCAGCAAGGACAATCGTCATAGACGCTGCGTTTGAGACTTGGGCGAATCCGTTGTCGAGTCATTTCAATCAAGCCAAAGGGACTCGTCCGCATGATCTTTGTGCGAGCGCGATCTCGGTCCATCGCATCACGTAATGCTCGTTCCACTCCCCGACGATGTTTTTCCTGTCGCATGTCAATGAAGTCATTAACAATAACGCCACCTAAGTCGCGCAAACGAAGTTGTCGAGCGATTTCTCTGGCAGCGTTCAAGTTCATTTTATAAGCGGATACTTCGGCGTTACTATCAGTCCGGAAGTTACCGCTATTAACATCGATCGCGACAAGCGCTTCGGTCGGATCAATAACAATGGAACCACCTTCTTTCAGCTTAACTTCCCGTTTATATATTCGAGCAATCTCTTGGTCGAGTTTATATTTGTGGAAGATCGGTTGTTTGCCATCATAGAGATGTAAACGATCCACAAACTTGGGCATAATCATTTCCAAGAAATCTCGCGCACGTTTATAGGCATCCTTTTCATCGATATAGATCGCATCCATATCTGAATTGACGGTGTCACGCATCGTGCGGATGATGATATCACTCTCTTCGTAAATATCCACCGGCGTTTGAGTCTTTTCGACACGACGGACGATCGCTTTCCAGAGTCGAATTAAGTAGGCCAGGTCACGTTCTAAATCGCCACGTTTTTTGCCGAGGCCAGCAGTTCGGACGATAAACCCAAGTCCCTTGGGGGGTTCAAGATCCAGCAAAATGTCACGCAGCTTACGACGCGCTCTATCATCTTCAATTTTTCGCGAGACACCGACACGACCTAAGGATGGCATCAACACTAGGTAACGACCAGGGATGCTCAAATAAGTCGATAATGTTGGCCCTTTGTTACCAATCCCCTCTTTGATCACCTGGACTAAAACCTCATCACCTTTCTTAAAAATGTCTTGAATCAGAGGTTTCACTCGCGGACGACCACCGTTGTAATTGCGTTGTTGTCCGCGGCCCTTACGACGTGAATCCTGTTTTTTCTTATCTTGATTTTTACCGTTTTGCTGATCAATCGGTTTGTTAGGATCAAATCCACCCTGCCGATAGTATTGCGGTTCGACGTCACTAATATGCAAGAAACCATTGCGACCAATACCAAAATCTACGAACACGGCTTGAATACCCTGTTCGAGATTAACGACTTTGCCCTTATAAATATTTCCGACACAATTGCCTTGGCTCGCTCGTTCAACATAGAGCTCTTCAAGTTGTCCATCTTCGATGACCGCCACCCGACATTCCTCGGGTTGCGACACATTGATTATCATTTCTTTTTTCATTGGGTTACCATTTTCTGTTGTTTGACTGTTGCCAACAGGAGTGAAGTCCTTAGGGAGCAAGATCAGGCATAACCTGTCTAATCTCTTGAGTCAAAAATGTATCTACTTCTCGGGCACTGTCGAGCAACATCGCTCGCTTGGCAATTTCACCACATTGTTTAATATTGAAACTACGACAGACCTGTTTAATTTCGGGTATAGCGCTCGGTGGTAAACTCATGCTACGCAATCCCAAGCCCAAGAGCAGTGGAATATAGCGGGGCGTGGTACTCATATCACCACAGAGGTTTACCGGCACTTTGGCCGCGTTGGCCAGATTTAATGTTGTTTGAATTAATCGCAATACAGCCGGATCGCTGGCTCGGTATAAGTTTGCCAAAGCACTATTGCTGCGATCCACAGCCAGGCAGTATTGGATAAGATCATTTGTTCCGATGCTGATAAAATCGACTTCGCAGAGCAGTTTATCAAGCATCAGGACAGCAGCTGGAACTTCAACCATCATCCCCACTTCGACATTCTCATCAAAATCGATCTGATCTTCACTTAGATCTTCCATCGTGTCTATCAGTAGCATCTTCGCTTGTCTCAGCTCATCAAGAGTTGTAATCATGGGAAACATGATCTGAACTTTACCTAATGCACTTGCTCGCAATGCTGCCCGCAATTGGATTCGAAACAAATCCAAATTACGTAATGACAATCGAATGCTGCGAACGCCTAAGAACGGATTGTTTTCTTCTTCATGCAGCGGCAATTGACCCATTTTATCAGCGCCAAGATCAAGTGTACGAATGACGACTGGGCGGGGAGCCATCGTTTTTATGACATGAGTATAAGCGACATAATGATCTTCCTCGGTCGGTTCGTCATCTGTACCGAGATACAAGAACTCGGTGCGATACAACCCGATGAGATCTGCCCCACGCTCTAAACAAGTTGCGACTTCGTGTGGAAATTCAATATTTGCGCCCAGTTGTATTTCAGTGCCGTCTGTAGTCATCGCTGGTAAATCTCGCAAGACCGACCATTCTGCTGCTTGAGATCGGTGATGTTCTACTTCATTGTGATAGCGGGCTAGTGTGGGTTCATCTGGATTGAGGATAACTTGTCCGTGATCGCCATCAACAATCACAACGTCACCACCGGAAATATCCGTTAAGAATTGACCCATCCCCACCACCGCAGGAATTTCCAGACCTTTAGCGACAATCGCAGTATGCGAACCTGGGCCGCCAATTTCAGTTGCAAATCCCAGCACAAATCGAGGATCAAGTTTAGCTGTTTCACTGGGGGTGAGATTATGAGCTAACACGATAAGCGGCGTGGAAAGATTATTAAGCGACTCACGACGTCGCCGTAACAACTTTCCCAGCAAACTTTTTTCTAAGTCAAAGATGTCGTGTGCACGTTCTGAAAGATACTGATCATCTAAATCCTGAAACACTTTAGCGTAACCACGAAGTGTCTTGGAAACAGCATATTCAGCCGAATGGTTCTTTTCACGAATCATCGTTTCCACAGCAGAATGCAAGGTGGGGTCTTGCAGCATCTGCAAGTGAGCGGCAAAAATTGCGCCGTAGTGTTTACCAAGTCGATCAGAAATCTTGTCTCGGTTTTTAGCAATCTCTTCACTGACGCTCGCAATCGCGTGATCTAATCGCAGAATCTCACCCGCTACCGCGTCTTGTGTAACAAAACGTGTAGGAATGCGAAATCCTTCATTATCAATCACCACGACTTCGCCAATTGCAACGCCTGGCGAAACCGCAATACCCTCGAGTATTTGCATTGGTTTCTTTCAGTCACAAACCAACGGCGACTCTGTACCGCCCTAGTTCAAAGGGAGTCATGCTTACAAGTCACGCATGTCCGTTGCCGGAGCAAAACGAGTTCTTGCGATCACCCGTTGGTATTGTGATCAGCACTCCGCCGCTATTTTGTGTCGCTTCAGCTTTATTTTTGAAGTGACATCAGACAGTAAAGCGCTGTGTTGGTTATTTGTATGTAATTTATATTGATTTGAAACAATGCGAAAAACGGACTATTCATCAAAACCCAATTCGACCAATTTGCCGAGTTGGCAAACGGCATCTTCTGCGTCGTCACCTTGAGCTCGAATGACTAATTCCGTTCCGCGAGTAGCACACAACGTTAAAATGGACAAAATACTTTTGCCATCCACCGCATCAACCCCATGTTTGCATACAGTAATCTCTGAATCAAATTGCATAGCCAAACGCACAAACTGATCAGCCGGTCGAGCGTGCAGCCCTTCCGTATTTTTTACAGTTACTGATTTTTCTCGGTCTGTGGTTGGCATTTGTTCGATACGTTGATTTGCCGATAATGCATTTGTTTCTGAGTCAGGTTGTCCGACAGGTTGTCTGCTCATATTGTTTTCTATTACTTAACTACGTTTCGGTTATTTAAATTGAAATCTGTGTTTGCCTTGGTTTGTAACACTTGCCTCAAACACTGCAGTTTCACGCAAAGCAATTTCCCATATTATCGCAGAACATCGACCATCAAAAACAGTCCGCCCGCGCCACTGGAGTCTAAACCCTGCAACAGGATTTGGATTCGCTACGAAGCAAATTGGTTATTGTCTGCTTCTTCTAACAACTGCGTGATATCTGTAGCTGTTTTACTTTGCTTAAGAAAGCGACAGAAAGTATCATCTCGCAATTGACGAGAAATATTTTCCAGTGCTCGCAAGTGGTCTCCGGGACGATCCGGAGGTGAAATCAACAAAAAGAAAAGTTGTACGCTTTCCCCATCAAGACTTTCGAATTCGACACCCTCAGCGCTTACGCCAACAGTACCAATTAAATTATCTACGCTCGGGTGTTTCGTATGCGGCACGGCCACACCGCGACCAATACCCGTACTTCCGAGTTCTTCTCGTTTCATGATGGCTTCAATAATACCAGCTTGGTCATCTTCTTTGACCTGTCCGGAATCCACCAACGCAACAACCAACTCTTGGATGACACTGGGTTTATCGGTCGCTTGTAACTCAACCCGAATTGCCTTCTCACACATAAAATCTGCGAATTTCATTGAGCATTATCCCTTTGATAAGCAAACCAAACTCAAGCTCACAAAAATAAACTCGAAGAACCCCAAACACCAGTACTGCCATACCGTTTCCGCTATGTCGATACTATTTGGATGATGTTAGCTATTAGCACTACAACACACTTCTTACTTCACCATGGAACCATTACGTTTACTGCATTAACTGCATTACCATGGTGTGATAATTGTGCAACTGTGAGATCCAGTTTTTATTGAATGGTATAAACCAATCTGACTGCTACTCACTAAACAATTTACTAATCTAATGAAACCATTTTATATTCGTGGGCCTCTTGGATAAAGCCCCAACGAATACAGGATCCAATCAGTATGATTGCTGTACGCCAATAACCTTGGGATTCAAAGCAAGTAAACTTTCACTTGTTTGAATTGGTCAATTCACCTCAGGCGTAAAGTCACGCACCGGTACTCCGCCTCGATGAGATGAACGTGTTTTGTGTTTTTTGTCCTTGTAACGTCGAATTTGTTGTTCTATTTTCCGTTCGGCACCAGCAACGGCTGCAACAATACTCGGTGCAGTATATGTTGCAACAAAATCATCATGCCGCTCGAGAGTTGCCCGAATTTCTACTTCAGGGTTGTCTCGACGCCCAAGATCAATCGTCACTTCAATCGATGTCAAACGGTTATAAAATCGTAATAGTTTTCCAATTTTTCCTTGAATACGCTCTTGAGTTCGGTGACCTATATGACCGTGCCTTGCAGAAATTTCTATCAGCATACTAACGCCCTCCAAAAAGAGTTACCAAAATTCGGTACCAGCAGGAGAAATAAAGCCTCGCGAGCCAAAGCCCCGAAACCCCTTCTCACAGGGCCCGAACCCGGCGGCATTGCTTCTAATGCTAAATTCGCAAACGGGTCAAATCACCAGAGGAGCGTTCCTCATTCACAGTAAAACCACTTCAGTAGCTCGTTCACTGGGAACTCGGATGTCAAACCGCTGATGGCTTAACCAACATATTTTACACCAGAATGCATAAAACGCAAAGGGTTTCTTGCTCGTGTTACGACACTAATATCGAATTCCCAAACAATTCAACTCAGCAAAATTCACTCAACTAGGCCTCGGCCACGGCGGCAGAGGGTCAAAACTGGCAGTTTTACTAACCGCACAGCGACTGCCTAAGCTGACGGATCAACAATCAACCACTACCACCACGTATCTGGCAATCATAGGAATTCGAGTCAAAACATCCATATATCACGTGTAATTCGATTACCCTAGTAACACGACGAGGCATTATTAAGGAATAAGATAGGAAACATTTATCACCGAACCTTGTCGCTGGAGCTTTTTGTCAGCCCACAATTGCTGCCAACGACGAATCGACACAACCTGCTGATTCGGGTTCTTGTCTGGAAAATACATTTGGGTCTTGCCTGTCAATTTTTTAAGCCGGATGAAAGAAATAACTCGCTCCAGCATGACAGTTGAGCCTAACCCTTGCACCATCGCCTCGCCTAAATTACCTTGCAACTGCTCGTCAGTACACGTTCCAAGTATCGCCGTAATCATCTCTGTTTGATCACCAACTCGCGATTGCAACGCCTCTGAGATCTGCTCCATATTCGCTTCATCTTGCTTCATACATTTAGAAATCGCTGCCACACTATCCTCCCAAGTGCTGCGATAGTCCACATTATTGAAGGTAGCCATAATGGGATTAAATTCACCCAAGTGCATGAGACAGCGCGCCGCAGTAATTTTGACTTGCAACAAGCGATGAGTTTCAAACGCTTTTCGCAGATCGGTCAAAAGTTCGGAACTGTCCGACAGCACGGCCACCAGCTCTTGCGCCGTCTGTTGCTGACTTGCACTCAATGTCTGGGAAGTCAAATACCAGCTGGGTAATTGCTTTTCTATCGTGACCTTCATGGTGCCGTTAGCTTGAATCGTTGTCACCTGAATCGCTTGCTCTGTGCCCACCCCTGGCTGTGCTGCCGCAACACCTCGATCTTGCCAGCGGGCAGAAGGCGTGCAATGAATTTGAATAAGCCACTGGGCGGACGTTGCTGCAGATGAACCACTGGACGTTACTTGAACAGTAACGAGACTTTCAAGACCTGTTAGGTAGACGTCGATTTCACGGTCTCCAACACGTAGGGGAACGATCGTGTTGCGGTCTGCCTCACCCCGCAACACCAAACAACCTTGTCGTAAATGTAACTTCATCAATCCATCAACAGCTGCAGGAATTAATAACTCACTTGCATTCACAAGCATTAATCGAGCGCCAGATCGCAGTATAATTTCCGGGCGATATGGTGCAAACGTCTGCAAGGCCGTGTTAGGGCCAATGACCGCCGCCGATACTACGCGCTCAAATGTTCCCGTCTGAAGATCAACCGCGACTAGTAATTCACGATCTGATAGGAATTCACCGAGCACGTTAGCCGGACCATACTCTTCATCCCCTTGGTGTTGGATTGGGATAGGGCCATCTAAATCTACGCGAGCAATCGGCTCGGTATTCGTTGAAGCAGCGGGCTCTGTATCAAACACAGGGATAGGAGATAACATTTGGGTGGATGGGTTATCCGTTGAGGGGACTGCCGGCGCTTCAATATCACCCGGAAGTCCTTCTCCGGTTTTAGGTTCCATCTTCAATAGAGGGCCAATAATCATGTGTGACTCGTCCAATGGACCAATCGCTCGCAATCCAATGATTATGACCAAGGCAAAAAACGTCAAAACAACCAAGGCTCTCCAGAGCGGATGGGTGTTCGCTGGCATGTAGTCAGCGGTTGCATTAGCCGACACAACATCTTGTGGCATTGACGCTGTACTGACAGCAACGTCCAGAGACTCTGATTCTTTAACGTGAACCAATTGAATTAAACGAGTGCGCAAGGCATCATTGATTTCGATTGGCTCTTCAACAACTTTCGTCAAAATGGTGTGACATGAAGCCACCTCCCCTAAATGCATTTCCGACTCTAAGCAAATTTTTTCAAATTCCGGAATTCTTGATTCTTCAAGAGTGTTGTCCAAGTACTCCGCTACCGTATTGGGATCCGAACCGATACCAGTGCCATCTAGCCTAGGCGCTGATAAATTCACTCGCCTTTTAGAACTCAACGTGCGATACACCAAATCACTAGCGAAGTCGCTCTCCGTGATTTTCTTTCCCAATAGCTTGGCATCTTCTGGATCTAAAATGTCGTCCAAATATGCCAACATGGTTCGTAGTGTCAATCGCATCTGAAATTCCTGCCTTAACTCTTAGAAAATAGTTGATTGTCAAAAGAAAAAAATTCCTCTATAGGTGTTAGTGGCAAGTTGGTCAGAATTCCGTACAATTTTTGTAAGAAAGATAATAAATATTTTCTGCATTGCAGGCGCTCTACATCGAAGGATCGAGCCATGAGTTCACTGTTTGAATCTTCCGAGCAATCAAATCTAGATCGCGTCAAGCCTTTGGCTGCGCGGATGCGACCCAAAACACTCGATGAATTCGTCGGGCAAAAACAGTTTTTAGGCGAAGGAAAACTGTTGCGGCGGTTATTACAAGCTGATCGTTTAGGGTCAGTGCTGTTCTATGGTCCACCCGGAACTGGAAAAACTACGCTCGCACAACTCCTAGCCGCGGAAACAAAAAGCCGTTTTCGTCAACTCAGTGCTGTTACCAGCGGAGTCAAAGATCTCCGCGCCGTTCTCGAAGACGCACGCAACGAATTGCAAACTGGCGGCGACCGCACGCTGCTATTTATTGATGAAATTCACCGTTTCAATAAATCGCAACAAGATGCGCTGCTACCCGATGTAGAAAATGGAGTCGTAACTCTTGTGGGTGCCACGACTGCCAATCCATTCTTTGCGGTCAACAATGCCTTGATGAGTCGCAGTACGGTCTTTCAATTTGAACCCTTGGAAATCGACGATATTCAATGCTTGCTTAAGCGGGCTCTCACAGATACTTATAACGGGTTGGGCCGATATGAAGTTACGCTAACCGATGAAGCCTGTGAATATATTGCGAACATTTCCGATGGTGATGCTCGCCGAGCACTTTCGATATTGGAAATTGGAGTGCTCTCCAATACCAATTTTCCGTTGACGTTTGATAAACAACTGGCGGTAGAATCCGTCCAACGAAAATCCGTACACTATGATCCCACTGGTGATGAGCACTACGATATCTCCAGCGCATTGATTAAAAGCATCCGTGGTAGTGATGTGGATGCTGGTATCTATTGGCTCGCAAGAATGCTCGAGGGTGGTGAAGACATCCGGTTTATCTGCCGTCGTTTGGTAATCTTGGCAAGTGAAGACATTGGTAATGCAGACCCACTGGCACTGACGCTAGCGGTTGCCTGCATGCAAGCCTGTGAAATGGTCGGCTTACCCGAATGTCAATTAACGCTGTCGCAAACCGTGGCCTACTTAGCGTGTGCACCTAAATCAAACGCCGCCACGGTTGCTATCAACGAAGCAAGAACCGATATACGACAAGGCCGAGTGATTCCAGTGCCACGTGAGTTGCGCGATGCTCATTATGGCGGAGCCACACAACTTGGGCACGGCGCTGGTTATAAATATGCCCACAACCATCCCGACGGCATTGCCGATCTAGACTACCTCGGCGTCGAGAAAACTTATTATCGCCCCGTCGATCGCGGTTTCGAAGAAGAACTACAGAAACGACTGGATACTATCCGTAAAATCCTACGCGGATAATTCGTAACCCAATAATCCGCCTGGAGGGATTAATTTGTGCTAATTAGTGTCAATTTGTGGCCACTATTGCTCTAGCACTAAAGAACCGATTTCGCTTACTATTGCGATGTATTGTGTGCGCGATGACGGAGTCAAAAACCCATCGCACCCCACAATGTGAAGAGCACTCCAAGAATGCCTAGGCAAGCCAAGAGAATCCACCACCAAGGTCGGCCTTGCCAAGCGTTTGTGGTTTGAGTGGACAGTGAAATGTACTGACGACAATAAGGACATTGATCTGTAAATTCATAAACCTGCTCGCCACATTCAGGGCAAGGCATTACGTCCGATTCGTCGTCATCCCACACGTCGGATTCGGACCATTGATCGTAATCATCTTCTTCGGAATATGGTTGAGATGGTAGAGGATGCATTGTGTCACATTAATCGCCAAACCACGAACATAACTTTATTTAACTTTAGCAACTATTCCAAGCTTAAGCTCTGGAATGTCAGTCGAGGACGAAGAAATGCAAAAGGTAAAAACACTATTCATCTTCACCTTCATGCTTGTCATTTTATATGGTGCGTATGTCGTACTGTACAAAGGCACCGCACCCGCTCCTGACGATGGGCTGATCACCTCAGACCCGACTGGCGAAAGCGAGCTCGAACTAGATCTCGGCGTACAAGTTACTGCCAATGAACTGCTAAAAGGGATTAACAGTGAACCTCCGTTGACCATTACACCTGATGAAAATGCTGCCGCCGAGGATGGTGAGTTTACATCTCCGGCCGCAGCCGCCCTAGAAAACCCTGCCGTTGTGACTGACCTCATCCCGACTCCCAAAGTAATACAAGACGCTGTCATTGTATCAACAACTCAATCCGACACAGAACCAGAAGTGCCGACCATTGGCACACCGCCCAATACTGCAGTAACCGCGGCAGTCACCGATGATGCTTTTCCGCTTGCACCCGATGTCAACTTAGACGAAGTTTGGAATCAAAGCGACAAGAATATCCCCGGAAGCCTTCAGCCTCCAGAATTTTCCACCGCGGCTCAACCGCCAACACCATCGTTTGACGCAGCGGGCATTCAAACACCAGTATTCACAAGAGCTTGGCTCGCCGCACAACAACAAATTCAAGCAGGACATCTGCGCGAAGCACTGCTGGCCTTGAGCGTCTATTATCGGAGCCCCGAACTTTCAGCGGCTCAACATCAGCAATTACTGCCCGTATTAGATTATTTGGCCGGTGAAGTTATTTATTCTCAAAAACATTACATGGAGCCGATGTACGCCGTCGGACTCAATGAAACCATCGCTACTATCGCTCATGACCACCGAATCCCTGTGCCACTGTTGCTGAATATCAACGGCATCGCAAGTGATACAACAGTTACACCAGGTACAGAAATCAAGGTTGTACGTGGACCCTTTCGAGCTCAAGTTAGCCTGCAAACAAATGAGCTGACGCTATTTGTAGGGCACCTTTATGCGGGACGATTTAGTATTGCCGTAGCCAACGGACAAAGTACACCCGCGGGAACCTACACAATTCTTGATAAACAACTCGATCGTATTTTCAGTACGCGTGCTGGCACTATTATCCCCGGCGGTCATGGCTCCAATCCTTTTGGACATCATTGGATGGATCTCGGTGGCAATGTCAGCATCCACGGCTCAGCAGCCAATGCTCAAGTGCCCGCCGCAGGTGCCGGCAGTATTGGCATGGACCCAGTTGATGCTCGCGATGTTTTTAGCATTCTCAGCGCTGGTAGCCAAGTCACAATCCAACGCTGAATCGGTCCCGCACACACAATGCTAAATGTTTACAGTTTCAACCATGAAACTAGCCTTCAATGCCAAAGTCACGCACGGTAAAGAGTGTGCGGAGTTCATGTCCGGCAGCGGCAAAAGCTTCGCGACCACCTTCTAGTCGATCAATAATGGCAATAACACCTTCAACTTTCAAGCCGGCCGCTTCAACATACTCGATCGCTTTCAAACTACTGCCACCTGTTGTGACAACATCCTCAACAATCACCACTCGGTCACCCGCTTGAACAGGACCTTCAACTTGATTGCCCTTACCGTATGCCTTCGCTTCTTTGCGAACAATAAAGCCTCGTAATTCTTTGTCCTGAGTTGCGGCTTCCGTCAACACTGCCGCCGTAATAGGGTCAGCGCCAATTGCCATTCCACCAACGGCATCGGGCAATGTTTCGCCGAGCATCTCCAGAATTCCTAGTGCGATCAGTTTTGCGCCTTGTGAATCAAGCGTAACTTTTCGGCAATCCAAATAGTACTTACCGATTTTTCCTGAAGCCAATACGAACTCGCCAAACTCTAACGCTTTCTCGCGAACGATGTCTTTTAACGATTCTTTACAGTAGGCTGTATGCATTAAACAGTCGCTGCTTGCAATTTGGCTTCACGCAATCCGCGACTCAGAATATCTCGCAACATTGGTGAGTAATCTTCAAATGAGTTCTCGTCAGGTGCACCTGAAGTAAACTGGTAAATCGCGTCACGTGGTTTCAATCCCAACGCAATTAATGTGGAACTAACCGTGCCACGATCTTTGTTGCGGATGACCATGCTCGGACGCATCGGTGAACTGGGAGAGCGGGCAAATACTTTGCTGGCGACCGCTAAAAATTTAACCGGCGAATCTAACTTTTGCAAAGTCAGCAATCGTTTTGCCAACTGACAACGCTCGTCACGAGGGTCGTTTAAATTGCGATTACTGATGACGTTGAGTCCTTCAGTTAAGGCAACCACTTCTGGTTCATTCGTGCCATGAATTACCCAACCTGCTTCGCCATCGGCAATGACATAATTCACGCCTTCATAACGATTCGAGGATAACTCTTCCATCGCAACACTGATTGCTTCCGCGGCGGATCGACTACGAAGCAATTCTCGGCAAAGAATACCACGTGAACGAGGGACCACTGGGGGAATCAACTTACGGCGATTACACGCTGCTACGAATAAACCATGTTGATTAACGCCTAGCCACGTACCACCAGATTGTTGATCCACACCACCAAGAATCCTTGGCTTGCCGGCTTGAATCGACGGTGTCGTACTTGGACGTTCATAAAACTCATCTCGGTTTGCGGCGACCAAAATCGGGGCTTCCGGCACCGATTTGTACTGAATTGCAAGAATGCACATATAATAGCTTGTTAAAATAGATAATGCTTGAGCCGTAGCAACGCAGTGTTCCTCACTAACCGCTACAAGACTCTTATGTCGAAAAACCTAATGTAATTCAGTAACCCAACCTACAACACCTTCCTTTGGGGGGTTAGTAGGTATTTTATTGCTATTTTGCCGACGAATAGTTAATCGGAGGGCGTTTATCGAATTCCAGTAAAATATTAAACTGCGTACAACTTATTAAGCCTTCTAACACACCGTAATCGAGAACATCTAATGAATGTGCACACTGAATCTGCTGCGTCAAAGCCCATCCGTATTGGCATCATTGGCGCTGGCGCAGTTAGCGATTACCACCATGTACCCGGCATTCGGATTGATCCTCGAGCGGAACTTGTTGCCGCGTGTGATGGTAACGAAGCATTACTTGAGCAACGAAAGAGTGACTGGGGCATCGAAAAAACAACCACCGATTACGAGGCGTTGTGCGCCGACCCGCACATTGATGCCATCATTATTGCCACACCCAATTTTACTCATAAAGACATGGCTATCGCAGCCGCTCGCAACGGTAAACATATCATGTGCGAAAAACCATTGGGTCTGTCCGGCGACGAAGTTCACGAAATGCGTGACGCAGCGGTCGCCGCTGGCGTCGTACATATGACCGCCTTTACCTATCGCTTCGCACCATCAATGCGATACATCCACCACCTTGTAACTTCCGGTGCCATCGGAGCACCGCGACATTTTCGCAGTCAACGATTTTTAGATTGGCCCGAAACAAGTTGGGGCTGGAGACAGTATAAGAAAACCGCTGGAGCGGGAGATTTGTTTGACATGACAATCCATCGCATCGATTTTGCGATGGACCTCATGGGAAAAATTGATAAGCTCTGTGGCAGCGTCGCTCAATTCTGTTCTCGCGAAGAAACCACCGCCGGAGAATCTTGCCCTCCGTCAGAC
The DNA here is from genome assembly GCA_018660825.1 of Planctomycetaceae bacterium. GTDB lineage: Bacteria > Planctomycetota > Planctomycetia > Pirellulales > Pirellulaceae > UBA721. The sequence goes on along the minus strand of JABJJO010000216.1, from coordinate 33,448 downwards.
GTCGATGATTGGTCGGCACTGATTGGTGTTTTCCAAAACGGTGGAGTCGGCGTCTGGGAAGGAACCACCGTTGCTAAAGGATATAACTTCGATGGCTTTGGCCACGAACTCGCCGAAATCAATGGCTCCGAAGGAACCGTTCGCTATCACCTGCACGAACCCAATAAAATTTGGATAGGTAAAACTGGACAAGATGTAGACGCCATCGATGTCCCAGAAGAATACCTTAAACCCAGCGGGAGCCCACGTGATATAACGCAAGGCAAACCAGCCGATGTATTCCGTTATGACCTTATTTGGGAATTCTGTTCCGCAATCACTGAAGATCGTGAGGCTATACCTAGCTTTGACCATGGCCTCAATGCTCAACTTATCGCAGATGCAGTGCTCGAATCTAATACCTCCGGTAGTTGGATCGACGTCCAACATCGATTAGTCTAAAGTTTCCTCAACCGCTCACTGCTTTCCCTGTTACCTCCCCCTGCTAAACTATTGGCTATATGACAAACCCTGCTTCTTCGTCGTCACCTCCAGAAACCGATTGCCTTGTGGTCGCCTCTCAAAGCCGCCAAGTCAATCGTTTGACAGGTGTCCAAATACTAGCCACCGGATCTTATGCTCCTGAAAACGTCGTCCGCAATGAAAAGCTTACAGAATTAGGCTATGACGCCGATTGGATTGTCAAACGAACAGGAATCCAAGCTCGCTGTTGGGCCACCGACGATCAAGCCACAAGCGATATCGCCTATGAAGCAGTAGTGCGATGTCTGGACAATGGCAATATCAATATTAGCGAAATCGATCTGATATTGCTGGCAACAATCACTCCCGATCAACCCACACCATCAACCGCCTGCCACGTTCAACGCATGCTCGGGTCCGATGCCCCAGCAATGGATATTGGAGCAGCCTGTGCGGGGTTTATGTACGCTTTAATTACGGGGATGCAGTTTGTCGCGTGCGGCACCTACCAGCGAGTGCTCGTCATCGGTGCCGATTTGATGAGTCGTACAGTGAATCCCAAAGACATGAAAACGTTCCCGCTCTTTGGCGATGGAGCTGGTGCGGTTGTCATCGGACCCGGCACACCAGACCAAGGTTTCCATTCCTACACTCTCGGCGCTGATGGAAACGGGGCACAGCTACTTCACATGCCAGCCGGCGGTACTCGCTGCCCAACCACACCAGAATCGTTAATTCAAGAATTACAGTATCTGACCATGGATGGACGCAGTGTCTTTAAATGGGCGATCCGCACATTGTCGGACTCCGTCAACCAAGTTTTAGATTACGCTCAAATAAAACCGGCCGATGTTGATCTAACGATCTTGCACCAAGCCAACAATCGGATCATACAAGCGGCGGCGACCGAACTGGGCCTCAACAAAGACGACGTTTTTGTGAACCTTGATCGCTACGGAAACACGTCCGCCGCTAGTATTCCATTGGCACTCGACGAAGCCTATCAAGCTGGCCTGATCAACCCAAACGATAAAGTACTTTTTAGTGGTTTCGGCGCTGGGCTATCATGGGGCTCCGGTGTCTGGCAGTGGTAACTGCGGTAACATCCACAACAACCCATCCTGTTCCTTTTTATTGCTAACCTATGCAAACTTTAGCTTGCATAATAGGTGGCTCTCCAACAACACTCTCACGGTTTATTACTCATGTCAGAATCCCAATCATCAAAAGTAGCAGTAACAACGGTAACCTTACCAGCTCGTAGTGAAGTCGCGCACAGCGATACCTGGGATCTCGGCAGTCTGTATCAGTCAGTGCAGCAGTGGAATGAGGATTATATGCGAGCTGAGAATTGCTTGGAAAAGTATGCTAGCTTTCAAGGCAGGCTCAGCGAGAGTGCTGAAACCTTGGCCGAACTGCTCGCCTTTGATAGCGAAACTGAACAACTCATGGAACGTCTTGGTTACTATGCCTTCCTACGGCTAACCGAGAATCAAGCGGACGTTGACTGCCAAGCGCTCGAGTCGCGGATGCAGAATCTTGGTGCCCGCGCAGCGGAAGCTGGCAGTTGGATCCGACCTGAGTTGTTAGCCATCGACGCCGATTCAATGTCCTCACTTATGGCCAGCGATTGCCTGCAACATTATCAGTTACTACTTACACGTATTCTGCGATATCGAGACCATACACTGAGCCCTGCAGAGGAACAATTATTGGCGATGCAAGCTGAAATGGCCGGCACCGCGAGTAAAACATTTCGCCAATTGCATGATGCTGATTTGAAATTTGGATTTGTCGAAAATGAAAAAGGTGAGCAAGTTGAATTGGGCAATGCTACTTTCTCGCAACTCTTGATTTCGCCCAATCGCGATGTGCGAAAAACGGCTTTTCGTCAATACTATGATCAATTCAAGGCACATGAAAATACCCTCGCTGCGACGTTGTGCGGCTCGATTCAAAAGGATGTTTATTACGCTCGCGCCCGTGGCTATCAAAGTGCCCGCGCTGCCGCAATGTTTCCCGACAATGTACCAGCGACCGTGTATGACAATTTAATCACATCCGTCCGTAATAATTTTGAACCGTTATACCGCTATTACGACCTACGGCGGCGACTCATGGGCCTCGATAAACTGCATGCCTACGATACGTATGTTCCCATCATCAGTGATTTGCAAGTCAATCGCTCATGGGAACAAGCAACTGATCTTGTTTTAGAGTCACTAGCCCCTCTGGGCACGGAGTATTGTGAAACACTTGCAGCGGGGCTCCGCGGACGCTGGTGTGATCGCTATCCAAATCAGGGTAAACAAAGTGGCGCATTCAGCGCGGGTTCCTTTGTCGGCGACCCATACATCCTGATGAATTACAAACCCGCGGTACTGAACGATGTCTTTACGTTAACACACGAAGCGGGACATTCAATGCATTCGTTCAACAGTTCGGCTGCTCAAAGCTTCGAATACTACAATTACACTATTTTTGTTGCCGAAGTTGCCAGCACCTTTAACGAACAGTTGCTAAGTGAAACCATGATGCAACAAGCCAACAATGATCGCGAGCGAGCATTTTTAGTCAACCGAGATATTGATGCAATTCGCGGGACCATCATTCGTCAAACGATGTTTGCCGAGTTTGAGAAAATCACACATGAAATGGCCGAACAGGGACAACCGTTGACCGTGCAAACTTTCCAAGACGTGTATGGACAGTTGTTGCGAGATTACTTCGGCCCGGAATTTGTCATCGATGATTGTCTGCCTCTAGAGTGCTTTCGCATCCCGCACTTTTATCGCGCATTCTATGTCTACAAATACGCAACGGGATTATCCGCAGCCATTGCCTTGAGTCGACGAGTGCTCGCTGGTGGTGCCGACGAATTGAACGAATACCACACATTCCTAAAAGGTGGCTGCAGCCAAGACCCCCTCGATTTATTACGAAGTGCTGGTGTGGACATGGAACAGTCTGGTCCCGTCGATACTGCACTCGCCCAATTTAGTTCACTCGTCGATCAACTCGAACAATTGATGAGCTAATCCTCCAACCAACAAACCAAGGGTTCATTCACGGCTACAGTTTTACCCAAACTATCCCTCAAACGCATCCGAGCGGGCAAAATGACCGGAAGCTACCACTAGGACTTGAATATCACGCAAAACAGCGACACAATAACAGTAGCATTATCTATTCCAAATCATCAATCTAAGGAACTCGAACCATGACACGTCCTGTCACTCTTTTCACCGGCCAATGGGCAGACCTACCAGCTGAGACAATGTGTCAAAAAACGGCCGAGTTCGGTTACGACGGAATCGAACTCGCCTGTTGGGGCGACCATTTCAACGTCCAAGCAGCTCTTAATGATGAAAACTACTGTGCTCAAAAAAAAGAGCAACTAGAACGACATAACCTGCAATGTTTTGCAATCAGTAACCACTTGGTCGGTCAAGGCGTTCTGGACGTCATTGATGAACGACATAAATTGATTCTCTCCGACCAAATTTGGGGCGACGGAGATGGGGCGGGCATTAACGAACGCTGTATTGAAGAAATGAAAGATACCGCTCGAGCCGCGCAAAAGTTTGGGATCGATATAGTCAACGGTTTCACAGGCTCCAGCATTTGGCACATGATCTACTCGTTCCCGCCAGCTACAGAGCCCTTGATTCAAGCAGGTTTTGATCTATTGGCCGAGCGCTGGAATCCCATCCTCGATGTCTTCGGAGAATGTGGTGTTAAGTTTGCCTTGGAAGTTCATCCAACGGAAATTGCCTTTGATATTTACACAGCACAACGTACGTTAGAAGCACTCGGCAACCGAGAAGAATTTGGCTTTAATTTTGATCCCAGCCACCTAATTTGGCAAGGTATCGACCCCGTTGAATTCATTCGCGCTTTTCCCGACCGTATTTTCCATGTTCACATCAAAGATGCGATCACAACACTCAAGGGAAAATCCGGCATTAACTGTAGCCACTTGAATTTCGGAGATCCTCGCCGTGGCTGGGACTTCCGTAGCCCTGGTCGAGGTGATGTCGATTTTGAAGAAATCATTCGCGCATTAAATGAAATCGAATACAGCGGACCACTTTCCATCGAATGGGAAGACAGTGGCATGGATCGTGATTATGGCGCTAAAGAAGCGTATGGCTTTACTAAGAGTCTCGACTTCGCTACCTCGGATATCCAATTCGACGCTGCCTTTGACGAATAACTCCGCTCCCTGTTAATATTTGGATTCGTTGATGCCTTTCGGAGGACTGTAAATCGTGACAAAACGAGTTACCACCGCGACCCTATTTTTAATTTTAGCGCTCAGCACCCGCCAGGCGACGGCTGCGGTGGTTGACTTAGAAGTTGCCATGGAAACGGTCCTGCCCATCACACGCATTAAAGCATGGGCAAGTTTTTTGCAAAAAGCCGGATTCACGAATGTCCAATTACGCAGTGCAAAATTGACAGACATGCCGAAAGTCAAAGCATTGGGACGAAAAGAATCACCGACTTATGTGGTCACTGGTATCCTAGCAGGCGATACGCTGCATTTGCCGGGGGGTAAATTCAAGTATGGCCAAATCGACGAGGCAAAACTGTGGATCAAGCGATTGCAGGGCGACGGTGCGACAGAGTTGACAACGCAAAAAGGGGCGTACGGCCTGAGTCGTGATCAGATTGTCGAAGTCTACGATCAACTGACGCTTAAGGTAAAAACAGCAACCGCGGGACGAACAACCAAGGAGGTTATACGATCTATTTCCAGAATTTGGAATCTACAAGTTTCTGTCGATCCAGCAGCACGGACGCAACTGTTTTCCGAAGTACCATTTAACGATGAGTTGCAAGGGGTCACCAGCGGCACAGCTATGGCGATCGTACTAAAGTCCACCGGACTCATCATGCTACCCGACAAACCCATCGGCAGCGGGGTCAGAATTCGTATAACCAAGCCGGTAAAAGATCTCGAATTTTGGCCAGTCGGTTGGGAGCCGTCGCAAAACCCAGGCAAAACGGCCCCAGATTTGTTTAATGAACTGAGTGTTGAAATTAAGAATACCGAAATCTCAAAAACAGTAAAAGCAATTGGACAACGACTACAAACTCCCATTTTCTTCGACTATGCCAGCATCGCTAAACGCGGAATTAACTTGGATAAAAAAGTAAACGTCCCCGCGGGAAAAATATTCTATAAGAAAATTCTCGACATCGCGTTGTCTCAAGCCGGCCTGCATTGCAAAGTCATGGTCGACGAAGCCAACCAGCCGTTACTCTGGATTGCACCCTAGAGATACCTTACCGCCAAACACTTTTAAAAGGGAAAACTCTCATCCAATTCTGAATTAGATAATTCCACTAAAAAATCGCCGATGCGTTCGGTTAACACTTCCATCAAACGCTCACCTTTTTCAGCGGTCGCTGCATGCGGATAGCCCGAGCCAGAGTTCGAAGTCAATAAATCCCATTGCCGAGTGATGCTCACCCATTTTTTATTAACTGCATCAAAGCGAGTCGGGTTCGTTTTTCCATCGTCCGCATTAAACGAGCCATCCTCATTTCGCGAAACCAATTCGTTGTGATAAGCGAGAATTAACGATGTTTCCGCTTCGCCCGCATGATCTTCCATGTGCTCGAAAATATCGTGATACACATCATCGAGCATGTTGTACCAATTCGCTAAAAATAGATGAGCTTCGGTACGACCCGACATCTCCCGCAGCAAGGGTTTGAAATCATTCCCGCCATGACTGTTGAGAATTACAATTTTACGAATGCCACTGCGGACCAGTGATTCCACTAAGTCTTCGATCACTTTAAACAGTGTCGTGGGATATAGATTCATCGCTAACGGAAACTTCCTCATGTTCGTTTCCGTGCCATAAGGAATTGTCGGTAGAACAACAACTTTGGCACCTCGCGCGTGTGCATACGCACAAGCACTTTCACCAATGTCCGTACCTTCGTACATGTCGGTACCATAGGGCAAGTGTAGGTTGTGCGGTTCCGTAGCACCCATTGGAAGGACTGCCACTTCATAGGGATTACCTTTTATCGTGCCATAATTAACTTCTGATAAAACCCAAGGGCGCATGATCGCATTCTCAATCGTGTAAAATAGTTGGAGTAATTTACGGTTTCAGTTTTGGAAGAACACTAAACACCTGTTGTATCGTCGACGCCGACATTGCGGTAGATGTAAGTTCCAGTAACTCAAGATTAGCTAGCGTAATCAACACTGGCTCGGAATCATCAGACACTTTAGTTCCCGTCAGCCACAACACCGTTAGATTGTTGTTCCCTTTTAAATGCAATACACCCGCGTCGCCAACTTGCGTCAACGATAAATCTAGCTCTTCAAGGTTTGGCAATGCCCCAATCACCGCCATCGACTTATCCGTAATTTTAGTTGATTCCAGCGACAACTGGTTCAGATTCACCAAACCGACCAACACCTTGCTGGAATCGTCTGTAATCTCGCAGCGCGTCAAATCAAGCCAGTTCAGTTCACCTTGACCGCTCAAATGCTGCAATCCCTGATTGGTTATCTGTCCATGGGCGAGACAAAGTGCCTTTAATTTAGTTTCCGGTCGCAGGGAACCGAGGTGCGCGTCCGTAACAACCAAGAATTTAGCGTAGGCCGCATCTAGTTCTTCAAAGGATCGCCCACTAAGTTGTCGTAAAGTACCTGCGGTGGAGGTATTAGTGTAGATTTTTCTCAGGAGCTGAAAAAACGGATCGCGGTATTTCCCGTTGTCCGCATCCATCAAAAAATGAGCCAAACCAACGCACTGGCTATACAAGCGACGAATTTCCACATGCGACGATAGTTGTGAATTGCCAAGCGCGGTAAGTTGCTGCAGTGGCAGGTAAAACTGGTCTACTGTTTTTCGATAACGTGCAAACTGTAAACGGTAAGATTCAAATCCACCCACGGTCACAAAATGTCCATGTTCGCGGAACGACTCCATATACATCGCGACACCTTCTATCGCCCAAATATTTTGACCCGCCGCGACATCCGGCACTTGGGCACCTAGTTCAAAAAACAACTGATGCGTTACTTCGTGTAACCAAGTCGATGCTTTCGGTGGGTCACTGACAAACAGAAAAGAGTGCTTTTGCTCCGCGGCATAAAAGCCGACGCTGTTGACTGTCGCCCCAGTTCGCCGTTTAAAGAATCCCTGATACTCTTCGCGCGACGAAAATAAAATAATCTGGTGGCGTTTGCGAGCATATAGTGGTTTATTGCTACCATTAAATCGTTCCGCCAAAACTGCCGTGTCACACCAGAATTCGACAAATAACTGTTGCCAAACAGAATATAGTCTTTCAACCTGTCGGGCAATTTTAACTCCATCGGCAGGCTTTGAATCTGTGTAAATATCGAAGTGCGGCGTGCTGACGCGATAGTAGTCGTTTGCCTCCCAGTCAGTATAAGCGTGCCTCGTTTTAGCCCGGATGGGTTTGGGCTGTAATAAGAACACCGTGGAATCACTGTAGTTCAATATTTTGCGCGCCGCTGCGTGTCGGTAATCTTCGTGTAACACTTCGTGTAGAAGTCGATACGATTGCGCAGGTTCGGCTTGAGCGAGTACTTTCGCTTGCTGAAAAAGATGATCCGCTCGAGCTCGGCGCAGTTTCATAAACGACGCCCACCAAAATTGTTTTAACTGACTATCGCCGGCCAAAGGCTTAAAATAGTCTTTTGTCTGAAACGGATAAACAACGCGCTGATCGCGCCGCTGGGCAACAATCCACTGCCGCGTAATCGTTGCTTGCTGCGGCAATTTCAATGCATCGCATTTGGCCGCCAATTGTTCAAATTGGTTTGGGAAATCTACAGGGTCATCAACGTGTGCCGCCGTAATTCCAGGAATCGCCAGCAAGCTAATAAACAATAAAATAAGGAGCGAACGGAACATCTTGGGAAGTATTGCCTGCTTTCGAAAATGAATGTCGTGACTTACGAAGGTTATAGACATTATAGACACGTTTCATTGTACTGAAAATGTCCGCGTTTTTCGCCTTACGGTTACACCACCAGTGACACAATTCCATTCGTCTTGATTCACAGTTGCAAACACCCTCGCTGCCCTTGCCCAGAATTGCAAACCAAATTACATTGGAACCTTAACAATGGTGGCTGTAGCTCAGTTGGTAGAGCCCCGGGTTGTGGTCCCGGTTGTCGAGGGTTCAAGTCCCTTCAGTCACCCTAATTATTTCTTGGGGCACAGTGAATTGTTGGGGATTGTCTTGATTTTGACCCCAATCCGACTGGGCCGATAGAAGCGATCTTAACCCCCTCCGATTCGATTGAAACTTTAAAAACCTCCCCGCTCATCAAGCAATAATTTTATGCTGGATGTTTCCGGAGACGTCAGTCAATCTAAAATCACGACCACTGTAGCGATACGTTAACTCTTCGTGATTTATTCCTAGAAGATGCAGCATCGTCGCATGCAGATCGTGTACGTCCATGCGGTTTTCTACAGCATTCATCCCCAATTCATCAGTGGCCCCATAAATCATGCCGCCTTTGATGCCACCTCCGGCGAGCCATGATGTAAATCCAGTCGCATGATGATTACGACCTGTCTTTCCTTGAGCGGTCGGCGTCCGCCCAAATTCGCCAGTCCACACAATCAAGGTCTCGTTGAGTAATCCTCGTTGTTTTAGATCTTTGATCAGCGCGGTGATAGGTTGATCGCTCTTATCCGCATCGCGCTTGTGGTCCATGATATTGCCATGCGCATCCCATGGCTGGCCCGAACCATAGTAAATCTGTACCATCCGCACACCTCGTTCAACCAACCGCCGCGCTACCAAGCACCCATTCGCAAACTGGCCTTCACCATAATCATCTAATGTTTTCTTGGTTTCACGACTCGTATCAAATGCTTCCTGTGCTTCGAACTGCATTCCATAGGCCACTTCGAGCGATTGAATCCGTGCTTCTAAATTCAAATCGACGTCTCGTTTATCTAAATGACGCTGGTTACTACGTTGCAACAGATCCAACAACCGCCGCTGTACTTCCGGTGACAGGTTTTTATTAGTGATGTGACCGATCGCATTTTTAGGATCAATATTTGTATTATTGATATGGGTACCTTGGAAAATTCCCGGCAGAAAACTATTGCCCCATAGTGCCGGCCCTACAACAGGCTTACCAGGGCACAAGACAACGAAACCCGGTAGGTTTTGATTCTCTGTGCCGAGACCATAAGTAATCCACGATCCCATACACGGTCGCACTGGTTGTTGCACACCACTGTTCATCATCAATAAACCCGGTTCGTGATTGGGCGTCGTCGTATGCATCCCTCGCAATACACACAACTCATCCGCGACGGTACCTAGGTGCGGATAGATTTCACTCATATCAATACCAGCTTCACCATACTTACCAAAGGAAAACGGCGAAGGCATGTACTTTCCACCACGTCCCGCTTTGCCTTCTTGGACTTTTAATTCTGGCTTCGGGTCAAATGTATCAACATGCGATGGACCGCCGTTCATGAACAGAAAGATGACGTGTTTAGCGCGGGGAGTGTGATGAGGATGTTTAGGGGAAGTTGGAGTGGTAGAACGCGTAGCGGCAGCTAATCGTTGTTCTTCACCCAATAGCGCCGACAACCCCATCATGCCAAATCCAACGCCGCTGGTCTTGAGCAACTGCCGACGTGACAATCGTGGCTGGTTATTCACTAAAGCATTTAACAACTGCGGCTCGTTCATAACTAATCTTCTATTCTTTCCAATATGGCACAATTCAGTCTACAAACAGGAACTCATTAGCGCTTAACAATGCCAATGCGTATTGCTCCCACGCCGACTGCATATTATCACTTTCGGCGACCGTCTCTATAAACTCAGTTCCTAATATAATATCTTCTTCATCTGCTTTTCGGCCATACAACAATTCAAAAGCATAAGTAATCTGCTGAGGCACTTCTGCATCCATCTCTTTTTGCACTCGCTCCGCAAACGCTTTCGCTCGATTCGACATAAAATCGCTATTGAGCACAAACAATTGCTGTAGTGGTACCGTGGTAACACTCCGCGCCGCACTTGTAATATTAGGATCTGGAAAATCAAATAATCGCAGCAATTCATTAAGCCTATGTCGACTCACAAAGCCATACATCGTACGGCGTCTGTTCTGAGCGTCATCTAATTCTTTCGATGGTCCACCAAATGTTAAATCCAATTCTCCCGAAACGTATAACAATCCGTCGCGCCACGGTTCAATTTCAAGTCGTTTGCGGTTCATCCGCCACAACAATCGGTTATCCGGATCGACTTCATACGGATCCTCGCGAAAATCGCTGCTTTGTTGATAGGTTTTGGAGTTCATAATCAAGCGGTGCATGTGTTTCAGCGACCAGTTATTTTCGATAAATTCAACCGCTAAATAATCCAATAGCTGAGGATGAGTTGGACGCTCACCTAACTCACCAAAATTACTCGTCGTCCCAACTAAACCTCGACCAAAATGAGACGCCCAAATCCGATTAACCATCACGCGGGCTGTCAAGGGATTCTCCGAGGACGCTAGTGCTTGTGCTAATTCAAGCCGACCACTTCCCTGTGTTTGAAACGGCACAGATTCACCACCTGTAAAAATAGCGGGCATCGCACGAGGTGAGATCGTCCCTTTCTTACCTGGATCGCCAGCGACGTAAATCGGCATATCTCGCGCATCACCATCTGTGAGCGAATGGGCCAGCGGTATTTGAATTGCAGCGACCGCATCCATCAGTTTCTTTTCTTCAGCTCTCAACCCAGTCGCTTTTACCTGCAATTCTTCCGGCAATCGTTTTTCAACTTCGCCACTGGGTAGTGCTAATAACCCTTCGTCGTAAAGCATCTGCGACAACAACAGTGCTGCTTGACGATCACTCTCGGTAAACTCTCGTTTATTACCTTGTTCCGTGTTTGCTAGTTTCGTTTCAGGCAAAGGTGACATCTCGATCCGTACACCTGAGAACACCATGTGATCGGAACTGATGGTATTATCTGTCGGCCCACCAGCTCCGGTTGTAATCAACGTAATATATTTAGCGTCCGAGGGAATCTCTATATCAAATTCGGCAAAAGTGCCGTCTGCCTTTAGAGCCGCTGGAATAGCGCCGGTGAAATTATAAGTAAAGTCACTGAACGTGATTTCCATTTTTTTGCCGTTCACATAACCGCCAATAATTGCGTCCATTACATTTTTATCTTTGTGGGGCTTGGACACAACGACCGCAGCATAGCCACTCGACATTGCAGCACCTCCGACATCATCGTTCATCCCTGCTCGGTCAACATGGAACCGGAATTTTTGGCCTACCGACATCAAACCTGCTCGGCGAATTTCATCTAAATCGAAAGTCACCAACGCATTAGAGTGCATGCCAATTCCCTGCTCGTGTCGTTTCTCGTTATTGGCTGGCACTTTCCCTGTTGTCGAAATCGCACTTCGGCCCGTCCATCCGTCATTCGTCACACTGCCGTACTTGTTACTGTCAGAGCCGATTTGGGCAAACGAGAAATCAATCTCGGGGCCAATTTTAATGCGTGTTCCCCAGCCATAGGACACCAAGTGCACACCTAAATCGGATGTCTCCGCAACCGCTCCGTACTTATCGGAAGCCACAGCACTCTCCAACGGAACATCTTTACTATCATCAAATAAGTTTCCCAAAGGAATCACGCCTACCGTAACTGCTGACAAATCTTCAGCAGGCACAAACGCTGCGTTTACACCGAATTCGGCAAACAACTCCTGCCGATCATCTAAACGACTTTCCACGGCAGTTTGCAAGGCTGCACCTAACGTTAACACTTCCGCTAAGCATGTCTCATCTGCGGACAAATCTTTGTCATTGGGTAACGCATCAAGCCAACTGTACCAATCTGCCAAGAAAGAATATTGACCACGAGTTTTTTCCTTCTTTTGTTCGAGCAACTTCGTCCAACGATCTAACAATGTCTTGCTCAATCCCGATTCCTTTAACAACTTCTCGGACGCTTTTTTCTTGTCTTTAGCTCGATCTTTTATTTGTAGCCATTTAAAAACAGTTTGCATGTAAACGGGAATCTCAGCCGTCAAGGAAGGGCGAATGGTTCTCCCAGCCTGTGCTAAAAAGCGATTGATTTCCAAGGCTTGATCACGTACTGCTTGATCCGCCGTCGCCCGTTGGGCCACTATTTCCTGCGACACAATGGGTCGCTCTTGATATTTAGTACTCGCAAAGACCCCTGCGAGAGCGTAATAATCGCTAGTCGTAATCGGATCGTACTTGTGGTCATGACAACGAGCACACGATATAGTCAACCCCAACACGCCGCGGGTCAAAGTGTCAATTCGATCGTCCCATTCGTCCGCCGCCGCTTTTGCCTTTTCAACATTCTCGGCATAGTACACTGGTCCCAGTGCAAAGAAACCCAACGCTGGCGTTCGCTCATGTAGGTTGGGTTGGTCAAGCAAGTCACCTGCAAGTTGCTGTACTACAAACTCGTTGTACGGCATGTCAGCGTTTATCGACTCGACTACCCAATCACGGTAGTAATAGCCGCGCGGATATTTTCTAGCTTTAAATGTATGAGCCTGATCTTCACCATAGCGTGCCACATCTAGCCAGTGACGCCCCCAGCGTTCGCCGTAATGTTTTGATTCGAGCAATGTTTCAATCACCTTCCCAAAAGCATCGGGAGACGAGTCATTGATAAAGGCTGTCTGCTGTTGGATCGTGGGCGGTAAACCGATTAAATCGTAATACGCTCGACGAATCAAAACCCGCTTGCCCGCTGAGTCACTTACCGCTAAACGCTTTTTCGCTAAATCAGCAGCAACATAGCGATCAATTGGATTAGCCATCCATGCTTTATTGCGAACCTTTGGTAATTTAGATTTGACAGGTTTTTGAAATGCCCAAAACTTACCTGCCGCTTCGAAATCGATTTCTGTTTTGCTAACTAACTGACCACCTTCGCGTGGATCCGCCGCACCTTGTTTGATCCACGTTTCGAAATCCTGCAATACGTCATCAGACAACTTCCCCTTGGGGGGCATCTCGAAACTCTCATATCGCATAGCCGATAAGACAACACTCTCGTCCGGTTCGCCTGGCACAACCCCTGGGCCAGAATCACCACCTAATTGTATCGCTTTACGACTGTCCAACAGCAACCCGCCTTTAACGGAATCTGAATCCGCACTATGACACGTATAGCAATGCTGTACTAATACCGGGCGAATCTTAGTTTCAAAGAACTCTAATTGTGCGGCGGGCGGCATTTCCGTCGCCGGTTCATCTCCCAGCACTAGTGCTGGGGTCAAAAGCAGAGCAAAAACAAAAGTAATATAGCGGCGGTACATTGGCTTTGATATCGATTAGTAGTTGTGGAGGGGGGGGAAAGGGCGTATATCGAGCGAATAAAGGAAGGATTTACATTTTCGCATATCTAGCGGACAATATAAAGCGTAAAAGTGGCCAATCGACTCTAATTTACCCCCTCAGGCTGCCCACACATTCTACGCAAATTTATAATTTTTTTTGGCGCTACACGGAATAAATCGACCCGTTCATCGTATAACTAAGCATCCCTTATCTTATCCTGTTTTTCTTCAATAAATATCGCTCTTACCAAATGCCCAAAACACTAACCAGCTTGTTGTTATTGGTGCTCTTGTGCCCTCACCAAAGCCTACACGGTCAAGTCAGTCTGGCACCGCAAGTGCCCACAACCGGCACCTTCAAAATCGAACATTCCTTTGAACTTTCCCAATTGATCGTCCTAGACGACATCGACTATAAAACCACCCAACAACAAACCAAAACAACACTCCATAAAGTCAGAGAACCCAACGCCGATGGACACGTAACGATTACAGAGACTGTCGAGCAATTAAAAAATTCAACGCGACTGCCGGGCAATATCCGATTTGCCTATGACTCAACCGCTTCGAAAGCAGAAGTCCCACTGTTTGATGCGATTTGCGAGGCAACCATCACCACCCAGCTCGACCAATCAGGAAACATATTCGACCTAACGATTGATTCGACATTTGCCATACTTCCAGAAGAAACACAAAAGTTGGTCTTCTCGGAACTTGACCCCAAGACTGTAAAAAAACGTCGCCAGCAAGTATTAAGCCAATACCACATTGCCCCAGTTAGAATTGGTGAATCGTGGGATCAAGTCATTTCGATTCCGCTTAGCCACAATTCCCAGTTTTTGTTTAAAACCACACACACCTATTCAAACACGACAGAACACCCCAAAACCAAAAATACACTTCACCAAGTCACTGTAAATTTTCACGAAGGTGCCTTCACTCGCGACACAGAAACCTTCGCTGAAGGTGATCCCATGACGATCGTCGAAGCTACCAAAACCTATTGGTTCGACAGTCACCACGGACGCATCTTCAAGTCAAGTGTGAACCTATCTCTGACTGGTGATATTACATTCAAAATGAAACAGGTTAAAACAACCGCGCATTTAACATTAGATCTCAAGCGAAGTTGGGAAATTCCCTAATTAAATTTGCTTTGGACATTCTCGTCTATTCATTTTCAACCAAACAAATATTCAAACTCACTATTTTTCAAGGACCATGCACATGTTTAAAAGAACTTTTTTTCAAGCATTGACGCTCGCTTTACTGATAGCGCCTCTCGCTTCCGCTCAAATCATAATCAAACCACGTGTCGAAGCCCCAGGTTCCTTCGAAACAAATCTACATTTCAAAGTTAAGCAAACTTTGTCGGTTATGGGCCAAGACATTGATACGGCGAGTATGCGAAAAGTAACTGCGAAAACCGATGTCAGCAAGCCTGATTCCGCTGGTAACGTTACTTATTCATCAAAGTATACGGCCTTTGAAAATAAAATTTCTCTCCCTGGCGGTGTCGAGTTAGAATTCGACTCCAACGGCGAAAATACACCTCAAGGCACCCAGCTTGATTTTATTTTGCCCCTACTGGAAGCATTATCAAAATCAACCACCACTATTGTTCATAACAAGAACGGTGACATTGTAAAAATGGAAGTTGACGCGGAAGGTTTGGATGCACTCGACGCTCAAGCAAAAGCAATGCTCGGTGGCGAGTTGGACGGTGACATACTAAAAGAGAAAGCACAAAATCAAATAGATGAATTCAATGACAAACCCGTAAACATCGGCGACAGTTGGAAATCTGAAACGACTCTCGAGCTCGGACAGGGCACCGTGTTCGAAATGACATCGAGCCAGAAATACCTCGGAACTATTCAGCAAGATGGAAAAACACTGCATCACGTGGAAATCAAATACACCGAAGTTGATTTTGAACAACCAGCAGCGACACCTGGTGCTGCGGCGGTAACCGAAAGCGATTTAGAAATCATCGAAGGGACTTCTACGCTGCTGTTCGACGCGGAAAAAGGACGTATTGTCACTTCTAAGATCCACCTAGAGGTTAAGGGCGAAATTACGCTGACCATTGCCGACATGGACTTGCCAGCCAAACTCGCATTAGAAATCACCATTAATCAAACAAACAAATAAGCACGCCGCATTCGCAAGTTTTCACTAGTGTCAGTAACCTATTTCCAACTCTGACGATCATTGCCCAAAGCGGCCGCACGATAGGAATTCCCTTATCGTGCGGCCGCCTTAATGTTATAAGAAACCCATGAAATCGTTTACTTCTAACCTACTTCGTTGCTGCGCCTGCTGCCTGCTATTTGTGTGTGGCTGTGATTCCGATCCCGCACCCAAACCAGACACCATAGGCAACACACCCCAACCAACGACCGCTGTTTCTCTGAATCTTTTCACCGAAGTCACCCATGAAGTTGGCTTAGATTTCAGACACTACAATGGCATGACTGGTGAACTCTATTTCCCGGAACTGATGGGCTCGGGTACCGTTCTCTTCGATTTTGACAACGACGGAGATTTGGATATTTACCTCGTGCAAGGTTCCCTTTTAGGCCAAAACACTACGCTCGAAGATTCCACCTACCCGCCCAAGTCTGAACCACGTGATCAACTCTACCGCAACGACTTCAAAATCGACGCCGCCGGCAAAACCACCGTTAAGTTCGTCAACGTTACGGAACAATCTGGCATTCGTGCGTTAGGGTATGGCATGGGTGTCGCAGTAGGTGATTACAATAACGATGGCTACCAAGATTTGTATGTCACCAACTGGGGTGAAAACCAACTATTTCAAAACAATCACGATGGAACATTTACAGATGTCACCAAGCGCGCCGGAGTAGAATCTCCGGAATGGGGAACCAGCACGGCGTTTGTCGATGTCAACCAGGACGGTTGGTTAGACCTCTACGTGTGTAACTATGTCACATTTGGTTACGACACCCACCATCGCTGCTATCATCCCAGTGGAGCGGTTGGCTATTGCGGACCGCAAACCGAAACACCGGTTTCCGATCGCTTGTTCATCAACAATCAGGATGGGACTTTTCAGGATGTCTCCGCTCAATCCGGAATCGCCCGTGTTTCGGGACCTGGACTGGGTGTCCTGTGTCGCGACTTCAACCGTGACGGATGGATCGACATTTATGTAGCCAACGACGCGGCAGCCAATCAACTGTGGATCAACAATCAAGACGGCACCTTTGCCGATGAAGCTTTGCTGCGTGGCTGTGCTTGTAATGCCGACGGACTCGTCGAAGGTAGCATGGGGGTTGATGCCGCTGACATTGATGGTGATGGAGATGATGACTTGATCATGGGACACTGGGCCGACGAAACCAACACCGTTTTCATCAACCTTGGCGACGGCAACTTTGAAGACCAAACCAAGACATTCGGCTTGGGCATACCGAGCATTGGATTTACCGCCTTCGGAACTGCTTGGTTTGACTATGACAACGATGGCTGGCTCGACCTATTCATGGCCAACGGAGCCACTAATTTTGTAGAGAAACAGCAACGCAGTGGGCAACAATACCCATTGCAGCAAGCAAACCAGCTATTTCACAATAAAGCCGGAACACGATTTGAAGACATGACCGAGGTCGCGGGCACGCTATGCGAAGGCGTTGAAATTAGTCGCGGCACCTCCTTCGGCGATATTGATAATGATGGCGATATTGATATCTTAGTTGGCAACAACACGGGCCCCGCACGCCTGTTCCTCAATAACGTAGGTACTGAAAATCATTGGCTAGGAATTCAACTCACCTCACAGGCGTCAATTGCTCCGGTTGTGCAATGTCGCATTAAGATCGAACAAGCAGACCAACCCGTGAAATGGCGAGTGCCGCGCACTGACGGCAGCTACTTATCAGTAAATGATGCTCGTGTCATCGTGGGTTTAGCGGATTGCGACAAATCGGCCACAATAACCGTTTATTGGCATGATGGGCGTGTCGAGCGTTGGTCTGACATCGCAGTAAACCAATACCTGACACTACGACAGCAAGCGGGCGAGGAGGTGCCCAATGGCCCATGATCTTCGTTTGCAAGTCAGAACATATTCCAAACCATACTTATGTCTAGCGACACTGGGGTTGGGAATATTGGCTCTCATAACTGGCTGTGATACAAAACCAGATATGCCCAACGGCGTACAACTAATTGAAAAACCGGCATTTGGAAATCTAGATCCAACCGCTCAGAAAACACTTACAACGCTGACGCAAAAGTTACTACAAAGCCAAACTTTTGAGGGAACACCACTAACATTCCCAGAACTCGCCAAACAATATGCAAATGTCGGTGACGCTTTTCAAAGCTACGGGATTATCGACCAAGCAATTATCTGTTACCGCAATGCCATTATTCTCGGTGACGCAACACCCGCGCCATGGCATTATCACTTGGCTCAATCATTGCGAAAAAACGGTGACTTGGCGACCGCGGTGGCACATTATAAAATTGCGCGCAAACTACTAAATGAACAAAATGGCACCGACAAACAAAAACTTGCAACGCTGTTTCACTTAGGGGAATGTCAACTAGAACTAACGCTTGACGAAGATGCTCGAGCGTCCTTTCAAGCAGCATTGACTGTCGGGACGAATATCGATGATGCGGTCTGCCATCTCGCCATTGGCCAAACATATTTACAGAGTGACCCCGGTGAAGCAATTAACCATTTACTGAAGGCATTGGAATCATCACCGCAAGCAACCAATGTCCATTACAGTTTGATGATGGCATATCGCAAAGTGAAAAACATGCGACAAGCCAAATACCATCAGGAGCAATTTAAGAAAGGCCGAGACGTTGTTAAGCTGGAGGATCCATTCCAAGCACAACTCGAAAAGACTAAATACACCGCGCGATCTTTCCGTATTCGCGGTGACAATAATTTATTCAAACATGGCAACGTTACAGCAGCTCGCGATAACTATCTCAATGCGATTGAACTTGATCCCACCGATCCCTCGTTGCAATTAAACCTCGGGGTCGCTTATTTGCGTTTACGTGAAAATGATAATGCCAAACAATGTTTCTTGAAGGCGTTAGAACTAGCGCCAACAAATTCGCTAGCACTCGCAAACCTCGGCATTCTCGCACAAGCGGCTGGCAACGCAGACGAAGCGTTGGAGTTGTTAAGCCAAGCAGCAAAGCTAGGGCCAAGCAACCACATCGTTGCGATGAAATATGGTGACGCTTTGTTTGAAAAGAATTTACCTGAGCAAGCGTTACAACAATATCTACTGGTTATTCAACGTGAGCCTGCCAATCAAGAAGGGCTCACGTCGGTCGCAAAATGTTACCTGCAATTAGGGCAATTCGCACGAGCGCAAACACACCTCGAATCAACACTTGCTCTTTATGAAGACGATGTGCCATTACAGCTCATGGCAATTCTTGCGATGTCTGCTGCGGCAGATGAAACCCAACGCAATCCTCAGCAAGCACGCCTGCTCTTAGAGAATATCGACAGCAATAGTTTTCCTGCGGAGCATGCTGCTGCAGGCGCCATGGTCGCGGCAGCTGCGGGCAATTATGACAAAGCGATCGCGTACCAAAATCAAGCGATTAAGCAAGCAACCAATCAGCAGCGGTCAGATCTACTGCCGCAACTGCAAGTAAATCTGATGCGGTACCAACAGCAAATGCTGGTTACTGCAAACCAGCGTTAGTTATCGCGGCACAAGTTTGCTGAGTATTTCAACATCGATGTCGGGGTGACGACATACCGTTGCCAGCTCAATCAGCAGCAGCTGCGACAACCTCAGCGGCGTTGTCATTGAAATAATCTCGACATCCGCTGCAGCAAACGTAATACGTCTTTCCATTATACGTTACGGGAATAGTGCCTTTGCCGCCTGAAACAATGCACTCAATCATTGTAGCGCCGCCACCGAACATACTTCCTTTTCGGGTTGATCCTAACTCACCCAATCGAGAATACAGCGTTCCTGTTAATAGTTTTTCATACATCACAATCATGCGTTTCCCTGCGGCTACCGTGCGAATCGAAATACGACCCACCACTTGATTTTGTAGATCCTTATTCACTAGAACCAAGCGACCACTGGCATTAAGCTCGCCCGCAAATTGAAGCACAGCACCTTGGGGTGTTTTTGCCGTTGCTACAAACACGCCCGGTTTTTCAGCAGCTCGCAGTTCCAATTGCGTTACAAACTTACCCTTAGCGCTTTTCTGCACAATGGCTGCGCCCTGTTTATCAAATTGCCACACCCATTCACTCTCTTCAATCCAGGCGCCCTGCGTTGATCCACGTCGAACTTGGCCAGCCCCTTTCCATGTTCCTACATAATCTTGCAGAGCAGCGAGTGCTTTCTTACCGCGCGATTGATCTGCGACTACCTCGATACCAACCACAGTCGTTGCTATGAACAAAATGGCCAGTGCGGACCACCAATTTTTTTTCCTCTTTGCATTCATAATAAACCTCACTCAAATAACACAACACTCGCCGTATACCCATGCATATGATTTTCGCCGCCAACTGGACCAATTTCACCTTGAGCAAAAAACCCAGCCAATGGGATTTCACCAACGGTCTCTTTTATAACCCCAGCATCATGATCGGGTTCCGCAAACAATCGGGTACCACGACCATTACAAGTAAATACTAGGCCACCTTTCACTTCCGACGGCTCATTTTTTTCCAACAATTGTCGCAATTCGCTGCTGGCCGACGCCTCGTCGCGCACTTGAAATTGAACCGTCTGTCCTACCTGAAAATAATCATTAACAACAACAGCTCCACGTTCGTTATCCACACTCATCACATTGCGAATCAGGAAATCCCCCATTTCATAATCATCCTGATATTCACTAATAACGCGTCCCAAGAAAAATCCTTTGCTCATCAAATCATGGTCACTTGTCGGCAAGTTAATAAACATTTCTTCCAACACCTGCAGTGCTGGTTTTCCGCCCAACTCGAGGACTAGGTTCCGCTCGACTTTCGTGACCACTAATCGATCGCCAATCGGACGACAGCCTTGGGAAACAACACTGTACACTTTGACTCCACCATCGATGAGCAACCCAGCAGCTCCTGCACAATGCACGGTGCCGTTAACTAGCACTAAATTCCTACTGGGCTGTTGGAATCCCGATGCCATTCCACCTAACACTCGTAACTCCGGATAATCTGCCGACAATTGAGACAACAACAGATCAGCGGGAAAGCTAAACGGTTCGCCAAGGACAATCAACGCCGCTTCGGCGGCCGCCGTGATTTGTTCAAGTGGCAACTCTTCCGTGCCTGATATAAATCCGCCATCGGGGACGCGTTCCAATAATAAATGTGATGTTTCAATCTTTGTATCCGGCAATGCAGCAGCCCAGATAGTAATCGCAGGGTCCCCTTCAATTTCGCGACCACCACTGACAATGCTGTCTCCCACACAACCAATCATCTTGATCGGCTGCAACGTCTCTTGAATCGCATCTGCTATTTCTTGAAACTCGTCGGCAAAATGTGGAGATGCAAATACAATCGCAATGTCGGCGGAAACAACGAGGTCCTCGATTATCGCCTGACAACTCTTTTCGATTTCCTCGGACCAATTTGCTTTGGTTATCAAGGCGTTACTAAATTTGTTTTCCATAGGACTATTTTTTATTCGCAAAGGTAAAACAAACGGTCGGCGAACTCGGGTCAGTCGGGGTAGCTATATTGTTCGCTGTCCGGATTAAAATCATCGTCGATTAAGCCGACATTAAGTTTGATATCTGTATAAATATATTCTTCCGTTAACGGGGGTACTGCACCATCAATTTCCGGCCACATCCACGATGCAAATCGAACAGGGATATTACGTTGCAAATCGATGTCAACTTCAACAATATGAAAGATGAAATGTTCACGTTCGAATGGATGGACCACTCGAATTCGACGACAAGCCACACCTGCCGATTGTACTTCGGATAACTGCACCTCGCATTCACCATATTCTCGGTCGTGCAACGCATGTTGAATTAACGTTGCCATCAATCGTTGGATGCCCGTCTCCGCAATCGAATAGCGACTACCCATCATCGCAATAAAACCATCGTGTGGTTGTACGACGCGAAATAGATTTAACAGCCCACCTTCGTGCGCTGTAATTTTATTTTCATTTTCCCCGTCGACCCAAATCACCTCTCGCCCGCGGACGCCCGCCGGTTGGGTGAAATGGATATACACCGATAATGGTTGATTTTTCAGCTCATTGCGGATTTTCGCTCGTGATGTATTCTTCTCGGTCAGAATATCACCTATCCGTTCTTGGCGAGTTAACGTGGCTGTGTAATCCGTGATGGTTTCGCTTATATGATTCAATGATTTGCGGGCGAGTAATAACACCGGATCCATTGGATGTTCGTTCTTCGTTAATTCCACATCGCTTATTTGCTTAACATTTTGGATCTGCTGATCGAGTTTACGTTTATTTTCTATCAGTTGTGCCTGTCGATTACGTTCAATATCGAAATTATTGGCAATCCACCCGCCGGAAATTACAACAACTACAACAACTACAACAACTACAACTACAACAACCAGCACCAACAAACTAATTTTCTTGGCACGTGACATCTTAGGTTTTACAAACGATGAGTCCACAAATTTTCCATTAGTAAAGATAAAACCGGCTATTCCAAAGTACAACACATGATAACAGATATCGACCCTAAGTCATCCGCTGGGATTGTTGCGCGAGGGATGAAACGAAAAACAAACTGCAGGAATCTCTCACTACGAGTTTAATGAGAACCAATAATTTGGTATCTTCATCGGTAGATAATCAATTGCACCAACATGATTGAAAACTATGTCAGCTAACAAAATCCGCTGGGGAATAATTTCCACCGCTAAAATTGGTATGAAACAAGTCATACCGGCAATGCAACAAAGTAAATACTGCGACATTCAAGCCATCGCTTCGCGAACGCAAGAATCAGCCGACACCGCGGCCACCTCGCTAGGGATCCCCAAAGCATATGCTAGCTACGAGGCATTGCTGGCAGACCCTGAAATCGATGCTATCTATAATCCACTGCCCAACCACCTGCACGTACCCATATCCATCGCCGCTCTAGAGCACGGCAAACATGTACTTTGTGAAAAACCAATTGCCCTGACCAGTGCCGAAGGACAATTACTTGTAGACGCAGCTCAGACGCACCCCGAGTTGAAAGTCATGGAGGCGTTCATGTATCGCCACCACCCACAGTGGCAAAAAGCCCGTGAGCTTGTCCGTGATGGCAGTATTGGCACACTTAAAACAATCAACTCGCTGTTCTCATACCACAACATAGAAGCGAATAATATTCGTAATCGAGCGGACCTTGGCGGCGGCGGATTGATGGACATCGGCTGTTATCCCATCAGCCTGTCTCGCTTTATATTTGCCGCTGAACCACTACGGGTGTCCGCAATAGCCGAGTTTGACCCAAACTTCAAAACGGATATCCTCTCAAGTGCGATCATGGATTTTGGCAACGGCACGTCAACATTTACGTGCTCGACACAAATGGCACCTTATCAACGAGTGCAAATCTTTGGTGACCGAGGCCGCGTTGAAATTGAAATCCCTTTTAATGCACCACCCGCTAAACCATGTCGCCTGTGGTTTCAAAATCAAGATGCTGTGATTGAAGAAATCGAGTTCGATATTTGTGACCAATACACAATCCAGGGAGATTTGTTTTCCCGCGCGATCCTTGATGACACTGCCGTCCCTACGCCGATTGAAGACGCCGTTGGTAACATGCAGACCATCGAAGCGATATTTCGCGCTGCCGAATCCAATCAATGGGAACCGCTCACAAATACTGACGACAACTAATAATCCCTCCCCATTAACAAACCAATCCTAATGGATCGACATGAACCATAGCATCCATCAAAGTGATCCGGCACTCGTGAGCGGGATGTCTCGGCGACGGTTATTACAGCGCAGTGGCACTGGATTTGGGATGCTTGGATTAGCAAGCCTATTTGGTGACGCGGGTATGCTCAGTGGCCAGCAACGCAAGGGAGTGATTAAGACACCATTGTCGCCCAAAAAACCGCACTTTCCGGCAAAAGCCAAGCACGTAATCCATATTTTTTGTAACGGTGGCCCGTCTCATGTCGACACGTTTGACCCGAAGCCTGAGTTGACCAAACACGGCGGAAAACCGTTGCCTTATAGTAACCTGCGAACCGAACGAAAAACGGGTGTTTGCTTCCCGTCACCCTTCAAATTCAAACGGTACGGCGAAAGCGGCATTGAAGTCAGTGAAATATTTAAAAAAACCGCAGCACACATCGATGACATCTGTGTGGTGCGAAGTATGCATGCCGATGTTCCCAATCATGAACCGTCATTATTGCTTATGAACTGTGGGGAGTCCATTTTAGCACGGCCCAGTGTTGGCTCTTGGGTAACCTACGGGTTAGGAACAGAAAACCAGAATTTACCCGGATTCATTGCGATGTCTCCTAAAGGCTATCCAATCAAAGGCGCACAGAACTGGCAGTCCGCATTTTTACCTGGAATTTACCAAGGTACGTTTATTGATAGCCAACATCGCAGCGTCGACAAACTGATTCAAAACATCAAGAACAAGTCCATTAACCTTAAAGATCAACGCCGACAACTCGACGCCTTGCGAG
Source organism: Planctomycetaceae bacterium (assembly GCA_018660825.1). Lineage (GTDB taxonomy): Bacteria > Planctomycetota > Planctomycetia > Pirellulales > Pirellulaceae > UBA721. The sequence goes on along the minus strand of JABJJO010000216.1, from coordinate 8,909 downwards.
CGCTAAATAAATTACACTTGGAACAACGCGGCGAAGATGCAGAACTAGATGCACGCATCGAAAATTATGAATTAGCGTATCGCATGCAAATGGAAGCCAGTGATGTCTTTGATGTGTCCGATGAACCATCTCACGTTTTGTACAATTACGGCCCCGGACATCCAGCGCGTCAGATGTTGATCGCCCGGCGACTTGTAGAACGCGGAGTACGGTATGTACAACTTTGGCACGGGCAAGGCCAACCTTGGGACAATCATGATGACATCGAAAAGAACCATCGGCGTTTAGCAGGAGAGCAAGATCGCGCGATCGCCGCTTTGTTGTCTGACCTAAAACGACTTGGGTTGTTTGAAGAAACCTTGATTATTTGGGGTGGCGAGTTTGGGCGAACACCCACCGTCGAATTACCTCAAGCGGGTGCCAATCAAGGACGTATTAATGGCCGTGACCATAACCACTGGGGCTTCAGCATGTGGCTCGCCGGTGGAGGCATTCAAGGAGGTCAAGCCTATGGTGCGACCGATGATTTCGGTTTTCGAGCGGAAGAAAACCCGGTCCACGTACACGACTTACACGCCACGATGATGCATTTACTCGGATTTGATCACAAACAACTAACATACCGCTACGCTGGCCGAGACTATCGACTCACCGATGTTCACGGTGAAGTAAAAACAGATTGGTTAGCATAGTCGCCAAACACAAAATCGATGCTCTCGCTGCAAGACTCTAGTCGCGGTAATTAAATTCATTGGTCATCAACAACAACTGTACCAACTGTTGCCAAACTTGACGGCTATCTTGGCCTGCCGCTGCACCATGTTTAACAAACTGCTGATTCACCTCTAATTCCGCCTCGCTAGGCAAACGCTGAAAAAACCGTTGGTACAAATACTCGATGCGATCGGGTTTATTAATCGACTGGAAGGTCGTACTCGCCACGAATCGCTGCACACGTTGCAGCACGGCGGGAGAATTCATCAAAAACAACGCTTGCTGAGGAACAGTCGTATTGGAGCGCTGCGCGTTATGCTGGTCTGGGTTCGGAAAATCAAACACTCGCAGCAAATTAGGTAAATCTTGCCGATCAATAAATGTGTACACCGCGCGCCGACGAATCGAAGTCGAATTCGTTAAATCCTCCGACAAACCACCCATCTTTAAATCTAGTTCATCGAGAACCGCTAGCATTGAATCCCGCTGAATTTCATATTCCAAACGCTGCCGATTCATACGCCAATACAATTCATTTTCCGGATCAATTTCACTGGCCTCCGAGCGATAATCTGAAGATTGCCTATACGTAGCGGACAACACAATTTCTCGGTGAATGGCTTTCATCGACCACTGATGCCCTAACAATAACGTGGCTAAGTGATCCATTACATTCAACTGAACAGGTTCTGGGCACCGCACACCAAAGTCACTTGGTGTTACCACGAATGATGATCCAAAGTGATGCATCCACAATCGATTCACTAGAACTCGACGGGTGAGTGGATTATTGGATGACGATAAATCTTGAGCAAGTTCGAGACGACCACTACCATTTTTATATGGTTTGCGTTCCGGTCCAGCCAATACATATAAAAACTGCCGGGGAACCGCGTCGCCTTTGCTACCCGCTTGCCCGCGGATAAATACTCGGGGGTCATAGGGATTTGGGTTTTCCTGAAGGATCATTGCGCGCGGAGGGTTGCCCGGCGAAAATGCTTTGTGCTTGTCAATTTTGCTTACCAAAGGCGCACGTTTGTTGGTGTCGTCGCGATTATAAAACTGGGTGACATTTTGCAACGTTACATCTGTGGGTGTGCCTGGGGCAATAACGAGTTGATACACTTGTTGTTGTGCCGCCGTTAATTTTTCGCCCGCTGACGTAACTTGCCGATGCAACTCCTGTAATAAATCTCCATAAAGACGTGCGAGTTGAATTTTATTGGACACTGGGTTATCAATAAACCGCTGTTTAATAATAGGATTGATTTGCCCCGTTTGCGTGCCTTCTTCAAGTGAGTTAAGTTTTTGCCTGACCATCATCGCTGCAGCGGCAAACTCTTGGTCCGCCACCGTTGCTAAAGCCTTAAGAACCCCAAGTACGGGATGATCCAATTGTGCTTGTTGAACCAGCCACGCGCGCCATGCCTGAGTCTGCCCTTGGCGAATTTGAATCCGATTTACCGTAAGAAAATCCAACCCTTTTATTTGTTCATCATTTGGATTTCCCACCGCCCTGACCCAATATTCCGTCAATTGATTACGGAACGTTTTACGAAATTCAGCGGCGCGACCGCGATCGTAATTATCGATCTCGGCTTGGATTTCAGCCAATCCTTTACTAAATTCGGCAAAGCCAATCGTGTCTTCTTCGCTCTGTATGAGAGGTAACTCCGCTGGCTTCTTTGAACTGGCAAACACCCCAAACAGTGAATAATAATCTTCCGTTGCGACCGCATCGTACTTGTGGTCATGGCAACGCGCACAAGCCACGGTCAGACCGAGTACTCCGCGAGTCACGGTGTCAATTTTGTCATCGACGTCCAACTGTTGATTGCGATACTGTCTCCCGACGGTCAAAAACCCCATGGCCGCTAGATCTCGCTTATCCTCGAGCACTAACAAGTCAGCTGCCAGCTGCTGTTGTACAAATTCATCGTAAGGTCGGTCTTCATTAATCGCACGAATCACATAATCACGATATGTATATGAAAACGGAAACCGACGCTCACGCATAAAGTTGTAGCCAACAGTGTCGCTATAACGTGCGACATCGAGCCAATGTCGTCCCCAACGTTCACCAAATTGTGGCATCGCCAATATTCGATCAACCAACCTCTCATAAGCACTTGGTTGTTTGTCATTGATAAACCGTGCAACTTGTTGCGGCGTCGGAGGTAACCCGACTAAATCAAACATAACACGTCGAATTAACGTCCGTCGATCTGCTGTGGGTGAGGGTGCAAGCCCTGCAGCTTCAAGCTTCGCCAATATAAAATAGTCTAAGCGGTTTTCCGGCCACTGTTTATCTTGCACTGTCGGAATCGCTGGTTGTTGCACCGGCTGAAAAGACCAATGTTGCTGTCGAATCGTGTCGTACGTAGCGGCGCCGGCAATCATGGCTTGCTCACCACTGGGCCACGGCATCTTCATGGCCACCCATTGTTTCACCGCTGCAATCTCAGTATCTGATAACTTACCGTCTGGTGGCATCTTCACCTCACCAGCATAGGAAAGCACGGTGGCAATTTTTGCTGCGACCGCACCTTGGACAATTGCTGCGCGAGAATCTAATCGTAATTCAGACTCCTGCACGTCCGCTCCATGGCACTCTACGCAATGCGAGATCAACAAAGGCCGAATCTTGTTTTCAAAAAACTCAATCTGTTGCGCGGAAAAATCCATTGGTTCATCAGCATGAATAAAAACGGAGGTGCTGACACATAAAAATACAGTCAGAAGCAGAAATGGGATTTTCAATTTCATGTTAAATTCGTGTCAATCTACCGTCTTGAGTACTTATCCTCATCACACATTCAACTGACGCTATGTGCCAATGGTTCTCCGGCAAGTCCCAGCATTAAATTTACAACCGTTAACTCGGCCATCTTGCGCCGGGTCTGTATCGTAGCACTTCCAAGGTGTGGAGTGATAATTACATTGTCGAGCGTTAGTAGTTCATGATCACGTGGTAGTGGTTCAGGATCCGTTACATCTAAACCAGCTGCATATATTTGTTTTTCCCGCAGTGCGACGGTCAATGCCTCAGTGCAAACAACTGGACCTCGAGCGACATTCACTAGCACCGCTGAATTTTTCATCATGGCCAATTCTTGCACACCAATCAAACCGGTAGTTTCATCAGTAAGAGGACATATCACAATCACAAAATCCGACCGATTCAATAATTCCTCTAAACTGGTGTACGTCAAATTCAATTGATCCGGATTGTCCACAAGTTGTGTTCGTTTGTGATATACAATCTCCATATCAAAAGCGGCACATCGGCGAGCAATTTGGTATCCAATTCGGCCTAAGCCAATAATGCCAACCGTTTGATGATGTACTTCAGTGCCCAACATATAAGCTGGATCAAACACCTTAAATTCACTACACCGTGCGTATTGGTCACCTTCACGAACTCGACGTGCCGCCGCCAACATCAACGTCAGTGCCATGTCTGCCGTAGTACTCGTTAATACGTCGGGAGTATTGCCCACTGGTATTCCCAATTCAGTAGCAGCGGCGACTTCGATGTGATCCACTCCAACACCATAATTACTAACCACCTTTAGCTGGGAAAAATTAGCCATTTGTGCCGCTGTCACGGCATGGTGTCCAAACGTTAAAATGCCATCCACTGAATCATCCGCTGGGCCATCGATCGTTACCCACGGAAGTCGTTCGATTTTCCCTTCCAGCAGCTCATGCAGATTATCTGATAACTTGTCATCTGTAATAACTCGAGGCAAAGATGGGCGCAACGGTTCAGCTTTCAATATTGGTAATAATGGATACGGATATTTCATTTTATCACAGCAGCATCCAGCGCGTGCAATCTAAAGTATAATGATATTTTGATCTCAAAAGGTCGAACGACAAATAACCTCAACAACGACACGAGTGCCCATGACATTTTTCATCAAATCTCCTCTACTTCTGGCAATCGCTTTACTTTTGGCTCTGGATGGATGGTTGGCCCCAGCAACTTCACTTGCTGACGATCGCCCAAATTTTGTCATCATCATCGGTGATGATATTAGTTGGAATGATTATGGCGCCTATGGCCACCCCCATATTCAAACTCCACATGTTGACCAACTAGCAAAAAATGGCATCCGGTTTGACCTCGCCTTTTTAACAACCAGTTCCTGTAGTCCTAGTCGCTGTAGCATCATGACTGGCCGCTATCCACATTCAACTGGTGCTGGTGAACTGCACCAACCATTGCCCATAAATCAAATCGTCTTTCCCCAGCTATTAAAATCCGCCGGATATTACACTGCCGCATCTGGCAAGTGGCATCTTGGCACCGCTCCTCGTAAACACTTTGACGCAATTACCAATGGCAGCCCTAGCGGATGTGAACAATGGGTCAGCACGCTGAAAAACCGAACACCTAACAAACCGTTTTTTATGTGGTTTGCTTCATACGACGCTCATCGAAGCTGGTCACCAAACGCCATTGAAAAACAGCACGAACCAAGTGACATTGTGGTGCCACCCTATTTACCAGACACCGATCTCACTCGGTCCGATTTAGGTCAATATTACGACGAAGTCAGTCGCATGGACGAGTACGTTGGCAAAGTGGTTGCTGAACTAACACGGCAAAGGGAATTGGACAACACATTTATTTTAGTTATGGCAGACAACGGCCGACCATTTCCACGCTGTAAAACAACGCTCTACGACAGTGGCATCCGTACGCCCTTCATCGTACATTGGCCCAGTAAAATCAAAACGAAGTTGGTTAACAAAAACTTAGTAAGCAGCGTTGATATCGCCCCCACCATACTCGAACTTGCTGGAATCAATAACTCCGCTAATCCACAGGATACATTTCAAGGTAAGTCATTTGTTCCGTTATTAGATGCAACGGGGCAAAGTACACGAGAATACGTTTTTGCTGAACACAATTGGCATGACTACGCTGCACATGAGCGGAGCGTTCGTGACAAACGGTACCTTTACATACGTAACTCATTCCCTGAATTTCCAGCCACACCGCCAGCCGACGCCGTCCGCAGTTTGACGTACAACGCAATGCAACAGTTAGAATCCCAGGGAAGATTAACTCCACAGCAGAGACAATGCTTTGTTGTCCCTCGAACTGCCGAGGAATTATACGATCTTGAGCAGGACCCTTATTCACTAAACAATATTATCGCCGATCCGACGACAGCTGCGATCAAGTCACGACTCAGTGGTGAACTTGACAAGTGGATTACCCGCACCGATGACGAAATTCCCACGCCACTTACGCCTGACCAATTCCATCGACGCTTCGGCACTAAACTTAAGAACACTGTCGTTTTACGAGACAAGTCTGAACTACCGCCGATTGCACCCATCACCCGCAAGATTCCACCGGCAGGTATCCAAGTAGACACAGGCGTCATTGCCAAATTCAAGTCGCGGCTCGCCGCCCTAAACATTGCAATGCAGTTACCACAAATCCCTAGAACGGTAATCCAAGATGTACGGAGTAATGTTGCCTCGAAATCCGTCAACCTGTCTGCTGACATTCAAACACTTATCGAAAGTGTTGAATTAGCCGTTGAATTCACCGAATTCTATTCACAGGGGCAAATCGCAGTTGCTGAAGCGGTTCTAACTGAAGCAGAACGTCGCGTCAAATTGCTAGCATCCGGCAAGCAAGATTGGCACCAAGCTCACGGCCTGGTGGTCCGCGGTTATTACTCGAGCATTGATGGCTCAGCACAACCCTACGGATTGGAGATCCCAGCAGACCTCAATTTGACCAAATCAGTACCGCTTTATGTTTGGCTGCATGGCCGTGGGGATAAAACCACGGACATGCATTTCATCCACCAGCGAATGACACGAGCAGGTCGCATTGCGCCCAGCAATGCCATTGTCTTGCACCCGTTTGGGCGCCATTGCATGGGTTTTAAATCAGCTGGTGAAATTGACGTGCTCGAATGTATTGAAAACGTAAAACAACACTACAACATTGATACCCAGCGAATCGTGTTGATGGGTTTTTCAATGGGCGGTGCAGGAGCTTGGCACGTTGGTGCCCATTATGCTGATCACTGGGTCGCCGTCTCACCTGGCGCGGGCTTCGCTGAAACCAAAGAGTATATAAAGCTCAAACCCGAAAACTATCCATCCCCCTACGTGCAAACATTATGGGGAACCTATGATATCCCATTATATGTCCGCAATCTGTTTAATGTTCCAGTTGTCGCTTACAGCGGGGAAATCGACAAACAGATACAGGCAGCTCAAGTCATGGAGCGTGCATTTATTGCGGAAGGTCAAACGTTAACCCATATCATTGGCCCCAAAATGGGGCATCGCTATGCTCCTGAATCGCTCGCGGACATTATGCAACGCATGGAACATGCGGCGACTACCGGCCAAGTGGATGTTCCCTCAGAAATCCACTTGCAAACTAGGACACTGCGATATAACCGGATGCACTGGGTGCAAGCTTTGCAACTCACTCAGCACTGGCTCGACTCACGTATCGATGGGAAGATCCGTGACAATGGAGTCGTTGATATTCAAACCACAAATATCACCTGTTTTCAAATCGAGAAGAAAATATTTGGACCGTTAGGTCCTCTTAGAAGCGTCATCATTGATGGTAACTCTATTTCACTGCCCGAAAAACAATCCAGGGCAACAGTCGTTTTCACGAGGGTTGAAAAAAATTGGAAACTGGGCGATCACCGCGCCGCAGGCATTTCCAAAGGTCCACAACTGCAAGGCCCAATTGATGATGCTTTTTTAGATCCTTTCTTGGTGGTATTGCCTAGCGGAGTATCGAAAAACCCCCAAGTCGAACGTTGGATCAAATTTGAGTCGCAACATTTTCTTGACCGCTGGCGATCACTGTATCGCGGTACACCTCGCATCAAACTAGACAAATTCGTCACAAAGGAAGATCAGCAAAATTACAATCTAATTCTATGGGGTGATTTCCAAACTAATTCAGTGCTCAAACAACTGCTCTCAAATTCGTTCACAAAAACTGGTGTGATCCAATGGGATACTAAGCAATTACATATCAACAATAAAGATTATGATGTCCGGACACACGTACCTATTTTAATTACGCCCAATCCAACGGCACCTGAAAAATATATTGTCATCAACAGTGGTCCAACCCATCGCGAAGGCCACGATCGCACCAACTCGCTACAAAACCCCAAACTGCCCGACTGGGCTGTCATCGATATCACCACTGCCCCCAATGATGTTGTCCCCGGCAAGATAGTTGACGCGGGGTTTTTTGACGAATATTGGAAATACAAATAGCCCAATGTCTACGCCTCCACTAGATTGTCACCTTGCAAACTCAGTTGAAAAAGCGTCGGCATTTCGCAATGTCCATGAATTCTGGGGTGGCGATTCCCAAATTGATAACTTCGTCAAACAACGATTAGTTTCACCTCATCATCAACGCGCTACTTGGTACGTCGGTTGTGTTGACGGTACGGTTGCATGTTCACTTGGCGCCTTTCCCTTCGAACTTAGCCTTGCTGATTCCATTGAACCGGCAATCTTTATCGGGTGCGTTCACACGCGACCAGAAGATCGTGGACAAGGTTTTGTACCTCAGTTGTTTGAGTTTGTAGAAAACGCGGAGCAACAGGCCGGTGTTAAATGGAGCCTGCTGTTCTCGGACATCGCTCCTAGTTACTATGAGCGACTAGGCTATCAAGTCAGCGCGGCTCCCAACATCTGTATCAAATCGAACACGTCCGTTACGGAAGGCGACTGTTTCAAGTTACAGCCATTTGATTCCACCGAGCACCTCCAAGCACTGTCCAATATTTACCAACAGCACTTCCAGGAAAAGCCTTTTTTTATTCATCGTAACGACGATCATTGGGAACACATCGTCCAACAACATAAAGATGACCAGTGGTTTTGGCTATGTAGTGACACCGGTGAAACAGTCGGTTATGTGTTACTACAGACTTCTCAAGGGAATACCGTCCTCAAGGATTTCGCGCTACAGAATCCCACCACCGAGCAACTTCGACGCTGTCTCGCAACATTAAGTCACTACTGCAACAAGCAACACCTCGATGAAATCGTCGGCTGGTTTCCCAAGTTGCCTGAGCCGGCAAACGATATGGATTGGTATGATTACGTCGATCGCAAAACCGAAATTACAATGATCAAAACACTTGTACCAAGCGACGACAATGCTACTT